>NZ_JBJGZJ010000004.1:0-304210 GCF_054050435.1 Geodermatophilus sp. SYSU D01036 | reverse complement strand
CCCCCCCACCGCCCCCCACCCAAACCCGGCCCCCCCCCCCCCCCCCCCCCCCCCCCCCCCCCCCCCCCCCCCCCCCCCCCCCCCACCCTGGGTCCGGGGCTCCCGGCGGGGCCGGGAGGGTCCTGTCGGCGCGTCGCGCGGCGGGGCGCGCGGACCGACTTGTCGCGGAACCGGGGCGGCGGGATCCTGCGTTCACCGCCGCGGACGCCGGGCTCCCGGGCTGTGCGGCGCGGTCCAGGGGAGGGCCGCCATGGGCTGGGCTGTCGTCAGCGTCGTCGGGTTCGTCGTGCTGACCGCGCTGGTCACCGCGATGGCACGCAGCAACACCGCCCGCTGGGAGCGGGACCACCGCGCGGCACAGGCCGCGGCGCGGGCGCAGGCGGCGCGGGCGCGCAGCGCCTGGACGGCGGCCCTCGGCCGGGCGCGGCCGCAGCCGCCCGAGGAACCGCGCCGCGGCTCCCTGCACCTGCCGCACGTGCGCCTGCCGGCCGCCCTGGTGGACCGGCTGCCGCACCCGCACGTCCCGCTGCCGCGGCACCTGCCGCACCTGCACCTGCCGGTGCTGCGCCTGCCGGGCCGCGTCCGGTCCGACCGGGAGCCGGAGGAGCCGCCGCGCGCCGGGGCGTCCTAGACCGCCAGATCCCGGCCCGGCGCCTCCCGCTCCGGGACGGGGAAGGTCAGCTGCTCGAAGCCGGGCCGCTCCGCGCCGCGGGCGGCCCGGCCCGCCCGCCGGGCGGCCGCCTCCCGCTCGGCGGTGCGCCGCGCGTGCCGGGCGCGGGCCTCGGCGAGGCCGGGCACGTCGAGCCCGTCGGCGGTCAGCCGGCAGGCGGCCAGCCGCACCCAGCGGACCGCCGCGCCGGCGTCCCGGACGCCGACCATCAGGCCGCGGTCGTGCCGGCGCACCACGAGCGCGGCGCCGCGCACCCGCGCCTCGGCGGCCGCGGACACCTCGGCGTCGGGACCGTGCAGCCAGGTGACCCGCCCGTCCGCGCGCCGCAGGACGTCGTCCCGCTCCCGCCAGGCGTCGTCGGCCAGCGGGGCGAGCTGGACCTCGAGGACGCCCGCGCCGGGGACGACGAGGTGCAGGCCGGGGTGGCCGCCCGGGTCGGGTGCCCGCACCACCCGGGCCTCGTGTCCCTGGCCGGCGAGCCACGCGGTCAGGGGGCGGCGGTAGCGCAGCGCGTCGTAGGCGGGGCCGGCCGCGGCGCCGCGCCGGGCGAACCCGCAAGCGGCGGCCCCCACGTGCCGGAACGCGGGCCGCGGCCCGTGCGCGACCTCGAGCCGGCCGCCGCAGCCGCCGGCCTCGCGCGCGCACCAGAAGCCGCCGCGGGCCTGCTGCTCCAGGCGCCACGCGTCGTCGTCGTCGCGGGGCAGCTCGACGGCCGCGGTGCCGTCCGGCCCGTCGGTGACCGCCCAGCGCAGCTCACCCGTCACGGCGCCGACGGTAGGAGCAGGGTCCGACGGTCCTACCGGGCGATCGAGCGGAACAGGTCCACCAGGCGGTCGGCGTGCGCGTCGAAGACGTGCCGCTCCCGCGCGGCCACGGCGGCGGCGTGCCCCGCCCGCGTCCCGAGCTCGGCGTGCAGGGCCGCGGCGACGTCGTCGGCGGAGCGGTAGAACAGCCCCGTCCCGTCGGCGCGCAGCACCCGCTCCACCGAGACCAGCGAGCCGGGGTTGGCCTGCTGCAGCAGCGGCAGCCCCGCGGCCAGGTACACCGGCAGCCGGGCGGGGGAGTTGAGGTCGTCCCAGCCGGCCCGCCGCAGGTCGCCGCCGTTGGCCGAGTCGAAGCGGTGCAGCCAGCCGGCGTCGTGGCGGGACAGCTCGCGCACCCAGTCCTCCGGCCCGACGGCGGGGTGCACGTGCACGAACCCCGGCGCGCGGGCCAGCGCCTCGTCCAGCCAGCCGGTCCACGAGCCCCTCGCCCCCGGCGCGCGGACCTGCCCGTACAGGTGGGTGTGCACGCCGCGGTCGGCCAGCGCCAGCACCCAGTCCAGGTCCAGCCCCGAGGGCCGCCCGGCGAGGACGGCGTGCGGCTGCCCGTCGGCGTCGGAGAGCCGGGGGGAGAACGGCGCGTCGAGCCAGTCGCGCTTGGGCAGGTCGCCGTCGAGGACGCCGAGCCGCGCGGGGTCCACCCGGCCGGACAGCGCGAGGGCGAACCAGTCGCGCTCCTCCTCGGTGGCGAACAGGCAGGCGTCGGCGCCGCAGACCAGGTCGGCCAGCAGCGGCCACTCGCCGCGCACGATGCTGCGCTGCGGCGCCTCCTTGAAGTGCCACACGAACGGCAGGTCCGGGAACGCCTGCCGCACGGCGTGCGCGAACGGCACCGCCCGCCAGTTGAGCTGCGCCCACACGACGTCGGGGGCGAGCGCGCGGACCCCGTCCCGCCATCGGTCGCGGTCGAGGTCGGGGACGTGCCCGAACGGCAGCGGCCCGACGGTGGAGTCGCCGAGGCCGTCGGTGGTCCACAGGCCGGTGAGGGAGTGCCCGCGCTCGGCCAGCGCGAGCACCCGCTCGGGGTTGAACGCGAGCTCGCCGACCACCAGGACGCGCAGCCCGTCCGGCGACGGCGGGTGCGCCCGCTCCCGGAACCGCGCGTACCGGGCGACCTCGTCGGTCTCCCCGCCGTCGGTGGAGGCGAAGCGCAGCGGCCCGGCCACCCGGTAGCGGCTGCGGAACACGTTGAGGCCGCCGTCGGACGACTCGCGGATCGCCCGCGACCGCTGGCCCGGGTGCCGCGTCCACGCGCAGGTGACCCGGCCGGTGCCGGTCGTCGTCCCGCGGGCGGCCACCCGCGACCACATCAGCCGGTCGAGGTCGTCGGTCTCCAGCTCCGCGCGCTCGGTCCAGCGGTCGACGGTGCGCCGGTGGGCCACCTGCACCAGCTGCGCGTAGGGGGGATCGGCCGGCTCGTCGAGGTCGGCGCGGGCCAGCACCACACCGTCGTCGGCCAGGGCGTCGAGCAGCGTGCCGAGGTGCGCGGGGAACCAGACGTCGTCGGCGGGCAGGTAGGCGACGACCGGGGCGGTGGTCTCGTCCAGCGCCCGGTTGAGCGCCGCGCCCAGGCCGCGGTTGTCGTCGGTGCGCACCAGCCGCAGCCGGGGGTCGGCGGGGACGGCGACCGGCTCGCGGGACCCGTCGTCGACGACCACCGCCTCCCACCCCGTCTGCTCCTGGGCGAGCAGCGACTCCAGCGCCCGCGGCAGGAACGCCGCCTGGTCGTGCACCGGGACCAGGACGGCGACCCGCGGGGTCACGCGGCGGGCTCGAGGCCGGAGTCGACGCCCAGCACCCGGTCGTAGACGGCGGCCACCCGCGCCGACAGCGCCGGCCACCCGTACGCGGCCGAGCGGGCGCGGGCGCCGGCGGCCAGCCGGGCGCGCAGCAGGTCGTCGCCGGCCACCCGGTCCAGCGCGGCGGCCAGCGCGCCGACGTCGCCGGGCGGCACGAGCAGCCCGGTGCGCCCGTCCTGCACCACCTCGGGGATCCCGCCGACGTCGCTGGCGACGACGGGCAGGCCCGCGGCCATCGCCTCGGTGAGCACCGAGCCCATCTCCTCGTAGGCCGAGGGCAGCACGAGGACGTCGAGGGAGGCCAGCACCGCCGGCACGCGGGCGTGCTCGACGAAGCCGGCCAGCGTGATCCGGCCGGCCGCGGGGCTCTCGGCGGCCAGCCGGTGCACCAGCGCCCGGTCGGGCCCGTCGCCGACGACGACCAGCGACGCCTCCTCCCGCATCCGCCCGAACGCGCGCACCAGCGTGGCCGGGTCCTTCTGCGGCGCGAGCCGGCCGACGTAGCCGATCCGCGGCCGCGCCACCCCGGGGAAGACGTCGGGGGTGCCGCCGGAGAACAGCGCCGGGTCGAAGCCGGAGGGGATGGTGGACAGCCGGCCGGCCGGCACACCGTCCGCGCGCAGGGCCGCGGCGGTCCGCCCGGTGAGGACGACGACGGCGTCGGCGCGGCGGAACGTGCTGCGCTCGATCCAGCCGCCGAGCGCCCGCAGCAGCCGCACCTTGGGGCCCCGGCCGGTCAGCGTGTGCCCGACGCTGCAGTGCACGGTGACCACCAGCGGGGCGCGGTGCACCCGCGCGGCCAGCCGCGCCAGCGGCAGCGTGGCGAGGTCCTCGCCCTGGTGGGCGTGCACGACGTCGACCGGCGCCCGGCGGCCGGCGCGCAGCACCGCCGGCAGCCCGCACAGCGCCCACAGCTGCCGCAGTCGCGGCACCGGCAGCCCGGTGCGGGACACCCGGGCGCCGCGGCCCAGCGACGTCGTCCCGCGCGCGCCGGCCAGCCGGGCGGTCACCACGGTCTGGGTGACGCCGGCGGCGTCGAGGCAGCGGGTGAGCGTGGCCGTGTGGTTCTGCATGCCGCCGATCGGGTCGAACCGCGCCGCGCGGGCGTCCAGCTCGCCGGGCAGCGCGCCCGGCGCCGTGGCCGGCCGGGCCGCCGGCGGTTCGAACACGCTGCACAGGCGCAGCACGTGCAGGGCGGCAGCGAGGCGGGACACGCAGGGGACCTCCGGTGTCGGCGGGCAACAGGTGGGCGGGCGAGCGTGTAGTGCACCACGAAGCGGCGACACCCGTCGGTTGGGCGTCATGGAGTTGCGTTACGCAGTCGGTGCGGCGGGGCAGGGGGCCCTGGTGACCGCGCCCCTCGCCGACCCCGCCGTCCGACGCCTGGCCCTGGTCCGGCTGCGGGTGGGCCTGGGCGACCTGCTGTGCACCGTCCCCGCGCTGCGCCGGCTGCGCGCCGCCCGGCCCGACGTCGAGGTCACGCTGGTGACCTTCGGCCGCATGGCGCCGGTGGTCGAGCGCCTCGGCGTCCCCGTGGCGCTGCTGCCGTTCCCCGGCGCGGACGGCGTGCCCGACGGCCCGGTCGACCGCGCCGGGTGGGCGGCGTTCACCGCCGCGGCGCGGGAGCGCCGGTTCGACCTGGCGCTGCAGGCCTACGGCGACCGGCCGGCCGCCAACCGGGTGACCGCCGCCCTGGGGGCCCGGCTCACCGGCGGCTTCGCGCCCACCGGCTGGGACCCGCCGCCGGGTACCGAGGCCCTGCACCTGCGCTACCCGCTGCACCTGCACGAGGCCGCGCGGCACGTGGCGCTGCTCGAGCACCTGGGCCTGC
This sequence comes from Geodermatophilus sp. SYSU D01036, assembly GCF_054050435.1. Classification (NCBI taxonomy): domain Bacteria; kingdom Bacillati; phylum Actinomycetota; class Actinomycetes; order Geodermatophilales; family Geodermatophilaceae; genus Geodermatophilus; species Geodermatophilus sp. SYSU D01036. The sequence continues at coordinate 299,089 of NZ_JBJGZJ010000004.1, read as the reverse complement.
CGCCCGGCGGCGACGCCCGCATGGGCTTCCCGCTCACCGCCGACGACGAGGCCGAGCACGCCGCCACGCTCGCCGCCGCGGGACTGGAGCCCGGGCGCTACGCCGTCCTGCACCCCGGGGCGTCGGCGCCCACCCGGCGCTGGCCGGTCGAGCGGTACGCCGCCGTCGGCGACGCGCTGGCCGCCGAGGGGCTCGACGTCGTCGTCACCGGGGTGGCCGGCGAGCGGGAGATCTCCGCCCGGGTGGTCGCGGCGATGCGCGCCCCCGCGGTCGACCTCACCGGCGCCACCAGCCTCGGCGGGCTGGCCGCGCTGCTGCGCGACAGCGCGGTGCTGGTCGGCAACGACACCGGCTCCGCGCACCTGGCCGCGGCCGTGGGCGCCCGCAGCGTCACCGTCTTCCTGCCCGGCGACCCGGTCCGGTGGGCGCACCCCGGCCCGCGGCACCGCGCGCTGACCCCGGCGGTGGCGTGCGCGCCGTGCCCGCACCTGGCCTGCCCGATCGAGTTCCGCTGCGCGCTGACCGTCTCGCCGTCCGCGGTGGCCGGTGCCGCGCTCGAGCTGGCCGCCTCGTGAGGGTCTCGTTCGTCGCGGACTCCAGTGGCTGGGGCGGGGCGGAGGTGTGGCTGACGCACCACCTGCGCCGCGCGGCCGACAACGGCTGGACGGCGTCGCTGGTGTGCGCCGAGCCGGTGGCGGACGGCTTCGCGCACCTCGACGTCGAGCGCACCGTCGTCCCGCTGACCCGGCACACCGCCGCGGCGCCGCGCACCCGGGCCGCGCTGGCCGCACAGCGCCCCGACGTCGTGGTGGTCAACCTCGTCGACCCCGCCTCCAACGCCGCCGCGGTCGCCGCCGCGCAGCAGGTGGCGCCCACCGTCGGCGTGCTGCACCTGGTCGGCGACACCCGCGGCGGGGAGGAGCGCGGCGTGCTGTCCGCCCTCTACCGGCGGATGGGCGCGGTGGTCAGCCCCTCGGAGGAGGGCCGCCTGCAGGTGGTGGCCGACCTCGGCGTCGACCCGGCGCGGGCGCACGTCGTGCCCAACGGCGTCGACGTGCCGCCCGACCCCGCCGGCCCGGCCGGCAACGCGGTGCCGCGGATCGGCGCGTTCGGCCGGCTGACCGCGCAGAAGGGCTTCGACGTCCTGCTCGCCGCGCTGCGCCGGCTCGACGTGCCGTTCGAGGCGGTGGTCGGCGGCGCCGGCCGCGACGGCGACGCCCTGCGCGCCGCGGCCGACGGCCTGCCGGTCGCGTTCCCGGGCTGGGTGGACGACCACCGCGCCTTCCTCGGCGGCCTGGACCTGTTCGTGGTGTCCTCGCGGGTGGAGGCGGGACCGCTGGTGCTGCTGGAGGCGATGGCCGAGGGGCTGCCGTGCGTGAGCACCGACGTCGGCCGGGTGCGGCGCGCGCTGCGGGAGGACGTCGTCGTCGTGCCGGTCGACGACGCCGGCGCGCTGGCCGCGGCGCTGCGCGGCCTGCTCACCGACCCGGCGCGGCGAGCGGACCTCGGCGCGCGGGCCCGGGCGCGGGCGGAGCGGGACCTCGGCGCCGACCTCATGGCGGAACGGACCTTCCGCGTGCTCACCGGCGTGGCGGACGAGGGGCCGGGTCCCGCCGCCCCATGAGCAAGAAGACCGATCCCGACGCCCAGCGCGCCGCTGCCCGCGAGGCCAGGAAGGAGGGGCCGTCGCCCAGCGAGGCGGGCGCGACCACCGGTGCCTCCAAGCAGATCCGCACCGTCCGGCACTCCGACGACCGGCACGAGCACTCCAGCGCCCAGGGCGAGAGCAAGACCTGAGGTCCGGGGACGGCGGCGGCCTCCGTCGCGCGCCGCCGTCCCCGCACCGGTCTAGGAGGCGGCCCCGCCGGTGCCGGGCAGCCCGGCGGCCACCCACGCGCGGTGACCGCCGATCACGTCGCCGGCCCGCGCCAGGCCGAGCGAGCGCAGCGCGTCCGCGGCCAGGCTGGAGGTGTAGCCCTCCTGGCAGAGCACGACGACGTCGACGTCGTAGCCGGTGGCCTGCGGTACCCGCGCGTCGCTCTCCGGGTCGAAGCGCCACTCCAGGTGGTTGCGCTCGACGACGAGCGCCCCGGGCACCTCGCCGTCGGCCTCGCGCTGCGACTGCGGGCGGATGTCGACGAGCACCGCGCCGTCGGCGACCCGCCGCGCGGCCTCCTCCGGCGTCGCCCGCGTGATCCGCGAGCGCGCCTCCTCCAGCAGCTGGTCGACGCTCTTCGCGCCGGGCGGACGGCCGGTCACCAGTCGACGCCCGCCTTCGCGGTGCCGGTGGGCAGCAGGGTGCCGTGCTCGAGGCGGTAGCTGGTCATCAGGGACAGGCGCGGGGTGTACGCGTGCACGCTCACGGCGGGCACTGTCCCGCGGTTGGTCACCCGGTGCACGTGGTGGGGCCCGAACGGCCGCACCCGGCCGGCCCACAGCTCGGTGGCCGCCTCGCGCACGGCGCCGGGACGCCCGCCGACGACGTCCTCGGTGAGCACCCCGCCGACGACGGCGAACGCGCCGGCCGAGCCCCCGTGGTCGTGCAGCGGGGTGCCCTGGCCGGGCAGCCAGGTCAGCAGCCACACCTGGGCGTCCGCGAGGTCGGCGTGCAGGGACGGGTCGACCAGGGCGGCGGCGTCGCCGGCCGGGAGCAGGCCGGTCCAGCGGCTGCCCTCGCGGTACTCGACGCGGGGCAGCCACTCGTCGGCGACGGCGAGCAGCGCGGCGGCCAGGGCGGCGGCCGAGGTGGTGCGGGCGGTGGTGGTGCGGGCGGTGGTGGTGCGGGCGGTGGAGGAGGCAGGGGCGTCGGCAGGGGACAGCAGGGGGGTCACGGGTTCTCCTGAGCAGGGCACGCCGGGACCCGGTCAGGGCGGCGCGGGGGGTGGCGAGGGGCGGTCGGGCGCTCAGGCGGCCGGACACAGCGCGCTGGCCACCCGCAGCAGGTCCACGGCGGACCGGCGGGTGAGCGTCAGGGCGGGTGCCACGTCGACCATCCGACCCCGCCCGTCAAATCATGTCAAGTCCATCGGTCTGGTAGGGATTACCGCGTGTCGAGCACGCGGCCGGACCGGTCAGGCGGGGAGGACGACGGTGCGCAGCTCGTGGGCGCCGTCGGCCCGGGTGGCCTCGTAGAACCAGCGCGCCCCGCCGCCGGGCAGCGCGACGACGTCGGCGTAGCGCAGCCCGTGCGGCGCGTGCGGGCTCTGCAGGTGCGGCCCGCCCGCGGCGGCGCGGAAGCCGAGCTCGCCGTCGTGCTCGGCGAGCCCCGTCCGCTCCTCCCAGTTCTCCTCCGCGGTGGCCCGGCCGTCGTAGAGCGCCCAGGTCCGCGAGCCGTCGAGCACCACCGCGGTGAACCGCACGCCGCGGGCGTCCCAGCTCCCCTCGGTGCCGGCGAGGGCGGTGCCGCGCCAGGTCCAGGTGGCGCCGTCGGGGCTGGTGGCGTGCTCGGTGGTCATGCGGTCGGTGGCGCCGGGGTCGTCGAGCGGGTGCACCGAGGCCCACAGGTGCCACCGGTCGCCGTCCCAGCGGACCACCGGGTCCTTGGGCGCCGTGGCGGCGTCGCCGGGCAGCACCGTGCGCGGCCGCGCGGTGGCCAGCCCCTCGACGGTGTCCGCCTCGAGCAGGTCGACCCGCCAGTGCTTCGTGCCCGGCGTCGCGCAGCTGACGTAGAGCCGCCAGCGGCCGTCGGGGGTGTGCACCAGCGCCGGGCGCTCCAGCGACTCGGCGCCGAAGCGCTCCTTGCCGATCGCGACCACCGGCTCGAAGCGCACGCCGTCGTCGGAGCGGGCCACCACGTTGCCGAAGCCGCGGCCCTCGCCGACCGGGCGGCGCAGCCGGTAGGCCAGCCACCACGTGCCGTCGACGAGCTGGGCCGACGGGCCGCCGGCCCACGAGCCCGGGCGCGGGTCCTCGGGCTCGACGACGACCTCGGCGTCCGACCAGAAGCGGTCGGGGGCCGGCGGGCGGGGCGCGGACGCGGTCACGCGGCGGCTCCGTTCGGGGGAGGGGGCGGGCCTCCCCGTGTGTACACCGCGGGCCGCCGCGGGCACGGAGGGGACCGATGAGCACCGACGCCGACCGGCTGCCCCAGTTCGTGCTGGCCGGGGCACCGAAGGCCGGGACGACGGCGCTGCACGCCGCGCTGGCCACCCACCCGGGGCTGTACCTGTCCCCGGTCAAGGAGCCCAAGTACTACCTGACCGACGGCGGCCCGCCCGCGCGCAGCGGCCAGCGCGGACCGGGCGACGCGCACAGCGCCCGCGAGTGGGTCTGGCGCCGCGCGGACTACCTGCGGCTGTTCGACGACGCCCCGCCCGGGACGGTCCGCGGCGAGAGCACGCCGTTCTACCTGTACGACCGCGCCGCGCACCGCCGGCTGGCCGCCGACGTCCCCGGGGTCCGCGTCATCGTGATCGTGCGGGACCCGGTGGACCGCGCCTGGTCGAACTGGGTGCACCTGCGCGCCGACGGGCTGGAGCCCGAGGCCGACTTCGCCACCGCCGTCGAGCGCGAGGAGTCCCGGGTCGCCGCCGGCTGGGCGCCGTTCTGGCACTACCGCGGGCTCGGCCGCTACGGCGAGCAGCTGCGCGACCTGTACTCGGTCCTGCCCCGGGAGCAGGTGCTCCTGCTGCGGTACCGGCAGCTGGTCGACTCCCCGCGCGAGACGCTGGACCGGGTGAGCGCCTTCCTCGGCGTCGAGGAGGGGGTGGCGCACACGGTGGCGCCGGAGAACGTGAAGCCCTTCGTCGCCGACACCACCCGCTACCGGGCGCTGGCGCGGGTCGCCCGCGCCGGCGCGGCGCTCGGCGCGTACGCCCCGCCGCGGGTGTGGCGGCAGGTGTCCCGGCCGCTGCTCGCCGCGCTGCACGCGCAGAGGGCGCCGCGGCCGCCGATGCCGGTGGAGGTGCGGCGCGAGGTCCTGGCGCCGCTGCTGCCCGACGTCGCGCTGCTCGAGGAGCTCACCGGCGAGTCCTTCGACGACTGGCGCAGCGACACCGGCCGCGGCGACTTCCGCTCCCGCCGGCCCTGAGTCAGCGGCGCACCCGGTAGGTCAGGTGCGTGCACACGGGCGAGACCTCGACGGTCACCTGCTCCAGCCGGCGCGGGCCGGCGCCGGTGAACAACGGGGTGCCGGCGCCGAGCACCTCGGGGGCGAGGTGCAGGCGGAGCTCGTCGAGCAGCCCGTCGCGCAGGCAGGAGCCGACCAGCGCGCCGCCGCCCATGACGAAGGCGTCCCGGTCGCCGGCCGCCTCCCTCGCCCGGTCCAGGGCCGCCGCCGGGCCCTCGGTCACGAACGTGAAGTCGTGCGTGGCCGCGAGCCGGTGCTGGTCCGGCGGGCTGCTGGTGACGACGAAGAACGGCGGCCGGGCGTCGACGGCGGCGCCGTACCCCATCCCGTCGGTCCAGCCCCGATCGACGTCGTCGAAGGTGCGCCGGCCCATGACGACGGCGCCGCTCGCGGCCGCGTGCCGCTCCAGGACGCCGCGGTCGACGGGGTGGTCGCTCCGCAACGCCCAGGCGTGGAGGGGCTCGACGCCGTCGCCGGAGCCGCTGACGAAGCCGTCGAGGGAGACGGTGATGTCACCGATGACGAGGGTCATGCAGGGGAGACCGGTGTGCCCCGCGGGAGTCATCGCGGAGGTGTCCGGCGGCGGCCGCGCAAGGGGTCGGCGAGGTCTGTGGACGAGTCGCTGACCTGGGGATTCACCCTGCACGAGGCTCGGGGATCCACTAGACTTCGATCATGTGTTCGGGTGAACTGAGCGGCGGGGACGTCCTCGATGACGTCGCCGCGCTGGTCGCCGAGCGCAACCGGAGCGACGCCCGGCTGGCCCGCGCGGTGCGGTCCGCGGAGCTGTCCCAGGCTCCCGAGCGGGACGGGCTGAGGTCGATGACCTCGTGGCTGCGCGGGCGCTGCCGGCTCTCGCCGGCGGAGGCCGCGCGGCTGGTGCGCGACGGCCGGGCGCTGGAGCACCTGCCGGCGCTGGCCGAGGCCCACGAGGCGGGTCTGGTGTCGGCCGAGCAGGTCGCGGTCGCGGCGCGGGCGGTGACGCCCGAGCGGCTGGCCGCGGCTGCGGCCGCCGGGGTGGACCTGGTCGTCATCGACGCGGTCCTCACCGGGGTGGCGGTCGAGCGCACGCACGCCGACCTGGTCCAGGTGGTGCAGCACCACTGCACCGACCTCGATCCCGACGGACCGGAGCCCGACCCGACCGAGGGCCGGTCGCTGACGCTGTCGAGGCACGCCGACGGCAGCCTGTCCCTCCGCGGGCACCTGGACGCCGTGGGCGGGGAGCGGCTGCAGACCGCACTGGAGGCCCACGTGCAGGCCGACCGGCCCGCCGGCGACGAGCGCACCCGCGCCCAGCGCCTCGGCGACGCCTTGGTGCAGGTCGCCGACAACGCCCTCGCCGCCGGCAGCCTGCCGGTGCTGCGCGGGCACAAGCCGCAGATCGCCGTCGTCATCGACGTGGAGGACCTGGTCGACCCGGCCGGAAGTCCCAACGCCGGGCGGATGGGGTTCGGCGCGACCATCTCCGCGGCGCGGGCGCGGTGGCTGGCCTGCGACGGGGCGGTGTCCCGGGTGGTGTTCGGCCCCGACGGCGCCCCGCTGGACCTCGGCCGCGAGCAGCGGCTGATGAGCCGGCACATCCGCCGCGCGGCGGAACTGCGGGACGGCGGGTGCGTGTTCGCCGGCTGCGACGCCCCGACCTGGTGGTGCGACGTCCACCACCTGGTCCACTGGATCGACGGTGGCGACACCTCGCTGGAGAACTCAGCCCTGTTGTGCGAGCGCCACCACACCAAGGTCCACCACGGCTTCCGCGTCGAACGACAACCCGACGGCCGGTGGCAGACCTGGCGCCCGGACGGATCGGAGATCGCCACCCCGGCACCGCTGCTCGCGCCGGCGGCCTGACCCGTGCGTCGTCATGGGTCCCTGGACGCGGACGGTGCAACCGTGGTTGCATCAGCGCCGTGACGGCGACCGGCGAGTGGGTGCTGCTGTCCTACCGCCTGCCGCGGGAGCCCTCGGGTCCGCGGACGACGCTGTGGCGGCGGCTGCGCCGGCTCGGCGTCGCGCAGCTGGCCGACGGCGTGGTGGCGCTGCCGGCCGACGCCCGCACGCGGGAGGCGCTCGAGTGGCTCGCCGACGACGTCCTGGCCGCCGGTGGCAGCGCCGGCATCTGGACCGCGCGCCCGGCGACCGCCGCGCAGGAGCGCGAGCTGGCGGCCGGCATGGCCGCCGCCCGGGCGGAGGAGTACCGCGAGCTGGCGGCGCAGTGCACCGCGGCGGTCGGGGAACCGCCGGCCGAGCGCGCCCGCGCGCTGCGGCGGCTGCGGGGGGAGTGGCGGGCCGTCGGGCGGCGGGACTTCTTCCCCCCGCCCGAGCGGGACGCCGCCGGCGCGGCGCTGCGCGCCCTGGCGACCGCGGCCGGCGAGCCGGTCGCGGCCGGGCGGGGGGTCCGGCCGTGAGGTGGGCGACCCGCGCCGGGATCCACGTCGACCGCGCCGCCTGCGCCTGGCTCATCCGCCGGTTCGTCGACCCGGACGCCGAGTTCGTCTTCGTCGCCGACCCCGCCGACGTCCCGCCCGACGCCACCCCGTTCGACATGCGCGGTGTCGCGCTGGGCCACGTCGGCGGCGACTGCTCCTTCGAGACGATCCTGCGCGTCCACGGGCTCGACGACCCCGTGCTCGAGCGGATCGGCGAGGTCGTGCACGAGGCCGACCTGGACGACGGCCGCTTCGACGCCCCCGAGGCGCCCGGCCTCGACGTCCTGCTGCGCGGCCTGTCGATGACCGGCGACGACGAGCGCACCCTCGCCGTCTCCGGCCCGCTGTTCGACGGCCTCTACGAGTACACCCGCCGCCGCCTGCTGCTCGGCCGTGAGCCGGCCTGACCCGACGGAGCCCCGATGACCGACCCGACCCCTGCCGGGCCGACGGTGGCGCCCGCCACGGGCTACCCGTCCTTCCGCGAGGCGGTGCGCGCCTGGTTCCTCGTCTCGCTGCAGACCTTCGGCGGCCCGGCCGGCCAGATCGCCGTCATGCAGCGCGAGCTGGTCGACGAGCGCCGGTGGATCGGCCAGCGCCGGTTCCTGCACGCGCTGAACTACTGCACCCTGCTGCCCGGCCCCGAGGCCCAGCAACTGGCCACCTACGTCGGCTGGCTGCTGCACGGCACCCGCGGCGGCCTGGTCGCCGGCGGCCTGTTCGTGCTGCCCGGCGTGCTCGCGCTGCTGGCGCTCTCGGCGGTCTACGTCGCCTTCGGGGACACCACCGCGGTCACCGCCGTCTTCACCGGCCTGGCCGCCGCGGTGCTGGCGATCGTCGTCCAGGCGGTCGTCCGCGTCGGGAAGAAGGCGCTCGACAGCCGCGCCCTGGTCGTCCTGGCGGTCGTGGCGTTCCTCGCGCTCGCGGTGTTCGGCGTGCCGTTCCCCGTCGTCGTCGCCCTCGCGGGGGTCGCCGGCTGGGCCCTGGGCCGGTGGCGGCCGTCGGCGCTGCCGCGGAGGAAGGCGGGCGAGGGGCCCGACGCCGGGCCGCCGCCGGTCGTCTCCGACGACGTCCTGCACCACGAGGCGCCCAGCGCGCGGCGCACCGTCCGGGTGCTGCTGGTCGGGCTGCTCGTCTGGGGGCTGCCGGTCGCGGCGGTCGCCGTCCTGACCGGCGGCGGCAGCGTCCTCACCCAGCAGGGCCTGTTCTTCTCCGGCGCCGCGGTGGTGACCTTCGGCGGGGCCTACGCGGTCCTGGCCTACGTCGCCCAGCAGGCGGTCGAGGTCTACGGCTGGCTGACCCCGCGGGAGATGGTGCGCGGGCTGGCGCTGGCCGAGACGACACCCGGGCCGCTGATCATGGTGGTCCAGTTCGTCGCGTTCCTCGGCGCGTACCGGGCGTCCGGGGACCTGGACCCGTGGGTGGCGGCCGTCCTCGCCTCGCTGCTGGTCACCTGGGTGACCTTCGTGCCGAGCTTCCTGTTCGTGCTGCTCGGCGCGCCCTACATGGAGCGGCTGCGCGGCAACCGGTCGCTGTCGGCGGCGCTCACCGGCATCACCGCCGCGGTCGTGGGGGTCATCGCGAACCTGGGCGTCTACTTCGCCGTCCACACGCTGTTCTCCGACACCACCGAGGTCGACGCCGGGCCGCTGGCCCTCGAGCTGCCCGACCCCACGACGCTGCGCTGGGTGCCACTGGCGATCGCCGCCGTGGCGGCGGTGCTGCTCTTCCGCGTCCGCTGGTCGGTGCTGCGCACCCTCGGCGTGTGCGCCGTGCTCGGCCTCGTCGCCGGGCTGGCCGGCCTCCCGGTCGGGTGAGCGTGAGCACGCCGGGGACGGGTAGGGGCTCTGCCCGGGACGGCGTGCAGCCCCGCGCGCCGACGAGGGAGGGACCGACATGGCCATCGCCACCATCAACCCGGCCACCGGCGAGACGCTCAAGACCTACGAGCCGCTGTCGGACGAGGCCCTCGACGAGAGGATCGGCCGCGCCGCGGCCGCCTTCCGCAGCTACCGGCTGACGAGTCCCGAGGAGCGGGCGGGCTGGCTGCGAGCAGCAGCCGACGTCCTCGACGGCGACGCCGCCCAGGTCGCCGAGCTCATGGTCACCGAGATGGGCAAGACGCTGGCCGCGGCGAAGGCCGAGGTCGCCAAGTGCGCCAAGGCGCTGCGGTACTACGCCGAGAACGGCCCGGCGATGCTCGAGCCGAAGCCCGCCGACGCCGGCGCCGTCGGGGCCGAGCAGGCCTACCTGGTGCACCAGCCGATCGGCGTCGTGCTGGCGATCATGCCGTGGAACTTCCCGCTCTGGCAGGCGATGCGCTTCGCCGCGCCGGCGCTCATGGCCGGCAACGTCGGGCTGCTCAAGCACGCCAGCAACGTGCCGCAGACCGCGCTGTACATGGAGGAGCTGTTCCGGAAGGCCGGCTTCCCCGCCGACGTTTTCCAGACCCTGCTGATCGGCTCCTCCACCATCGAGCGGGTCCTGCGCGACGACCGCGTCGCCGCCGCCACGCTCACCGGCAGCGCCCCCGCCGGGCAGTCGGTGGCCTCGATCGCCGGGGACGCCCTGAAGAAGACGGTGCTCGAGCTCGGCGGCAGCGACCCGTTCATCGTCATGCCCTCGGCCGACCTCGGCCGCGCCGCCGAGGTCGCGGTCACCGCGCGCTGCCAGAACAACGGGCAGAGCTGCATCGCGGCCAAGCGGTTCTTCGTGCACGCCGACGTCGCCGAGGAGTTCACCCGGCTGTTCGGCGAGAAGATGGCCGCCCTCGCCGTCGGGGACCCGATGGAGGACGGCACCCAGGTCGGCCCGCTGGCCACCGAGTCCGGTCGCGAGGACGTCGAGCGGTACGTGCAGGACGCCGTCGACAAGGGCGCGACCGTCGTCGTCGGCGGGAAGCGGCCCGACCGCCCCGGCTGGTTCTACGAGCCGACGCTGCTCACCGGCATCACGCCGGAGATGGACCTCTACGCCGAGGAGGTCTTCGGCCCGGTCGCCGCGCTGTGGACCGTCGACGGCCTCGAGGAGGCCATCGAGATCGCCAACAGCCACCCCTACGGCCTCGGCGCCAACCTGTGGAGCGAGGACGAGCAGGAGCGGGCCACGTTCATCCGCGACGTCGAGAGCGGCATGGCGTTCGTCAACGGGATGGTCACCAGCTACCCCGAGCTGCCGTTCGGCGGGGTCAAGCAGAGCGGCTACGGCCGCGAGCTCACCGAGCTCGGCATGTACGAGTTCACCAACGCCAAGACGGTGTGGATCGGCCCGTCCAGCAGCGAGCAGGCGCAGGGGGACACGGCCAGCGCGTCGGAGTGACCCCGGCGTGGCGCGGGTAGCCGCCCCGGACGTCCGCCCCCTCAGCAGCGGGGACCCGGGCGGACGGTCCAGCGGGTGCGCGGCACCCGGACGGGAGCTCTCGTGAGGACGACCACCAGCCCGGACGACCGCTTCCTGACCCAGGCGGTGCACGACCTCGGCACCGCCCTGTGGTTCGGCGGCTCGGTGATGGGCATCGCCGGCGTCAACAAGTCCGGCAGCGACCTGACCGCGGGCCTCGACAAGGTCCGCGTGGCGAGCTCAGCGTGGGGCCGGTTCGCGCCGGCGCAGTGGGGCGGGATCGCGGCCACCCTCGTGACCGGGCTGCAGCTGACCCGGTCGAACACCCAGCGGCTGGCCCTGCAGCAGGGGTACGGGACGGTGGGGACGCTCAAGGCCGCGCTCACCGTCGCGGGCGCGGGCGCCACCGCCTACGCCGCGTACACCGGCAGGAAGATCGGCCAGTTGGCCGAGCAGGCGGCCGCCGGCGGCGGGCTGGAGGTGAAGGACGCCACCCTGCCCTCCGAGGGCACCCCGCCGGAGATCCGGAAGTGGCAGGCCCGGCAGCGGTTCACCCAGGCCGCCGTCCCGGCGCTGGCCGGCGCGGTGATCACCTGCAACGCCTGGCTGGTGCAGTCCTACCGGGTGGGCCCCACGGTCAAGGGCGTCCTGGGGCGGCTGCTCCCGACCTGACGCCGCGCCCGGCCCCGGCTCAGGCCGGGGCCGGGCCGCCCGGTCCCGCCGTCAGGCGCACCCAGCCGCCGTCCATGGCCTCGACGCGCACCGCGGTGGCCGCGGACGCGGCGAGGGCGAGCCGGCCGGCGTCCCCGGGCAGCCGGCCGGCCACGCGCACCTCCAGGCCCGGTCCGCCGTCGAGCAGGCGCACCGGCCGCGGGCCGGGCGCCACCGCGTCGGCGACCAGCACCTCCGACAGGAGCAGCAGCACCTCGTCGACGACGTCCGGCGGCCAGCCGCGCGCCGCGGCCGCCGCGCGCACCCAGGCCCGCGCCTGCGCCGGGCGGCGCGGGTCCACCACGCACGCGTCCACCGCCGCGCCCTCGTCCGCCCCGCTGTCGGTCATCGGTCCACCACCCCCGGTGACCAACGAGGGGTGGCGCCGCGGGGTGCGCGACACGCCGGGGAGCGGTCAGGCGGTGTCGGGGTCCAGCGCCCGGACCACGATGCGGCTGCCGGTCCCGTCGGGCCGCACGCCCAACGACACCGCGGGGGAGACCTTCCCGGCCAGCCACAGCATGAGCAGCCGGCGGTCCGCGGGCAGCGCGTGCGCCTCCAGCGGCGGGCAGCCGGAGCGGACGGCGACCTCGGCGGTCAGCGTGCCGCCGTGCCGGACCACCGTGACCCGGACGCCGCCCCGGGCGCCGGCCGGGTCGCCGTCGAGGACGGCCGCGGTGCCGACCGCCTCGTGCAGCACGAGCACCAGCTCCTCCCGCCGCGTGCGGGCCAGCCCGGCGGCGGCCAGGCAGGCGTCCCACCAGCGGCGGTTGTCCGTGCCCGCGGACGGGTCGACCAGCCGGTCGGCGACGAGGACGCCGTCGCCGACCGGCGGGCCGGCCGGCGGCCGCAGGTCGGGGTTGGCGACGTCCCCGCCGTCCCACCACAGCACCGGGTGCGTGGCGCGGGCGACCGCGAGCCGCTCGGGCGGGCCGCCCCCGGCGGTGTCGACCAGGCAGGTGACCGCGAGCCCGTGGCCGGCGACCGCCGCGGTGGTGGCGTGCTCGGCCCGGTGCCACAGCCCGGCGTCGGGGACGAGGGGGAACGCCTGCTGGCACAGCACGGTGACCGGGCCGTCCCCGCCGGGCGGCCGCCGCCCGGTCCACTCGTCGAGCAGGGACCGCAGCGACCGCTCGGCGAGGCCGCGGTGCGGCGCGAACGCGACCCCGGCGGCGGGCAGCCGCGCCACCACCTCCCGCCGGAGCTCGTCGTCGACGTGGGCGACCACGGGCCGCCCGGCCGCCAGCGCGCGGCGGCACAGGTCCGCGGCGATCGCGCCGGCCTCCGCCCGTCCCGCGTGGAACGCGCACCGGTGCACCGGTGCGGCGTCCGGCTCCGTCACCGGCCGGCGCCCTCGGAGGTCGCGTCGACCAGCTCCACCGCGCGGTCGGGGTAGCGGTCGGCCAGCAGGCGGACCAGCCGGGCGGTCAGCCGCGAGGCGCCGACGACGGTCAGCCCGGGCGGGCCGGCGGCCGCCGCGACGAGGGAGTCGGCCGCGCCGACGTCGAGGAAGCGCAGGTCGCTGAGGTCCCACGCGCCGCCCCCGGCCAGCGTCGCCTGCAGCACCGCGCGCAGCGCGTCCGCGTTGGCCGAGTCCAGCTCGCCCGCGAGGTGCAGCCGGTCGCCGCGCCGGGTCAGCCGGAAGACGCCGTCGTCGTACTCCGCGGTGGCGTCGACCTGCGCGCGGTGCAGCGCGGTGAGGTCCGCGTGCTGGCCGGGCTCGAGCAGGTCGCGGAAGTAGGGGCACAGCACGGTGAGCGGGTGCCGGGCGGTCAGCTCGGCGACGACGGCCTCGAACGCGTTGACGCCGGGGGTCGTGATCGCGCCGGTGAACCGGACGGCGGGCCACCCCTCGGACAGCGCCCCGGTGACCGCCGCGGGCAGCTCGGCCGGGTCCGGCGGCACCAGCCGGACCGCCGTCGTGGCGGCCGGCTCCCAGGTCTCGCCGACGACGCCCGCGCGGCGCAGCCGGGCCCAGAGCCGCTCCTCGCGCTCGCCGAGGGCGGTGACCAGGACGCACTCGCCGCGGCGCACCCCGTCCGCGACGAAGTCGCCGACGACCTGCGCGTGCGCCTCCTCGCTGTCGAGGACGACGAAGTCGTGCGCGCCGCCGGTCACCGCGGGCCGTCCGCGGGCGCGCCGACCGGGGCCTCCCCGGTCTCGGTGACCAGCCGGGCGACGTCGCGCACCTTGCGGCCGGTGTCCTGCGAGGCGCGGACGAGGATGCCGAAGGCGGCGTCGGGGGTGATCCGGTAGCGCTCCATGAGCACGCCCTTGGCCTGGCCGATGACGTCCCGGCTGTCCAGCGCGACGGTCAGGTGCACGGTCCGCCGCACGGTGCGCAGCGCCAGCGCGGCGTGCCCGGCCACCGGGGTGAGCGTCGCGCGGTCGGGCCCCGGCCCGGGGCCGGCCACGTACACCGAGAGCGCCCCGACGACCTCGCTGCCGGTGTCCAGCGGCAGGCAGGTGGCGCGCTGCACGCCGGCGGCGGCGGCCCGGTCGGCGAGCGCGGGCCAGCGCAGGTCCCGGCCGAGGTCGGCGCTGCCCGCCGGCGTCCCGGCGAGCGCGGCGCACAGCGGGCCCTCGGACAGGCGGAGCTGGGCGGCGTCGAGCCCGGCGGCCGGGCCGGCGCTGCCGACCGGGGCCGCGGGGGAGCGCCCGGGGCCGAGCAGGGTGACCGCGACGCTGCACGCCTCGGGGAGGACGGCGGCCAGGTCGTCGGCGACCGCGCGCGCCGCCGGGCCGGCGTCGTCGCGGGCGTGCCAGCCGCGGACGGCGCCGAGCAGCCAGCCCGCGAGGTCGAGGCGGGCGTGCAGGGGAGTCGTGGTCGTGGTCCTCGTCGTGGTCGTGGGACTGGCCGCAGACTGCACCGCGAGACCTCCAGCCGGGCGGGCCCGGAGTCGGCGTGCACCGCCGTCCGGCATCTCGACCGGCGGGCCCCGTTCACGACCATGCTGCCACCCGGCCCGACGACACGCCGAGGGCCGACCCCGGAGGGTGAGTTGGACCACACCGGCCGCTCAAGCACCGGGCCGGCCGCGCCGATGGGAGGACGTGACCGCCACCCCGAGGACGCCGGCCGAGCGCGCGGACGTCCTGTCCTCGCTGCTCCGGCTGCCCGACGCCGTGCTGGCCGCGATCGCCTCCGACGGCGTGCTCGTCCCGATGCCGGCCTCGCTCGGCGTCCCGCCGGAGCGGGTGATGACCCCGCCGGCCGACCGCACCACGTTCCTCGACGCGATCGTCCCCGCCGACGCGATGTTCGTCGTCACCGCCTTCGAGCGGGCCCGCACCAACGGCGTCGGCCTGGCCACGGTCCACGGCCGGGGCGAGCCGGCGGTGCCGCTGTCGCTCACCTTCGTCGACCTGCGCGAGCAGCACGGCGTCCTGCTCGGCGCCCTCGACGTGCTCGACGCGGCCGCCGGCGACCGCGGGCCCGCGCCGCTGGCGGGGCTCGAGGTGTCGCGGCGGCCGCGCACGGCGACGGTCCGCAAGACGT
This sequence comes from Geodermatophilus sp. SYSU D01036, assembly GCF_054050435.1. Lineage (NCBI taxonomy): Bacteria > Bacillati > Actinomycetota > Actinomycetes > Geodermatophilales > Geodermatophilaceae > Geodermatophilus > Geodermatophilus sp. SYSU D01036. The sequence continues at coordinate 284,043 of NZ_JBJGZJ010000004.1, read as the reverse complement.
CGCTGGCGGTGATCACCGAGATCGACGAGCGCACCACCCGGATGCTCGGCTGGACGCCGGCGCAGATGGTCGGCCAGCGCTCCTCGGAGTTCGTCCACCCCGACGACCAGGAGCGGGCGATCGCCAACTGGCTGGAGCTGCTGTCCCGCCAGGAGGCCCAGCGGGTGCGGCTGCGGCACCGCCGCGCCGACGGCACGTGGGCGTGGCTGGAGCTGGAGAACCAGTACGTCGCGGCCGACGACCCCGCCGACGCCGTCGTCGTGACGCAGATGAGCGACGTCTCCGACGAGATGGCCGCGCACGAGGCCCTGCAGCAGCAGGAGCGGCTGCTGCGCCGGCTGACCGAGGCGCTGCCGCAGGGCATCGCGCAGCTGACCCCCGAGCGGGAGGTGGTGCACACCAACTCCCGGCTGCCGGTGCTGCTGGGCGTGCCCGCGGTGACCGGCTGGGACGACGTCGCGGCGCGGGTGGACGAGACCGGCCGGGCGGCGCTGGAGGCGGCGCTCGCGCGGGTCCTCGGCGACGGCGTGGACGCGGCGGTCGAGGTCGGCATCCGCACCCCGGCCGGCGAGGCCCGGGTGTGCGCGGTCAGCCTGGTCGCGCTCAGCGACCGCGAGGGCGCCCCCGGCGCGCTGGTGTGCGTCTCCGACGTCACCGACAGCGCCCGCATGCGCGAGGAGCTCACCGCCAAGGCGACCTTCGACGCGCTGACCGGGTGCCACAACCGCGCCTCCACCATCGCCGTCCTGGAGGCCGCGCTGGCCGGGCCGGACGCGGGGGCGACGGCGGTGGTCTTCGTCGACCTCGACGACTTCAAGCCGGTCAACGACACCCTCGGCCACGACGCCGGCGACGAGCTGCTGGCGACCACGGCCGCGCGGCTGGCCGGCGTGCTGCGCCGCGACGACATCGTCGGGCGGATCGGCGGGGACGAGTTCCTCGTCGTCAGCCGCGGCGTCGACGGCCCCGCGGCGGCCGCCTCGCTCGGCGCCCGGATCCAGGCGGCGCTGGCGGTCCCGGCCGAGATCACCGCCGGCACCGTGCCGCTGCGGGCCAGCCTCGGCGTGGCCTGCGGGGAGCCCGGGCTCGACGCCGCGGCGCTGACCAAGCGCGCCGACCAGGCGATGTACCTGTCCAAGCAGGACCGCCGCGGCGAGCCCGTGCTGTGGCGGGAGGACCCGGTCCTCGCCCCGGCCTGAGGGCCGGCGGCCGTAGCGTCGCGGGCGTGACCTCCGTCCGCGACGCCGGCCCGGGCGACGCCGCCGCCTGCCGGGACGTCTACGCCCCCTACGTCACCGGCACCGCGGTGTCGTTCGAGACCGAGCCGCCGACCGCGGCGGAGATGGCCCGCCGGATCGCCGCCGCGCAGGAGCGGCACGCGTGGCTGGTGCTCGAGGCGGACGGCGCGGTGCGCGGCTACGCGTACGGCGGGCCCTTCATGGCCCGCGAGGCATACCGCTGGTCGTGCACGGTGGGCGTCTACCTCGAGCCCGGCCGGCGGCGCACCGGCGCGGGGCGGCTGCTGTACACGGCGCTGCTCGACCGGCTGGCCGCCCGCGGGTACCGGGTCGCGCTGGCCGGCGTCGCGCTGCCCAACGACGCCAGCCTCGGCCTGCACCGGGCGCTGGGCTTCGAGCCCGTGGGCACCTACCGGCGGGTCGGCTGGAAGGACGGCGCCTGGCACGACGTCGCCTGGCTGCAGCGCGACCTCGGGCCCGGCCCGTCCGGCCGCCCCGCCGAGCCGCGCTGAGCGCTCAGCCCCGGTCCACGGACAGGAACGGCGGCAGGCCGGCGGGCACGTCGCCGGTGCGGGCGAAGTGCGCCCACACCCGGCGCACCTCCCGGCCGGCCGCGACGACGTCGTCCCACGGGACGCCGGCCAGCAGCGGCGAGGCCTCCCACGTGCGTCGGTGCGGGAACAGCAGCGGCAGGTCGATCGCGTGCGCCCCGGTGAGCGCGCCGGTGCCGTACGAGAGCGTGTAGTGCACCGCCCGGCCGCCGGCCGCGCGGTGCCGGCGGGCGGCCCGGGCGGCGTCGCGGGCGTAGATGCGGCGGGTGAGCACCCGCACGACCGCCTCCACCAGCGGCCGGCCGACGACGGGCACCCGCGCCAGCCGCGCGGCCGGCGGCAGCAGCGCGGCGAACAGCGCCACCTCGCGGCTGTTGGTGCCGACCAGCAGGTCGACCTCCGGCGCCGCCTCCGCCCACGCGTCCTCGACCGCCTCCTCGGCCGGCAGCGGCGGGAGGCCGTACTGGGTGCCGAACGGCATCGCGGCGACCAGCCCGTACCGCCGGGCGCGCGCCGCCACCCGCGCCTGCGCGTCGACGACCTCCGCGACCGGCGCGGCGGCGTCCAGCGACCGGGCCTCCGCGGCCATCGCGGCGCTCATCCGCGCCCGGCCGCGGGACAGCCCCAGCGGGGCGCTGGACACGACCGCGCGGCGGAACAGCCCCCGGGCGCCGTCGGCCGCCATCAGGTGGGCGATCGCGTCGCCGCCGGCGGACTCGCCGAACAGCGTCACCGCGTCCGGGTCGCCGCCGAAGGCCGCGGCGTTCGCCCGCACCCAGCGCAGCGCCGCGACGAGGTCGAGCAGGCCCAGGTTGGCCGGCCGGCCGTCCCCGTCGCCGAGGAAGCCGAGCAGCCCGAGCCGGTAGGTGACGCTGACGACGACCACCCGCTGCTCGCGCACGAGCGCGGCCGGGTCGTAGGCGGGGGCGTCGCCGGCGCCGCTGACGTAGGAGCCGCCGTGCACCCACACCATCACCGGCAGGGCGTCGCCGGGGGAGGCGTCCTCCGGCACGGTCACCGACAGCCGCAGGCAGTCCTCGTCGGCGACGAGCTCGCCCATGGGGTCGGTGACCATGAGCTCGAGCTCCGGCGCCGGCGGCTGCGGGCACGCCGGCGACCACGACGTCGCGTCGACGACGCCGGCCGCCGGCGGCTCGGGCACCGGCGGGCGGAACCGCTCCGCCCGGGCGTACCGGATGCCGGTGGCCCGCACGACGCCGTCGGACCGCCGGGCGGTGACCGTCCCCGCGGGCGCCGCGAACCGCGGTGCGGTGTCCTGCTGGGTCACGCGGCGCCGACCGCGGCGCCGAGGGCGTCGAACGCGGCCTGCTGGAAGGCCCGCATGGGGGCGACCGTGGTCTGCAGCTCCACCTCGGCGGCGTGGTACATCCCCGGCTCGACGTGCAGCCGCACCGGCACGCCGGCCGCCTGCAGGCGCCGGGCGTAGGCGACGTCCTCGTCGTGGAACAGGTCCAGGTCGCCGACGCCGATCCACGCCGGTGGCAGGCCGGCGAGGTCCAGCCGGCGGGCCGGTGCGGCGTAGGGGCGGGGCTCGTCGGCGCGCGGCGCGTGCCCCAGGTAGGCGGTCCACGCCCAGCGGTTGGACCGCGGCGTCCACACGAGCTCGCCGCGGCCGGCAGTGCTGCGGCGCAGCACGGTGCGGTCGTCGAGCATGGGGTAGACCAGCAGCTGGAAGGCGACCGGCACGCCCTCGTCGTGCGCCCGCTGCGCGAGCGCCGCGGCCAGCCCGCCGCCCGCGCTGGCCCCGCCGACGGCGACGCGCGCCGGGTCCACGCCCAGCTCCCCGGCCCGCCGGTGCAGCTCGCACAGCGCGGCCAGCAGGTCGTCGAGCGCGGCGGGGAACGGGTGCTCGGGGGCCAGCCGGTAGCGGGCGCTGACCACGACGACGCTGAGGTCGCGGGCCATCCGGCTGCACAGGTCGTGGTCGCTCTCGGGGTGCCCGATGACCGTGCCCCCGCCGTGCACCCACAGCAGCGCGCCGCCGGTGCGCTGCGCCGGCTCGTACACGAACACGTCCTGCCCGCCGGGGACGTCGTGCTCCGTCACGGTCACCCCGGCCACCGGCTCGGTGACCCGGGACCCGAACAGCCGGCGCCCGATCCGCAGCTCGGCCCGCGAGCCGATCGACAGCGGCGGCCAGAGGTCCGGGCGGCGGAGCCCGGGCGGGACGGCGGCGACGGTGCGGGCGCGGCGGGCGAGGGCGACGGCGAGGCCGAGCGCGGCGAGGCGCGTCAGGCGGCGGGGGCGGGCGGTCACCGGGCGGACGCTAGCGGTCGGCCCCCGCGCGGCCGCGGGGGCTACGGTGCGCGACGGCGCCCGGGACGGGCGCGGGCGACGGATCGGGAGGACGCGTGACCACAGCGGTGCGGCACGGGGAGGGCACGCTGCCCTCGGGGCAGTACTGGCAGGGCTGGAGCGTCCCCGACCCGGCCGGCGTCGTCGTGCTCGTGCACGGCGTGCACGAGCACGGCGGCCGGTACGCGCACGTGGCCGAGCGGCTCGGCCGCGGCGGCTACGCCTCCTACGCGCCCGACCACCCCGGCCACGGCCGGTCGCCCGGCCGGCGGGGCGACATCGGGAGCATGGCGGGCACCGTCGAGGGCGTGGCGCAGACCGTCCGCGCCGCCGCCGACCGGCACCCCGGCGTCCCGGTGTTCGTCTACGGCCACAGCCTCGGCGGGCTCATCGCGCTGCAGTACCTGACCGGCGAGCCGGACGCGCGCGTCGTCGGCGCGGTCGTCTCGGCGCCCGCGCTCGACACCAGTGCCGCCACCCCGGTGCAGCGGGCGGTGGCGCCGCTGCTGGCCCGGCTGGCGCCCGGCCTCGGCGTGCTCACCCTCGACGTCGAGGCGGTCAGCCGCGACCCCGAGGTGGTGGCCGCCTACCGGGCCGACCCGCTCAACCACAACGGCAGGATGGTGGCCCGCACCGGCGCCGCGCTCATGCAGACCGCCGCCGCGATGCCCGGCCGGCTGCGCGGGCTCCGGCTGCCGCTGCTGGTCGTCCACGGCACCGCCGACCGGCTGGTGGCGCCGGTGGCCAGCGAGGTGGTCCGCGAGCACGCGGGCTCGCCCGACCTCACCCACCGCGCCTACGACGGGTTGTTCCACGAGCCGCACAACGAGCCGGAGAAGGAGCAGGTCCTCGACGACGTCGTCGCCTGGCTCGACGCCCACCGGGCCGGCTGAGCGGTCGTCGGGCGCGGCGATCCGTGACAGGGTCCGGTCAGCCGCGCCGACCGGGGCGGCGGAGGGGGGGACCCGTGCCGCAGACCCTCGGCGACGGCGTGCGGCTGCTGCGCGCCTTCGTCACCAACCCGCGTCAGGTGGGGGCGGTGCTCCCGACGTCCCGGACGGCGGTCCGCGCCATGCTCGACCTCGCCGACGTCCCGGCCGCCGGCCTGGTCGTCGAGCTCGGGGCCGGCACCGGGGTGGCCACCCGGGAGATCCTCGCCCGGCTCGGCGCGGGCGCCCGGCTGGTCGCGCTGGAGATCGACCCGCAGCTGGCCCGCCGGCTCGCCGAGTGCCTCGACGACCCCCGGCTGCAGGTCGTGTGCGGCTCCGCGGAGGACCTCGACGGCCTCCTCGACGGCCGGCGCGCCGACGTCGTCGTCTCCATGCTGCCGTTCACCTCGCTCGAGGCGGGCCTGCGCCGCCGGCTGCTCGACCAGCTGCCCCGGGCGCTGCGCCCGGGCGGCACCGCGGTCGTCATCCAGTACTCGCCGCTGGTGCTCGGCGAGCTGCGCCGCCGGTTCGCCGACGTCCGGACGCGGGTGACGCCGTGGAACGTGCCGCCCGCGTTCCTCTTCGGCTGCACCGGCGCCGCCGGGGGCTGACCCGGCGGCGATGAGCCGCCGGCCCCGCGCCGGTCTCACAGGTCATGACGACCGGACAGATCGACCCCCGGTACGGCGACGCCACGGCGACCGCACCGCCCTGGGCCGACGTGGAGCGGCTGCTCGCCGACGCCCAGCTCTACTGGATCACCACCGTCCGCGCGGACGGCCGGCCGCACGCCGTCCCGCTCGTCGGCGTCTGGCACGACGGCGCGTTCGCCTTCTGCACCGGCGCCGACGAGCAGAAGGCGCGCAACCTCGACGGCAACCCGCACGTGGCCGTGACCACCGGCAGCACCGGCGCGCACGGCTGGGACGGCGGGCGCGACGTCGTCGTCGAGGGCGTCGCGGTGCGGGTCACCGACCCCGGGGAGCTGCAGGCGCTGGCCGACGCCTGGTACGCGAAGTACGGCGAGGACTGGCACTTCGCGGTGCGCGGCGACGAGTTCGTCGAGCTGAGCTCCTCCGGCGGGGCCACCGGGGGCGGCGCGCGGGTGTACCGGGTCCCGCCGGACAAGGTGCTGCTGTTCGGCGGGCCGCACGGCCAGACCCGGTACCGCCCCTGAGCCGGGGCGCCGCACTCCTACGCTGCCCGCCGTGGACGCGACGACGACGCTGGCCTCCGACCTCGGCTTCCCCGAGGGCCCGCGCTGGCACGACGGCCGGCTGTGGTTCTCCGACTTCCACGACCGGCGGGTGCGCACGCTCACCCCGGACGGCGTCCTGACGACGGTCCTCGACCTGGACGACGCGCCGTCCGGGCTGGGCTGGACGCCGGAGGGGACGCTGCTCGTCGTCGCGATGACCCGCCGGGCGCTGCTGGAGGTCGCCGGCGGGCGGCCGGTGGTGCGCGCCGACCTCGCCGGCCTGACCCGCTCCCGCGCCAACGACCTGGTCGTCGACGCGGCCGGCCGGGCCTACGTGAGCAGCTTCGGGTTCGACCTGGTCGGGGGCGCGCCGGTGGAGCCGACCGGGCTGGTGCGGGTGGACCCCGACGGCACCGCGTCCGTCGTCGCGGACGACCTGCGCTTCCCCAACGGCATGGCGCTCACCGGCGACGGCCGGACGCTGGTGGTCGCCGAGACCTACGGCGCCCGGCTCACCGCCTTCGACGTCGCCGGCGACGGCTCGCTGTCCGGCCGCCGGGTGTTCGCGGAGACGCCGGGCCTGGCGCCCGACGGCATCTGCCTCGACGCCGAGGGGCACGTCTGGTTCGCCACCGCCCGCACCGCCGAGGTGCTGCGCGTGCGGGAGGGCGGCGAGGTGACCGGCCGGGTGCCCGTCGGGTCGGGCTCGCTGTCCTACGCCTGCACGCTCGGCGGCGACGACGGGCGGACGCTGTTCGTCTGCACCGCGCCCACCTGGGCCGAGGGCGGCCCGCGCGCCGGCCGGGTCGAGGTCGCCCGGGTCGACGTCCCCCGCGCCGGCCGGCCCTGACCGTCAGGCCGGGCGGGCCGGGAGCAGGTGCTCCTGGTGGTCCAGCTCCCGCTCCAGCGTGCGCAGCCCCTCGTCGGGCAGCCGGCCGAGGTCGCGCCAGCGCAGCAGCTCCTCGCGCTCGGCGTCGATGACCGCCCGGCGCACCCGCAGCGCCGCCTCGTACTCCGGCGACATCGGCACCTCGCCCTCGGCGTCCACGAGGACCTCCAGCCGCCGCTCGTAGCGGCTCCGCCGGGTGCGCAGCGCCGCCCGGATCGACTCGATCGCGGCGTCGTCGACGTGGTCGTGCCGCTCGGCCTGCAGCTCGTCGAGCCGGGCGAGCCCCGCGTCGACCGCCGCGACGCGCGCCTGGTTGCGCAGCCGGGCGGCGTCGGCGGCGTCGGCCCGCAGCCGCAGCCGGCGCACCAGCGGGGCGAAGGTCGCGCCCTGGCCGACGAGGGTGACCAGCACGGCGAGGAAGGCGCAGAACAGCAGCAGGTCGCGGTCGGGGAACGGGTCGCCGGCATCGGTGGTCAGCGGGATCGTGAAGACGGCGGCCAGGCTGATCACGCCGCGGGTGCCGGCCCAGCTCAGCACGGCGATCTCCCGGCCGGACAGCTGCCGAGGCGGGGTCGAGGGGTCGTCGTCCTCGTCGGCGGCGGGAGCGCCGCTGAGCCGCATGTGCAGCGCCTGCGGCGCGTGCTCGGTGAGCCACAGCCACAGCGGCCGGACCAGCAGCACCGCGCCCACGGTGATCAGCGAGGCGACGACGACGGTCGAGGGCGCGTACTGGCCCAGGCCGCGGATGACGGCGGGCAGCTGCTGGCCGATGAGCAGGAAGACGACGCCCTCGAGCAGGAAGTCCACCAGCTTCCACACCGCGTCGGTCTGCAGCCGGGTGGCGCCCGACTGCCAGTACGGCGCGTTGTGCGCGATGACCAGCCCGGCGACGACGACGGCCAGCACGCCGGACACGTGCACCGACTCGGCCAGCAGGTAGGCGACGAACGGCGTCGCCAGCGAGACCGCGTTGGACGCCAGCGGGTCCCGGCGCAGCCGGCGCAGCGGCCGGACGCCGTAGGCGACGACCAGTCCGGCGGCGACGCCCCCGGCGGCGGCGAGCGCGAACTGGCCCAGCGCCGACCAGGTGGAGAAGCCGTCGCCGACCGCGGCCGCGACGGCGACGCTGAGCAGGGTCAGCGCGGTCGCGTCGTTGAGCAGCCCCTCGCCCTGGATGAGCGTGACCAGCCGGGGGGGCAGCCCGACCCGGCGGCCGACGGCGAGCGCGGCCACCGGGTCCGGCGGGGCGACGGCGGCGCCCAGGGCGATGCCGGCGGCGAGCGTCGCCCCGGGGACCCACAGTGCGAACCCGGCGCCGATCACCAGCGCGGTGACCAGCACCAGCAGCACCGACAGGCCGACGACGGTCCGCATGTTGGCGCGGATCGCGATCAGCGAGGAGTCCAGCGCGGCGCTGTAGAGCAGCGGCGGGAGCAGGACGGTCAGGACGATCTCGGGGTCGAGCGTGAGGTTCGGGCCGGGCAGCAGCGCGTAGACCAGCCCGGTCACGGTGAGCAGCGCGGCCGCCGGGATGCCGGTGCGGCCGGCCAGCCAGCGGGCCGCCACGATGACCGCGACCGCGGCCAGGACGAGCAGGAGGACGGTCTCGGCGTGCACCGAGTCATCCTCCCCGAGCCTGGGGCGGGTCCGCCGGATCAGCGCGCGGGCACGGGCTCCTCGGCCTCGTCGCGGGGAGGACGAGGTCCTTCTGCCATCGCCTCGGCGGTCAGCGTCACCGAGCGCAGCCGCGCCTCGGTGCCGGGCGCCTGGTGGGCGACGATCAGCTCGTCGGCGTCGGCGAGCCGGGCGAAGTCGGTGAGCCGCTCGCGGACCTCGGCCGGGGTGCCGACGGCGGTGTGCGTGAGCATCGAGTCCACGTGCCGGCCCGCGCCCGAGGACAGCAGCAGCTCGGCGGCGTCGTCGTCGAGGTCGCGGCCCTGGCCGAACAGGCCGACGGCGAGCCGGCGGCGGGTGGCCTGCAGCATCTCCTGCGCCTGCGCGGTGGTGTCGGCGGCGACGGCGTTCACCCCGGCGATCACGTACGGGGCGTCGAGCTGCGCCGAGGGGCGGAAGTCGCGGCGGTAGGCGGCCACCGCGGGCTCCAGCAGCTGCGGCGCGAAGTGCGAGGCGAAGGCGTAGGGCAGGCCGAGCGCGGCGGCCAGGCCGGCGCCGAACATCGACGAGCCGAGCACGTACAGCGGCACGTCCGACCCGCGGCCGGGCACGGCCTGCACGCCGGGCACCCGCGACTCGCCGGTCAGGTAACCCTGCAGCTCGAGCACGTCCTGGGGGAAGCGCTCGGCGGAGGCGGCGTCGCGGCGCAGGGCGTACATGGTGTTCTGGTCCGAGCCGGGCGCGCGGCCCAGGCCCAGGTCGATGCGCCCGGGGTACATCGCCTCGAGCGTGCCGAACTGCTCGGCGATCGTGAGCGGCGAGTGGTTGGGCAGCATGACGCCGCCGGCGCCGAGCCGGATGGTGGAGGTGTGCGCGCCGACGTGCGCGATGAGCACGCTGGTGGCCGACGACGCGATCGCCGGCATGTTGTGGTGCTCGGCGTACCAGACCCGGCGGTAGCCGGCCTCCTCCGCCCGCTGCGCCAGCGCGACGCTCCCGGCGATGCTGCTGCCGTAGGTCTCCCCGGGGGCGACGGGGGCGAGGTCGAGCACGGACAGCGGGATGCGCATGGGGGAGCTCCTGGGACGACGAGGTTCGTTGCCCGCTGCAACGCCCGGCGGTCCCGGGGGCTTCCGCTGCGGTGGTAGTCGGACGCAAGTCACCGGCAACCGCGCCGGGCGACGGTGGCACCCGTGACCGCGACCGCACCGCTGCCGTTCCCCGTCACGCCCCGCCGGCCCGGCGACCCCGAGGCCGACGTGACCCGCCTGGCGCTGGCGCACCGCGCGCTGTGCGCCGGCTGCCGGCTGCTGGCCGGCGTCGCGGCGGAGGCCGCCGCCGGGGCGGTCTGGCCGGCGGAGCGGAAGCGGGCGGTCGTCGCCTTCGGCCGGTGCGTGCTGCGGGAGGTGCGCGCGCACACCGCGCGGGAGGACGCCGTCCTGTGGCCGGTGGTGGCCGCCTCCGCCGGGACGCACGCCGCCGACCTGGAGCCGCTCACCGAGGACCACGCCGTGCTGCGGGCAGTGCTGGGCCGGGTCGACGCGGCGCTCACCGCCTTCGCCGCCGCCGCCGGTCCCGACGCCGCGGCGCCGCTGGCCGCCGTCCTCGCGGAGCTGGCCGACGCCCTCGACGAGCACGTCGCGGAGGAGGAGCGCGAGGTGTTCCCGGTGGTCCGCCGGTGCGTGTCGGTGCGCGACCTGGCCCGCTACGAGGGCGTGTGCGCACGCGGCTCGGGGCCGCGGTCGGCGGCGTTCGCGCTGCCGTGGGTCGCCGACGCCTGCCGCACCCCGGACGAGCGCGCCGGGCTGCTCGGCGCGACGTCGCTGCCGCTGCGGGTGCTGCTGCGCGCGGCCGAGCCGGGCTGGCGCCGCCGCCGCGACCTCGTCGCCGGCGTGCGCTAGACGAAGGACCCCCTGCCCCGCGCCGCTCGCGCGCTCGCGCCGGGACCCTGCAGGGCGGCCGATGAGCGGGACGTCGCTGCGCGGCTGCCGATCAGCCCGGAGCGGCCCTCGCGGCCGCGATCCAGCCGGGGTGCCCGGTGCGCTCGGCGACGGCGATGGCGACCTCGCGGTGCGCCGCGGCGGCCGCGGTGTCGCCCCGCGCGGCGGCCAGCCGGGCCAGCAGCGTCGCCGTCGGGCCGAAGACCATGAGCGCGGTCTCCGTCCCGCACACGGTGTCGCGGTAGGGGAGCAGCTCCGCCTCGGCCTCGGCCATCCGCTCGGGCTCGCCCAGGGCCAGGCCGACCTCGCCGCGGACGAACGCGAAGAACGGCGTGAACAGGTCGCGCGCGGCGCGGTCGTGGCGCGGGCAGCGGGCCCGCGCCTCCTCCGCCCGCCCGTCGAGCACCAGCGCCAGGGCCCAGGTCTCGGTCGAGATCTCGGGGGACATGGGCACCAGGGCACCCATCTCGTCCGGGTCCACCCGCTGCGCGTCCGGGCTGCCGAGCTGCAGGCCGAGCTGCGTGGTCAGCCGCAGCGCCCGCGCGACCTGGGGGTAGTAGCCCGCCTCGAGCAGGGCCTGCTCGGCGGCGTCGTACACCGCCTCGGCCTCGGCGACCCGCCCCGCGACGGCGGCGCGCATGCCGGCGTAGCAGCGGGCGATGCCGTGCAGCAGGAGCAGCCCGTAGGCCGCGGCCAGCCGCTCGGCCTCCGCGGCGTGCACGTCCGCGGCCTCCAGGTCGAGCACCGCGCAGGTGTCCTGCAGCAGCATCAGCCGCGCCACGGCCTCGAACAGCCCCCACTGCTCGCGCTGCGCCAGCTCGAGCAGCTCGGCGCCCAGCGCCAGGGCCTCGCCGCGGTCGACGTCGCGCATCGCGTGGAAGTGGCGCGCGGCCAGGGCGTGCGCCAGCGCGTCCGCGTCGCCGCTGCGCCGGGCCTCGGCCAGCGCCTCGGCCGAGGCGCCGGCCGCCCGCTCGTCGTGGCGCTCCTCGAGCTCGTGGGCCAGCAGCGCCAGCAGCCGGGCGCGCTGCGCGCTGCCCGGGGGCAGGCCGGCGACCGCCCGCTCGGTGCGCGCGACGAAGCGGTCGTCGACCGGGTCGACCCAGGCGTTCCAGAACGTCGGCACGTCCGACGACAGCAGCACCCCCGCGGTCAGCCCCGCCGGGGCGTCGTCGGGCAGGACCGCCAGCGCGCGGCTGCGCAGGGCGCGCGCCTCGCCGACCGCCCCGGCCTGCGCCGACGCGTACGCCTGCGCCCCCAGGAGCCAGGCGAGCCCCTCGGCGTCGCCCGGCGCGGCCCGCCGGTGCGCCTCGACCGCGCGCCCCCACATGACGGCGGCGTCGGCGTGGGCGAACCGCCGCCCGGCGAGCTCGGCGGCCGCCCGCGCCCAGCGCGCGGCCGCGGCGGCGGAGCCGGGGCCCGCGGCGGCGGCGTGGTGGGCGAGCGCGGTGACGTCGTCCGGGCGCAGCCGCTCGAGGACGGCGGTCACCCGGCCGTGCAGCCGGGTGCGGCGCAGGGAGGACAGGTCCTCGTAGAGGGTGTCGCGCACCAGGGCGTGCACGAACCGCAGCCGGCCGGGACCGGGTTCCACCAGCAGGCCGGTGACCAGCGCCGTCTCCAGCGCCTCGACCAGGGCCTCCTCGTCCTCGTCGCCGCCGGCCGGCGCGGCGGCGGCGAGCAGCACCTCGACGTCGACGTCGCGGCCGATGACGGCGGCCAGCCGCAGCAGCGTGCCGGTGCGCGCGGGCAGGCCGGCCAGCCGGTGGCGGACGACGTCGCGGACCGTGCCGGGGACGGCGTCGACGTCGGCGCCGGCGTCGACCAGCCGCAGCAGCTCCCGGACGTAGAACGGGTTGCCGTCGGCGCGGGCGGTGATCGCGGCGCGGGTGCGGCGGTCGACGGGGGTGAGCGCCCAGTCCTCGACCAGCTCGTCGACGGCGGCGGCGTCCAGCCCGCGCAGCGAGAGCCCGACCGGGGAGCGGCGGGCGAGCGCGGCGAGCACGTCGGCCAGCCCGGCGCTCTCCTCCGGGCGGTGCCCGGCGACGACGAGCACGCGGCACCCGGCCAGCGCGGGCAGCAGGTCGACCAGCAGCGCCGTGGTCTCCCGGTCGGCGCGGTGCAGGTCGTCGACGGTCACCAGCAGCGGCGCCCGCGCGGCGACGGCGGCCAGCCAGCCGGCGACGGCGCGGTGCAGCCGGAACCGGTTGCCGGTCGGGTCGCCGGGCGCGGCGGGGGCGTCGTCGGTGAGCAGCGCGGCGAGCGGGGCCGGGTCGGCGGGCGGGTGCCCGGCGGCGAGCGCGCGCAGCGCCGCGGACCAGGGCCAGCCGGGCGGGGCGCCGTCGGTCTCGGGGCAGGACACCGCCAGCGTCGTCCAGCCGCGGCCCGCGTACTCGGCGCGCAGGTGGTCGAGGACGGTGGTCTTGCCGCTGCCGGCCTCGCCGGCGAGCAGGGCGACCTCGACCTGGCCGCCGGCCGCCCGCTCGGCCGCGGCGGACAGCGCGGCCAGCTCGGCGTCGCGGCCGACCGGGCGGGGCACGTCCGGCGCGGGGGCGGCCGGAGCCGGGGCCGGGACGGGCACGGGGGAGGGCGCCGGGCGGCCGACCGGCGGTGCCGGCGCACGCGCCGGCAGGAGCGAGGGGGACTGGGCGAGGACGGCCTCCTCCAGCGCCCGCAGCTCCGGGCCGGGGTCGACGCCGAGCTCGTCGGCCAGCCGGGTGCGGACCTCGCGGAGCGCGGCCAGCGCCTCGCCCTGCCGTCCGGCGCGGTACAGGCCGAGGGCGAGCAGGCGCCAGCCCTCCTCGCGCAGCGGGTGCTCGGCGACGTGCGCGCGCAGCTGGGGGAGCGGGTCCCGCCCGCCGGGGGCGTCGAGGGCGACGGCGGCCCGGCGCTCGACCGCGGTCAGCCGCAGCTCGTCCAGCCGGGCGGCCTCGGGACCGGCCCAGGGCTCGTCGCGGTACTCGGCGTAGGCGGGACCGCGCCACAGGTCGATCGCGGCGCTGTACCGGGCGCGCGCCTCGGCGGGGTCGGTGGCGGCCAGCCGGTCGCCCTCGTCGAGCAGCCGGACCGCCTCGAGCACGTCCACGGCGTCGTCGGCCGGGCGCAGCGCGTAGCCCGGCGGCACGGTGACCAGCAGCCGGGCGGGCGTGCGCGGGGCGCGGCCGGGCTCCAGCACCCGGCGCAGGTGGCTGACGTGGGCCTGCAGCGTCCCCAGCGCGTCGGCGGGGGAGGCGCCGCGCCACAGGTCGGCGACCAGCACCTCGGCGGGGACCACGTGCCCGCCGGCGACCAGCAGCCGGGCGACGACCGAGCGCTGCCGCCGGCCGCCCAGGTCCAGCGGCGCGCCGTCGCGCACGGCACCCACGTCGCCCAGCACCCGGAACCCGACGGTTCCGGCACCCCCGCTCCCCATAGCGGCGCGAGCATATGGCGCGCGAGCCCGATCGCCGAGGGATCGGGGGAGGTTCCACCGGAAGCGGTCACGGCCGGGTCACGTCGTGTGTCGTCCTGTCCCGGGGGCCGCCGACCAGCGGCTCGCAAGCCGCTGCCAACCGCGCGCCGTCACGGTGCCGGCATGACCTCGACCGTTCCCGCCCTGCCGTTCCCCGTCACCCCGCGCCGGCCCGGCGAGCCCGAGCCCGACCTGTTCGGCTTCTCCCTCGTGCACCGCGCGCTGCGGTCGGGTTGCCGGCTCCTGGCGGACGCGGCCACCCGCATCGCCGCCGGCGAGCCGTGCCCGCCCGGGCGGCAGCGCGCCGTCGTCCGCCACGCCGGGGCGGTGCTGCACGAGGTGCACGTGCACCACTCCCGGGAGGACGACGTCCTGTGGCCGGTCATCGTGGCCTCGGCCGGGGACTCCGTGGACCTGGGCCCGCTGTCCGACGACCACACCGCGCTGCAGGGCGTGCTGGACCGCGCGCAGGCCGCGCTCGCCCGGTTCGCCGAGGACGGTCCCGCGCAGGCCGGGCCGCTGGCCGCCGTCCTCACCGAGCTCGCCGACGAGCTCGACGAGCACATCGAGGAGGAGGAGCGCGAGGTGTTCCCGGTGGTGCGCCGGTTCGTCTCGGCCGGGGACTTCACGCGGGTGGAGACCCGCTTCCGGAAGGGCACCGGCCCGCGGCACATGGTCTTCGTCCTGCCGTGGATCGTCGACGCCTGCCGGACGCCGGAGGAGCGGGCGCGGCTGTTCGCCGGGGCGCCCGCGCCGCTGCGGCTGCTGCTGACGGCGGTGCAGCGCCGCTGGACCCGCCGCCGCGACCTCGTCGCCGGGGTCTGAGCCGACCGCGGCCGGGGCCCCTCGACGGGACCCCGGCCGCGGGTTCAGGCGCTGCGGGCGCGGCGGGTGCGGGTGGGCACGACCTCGACCGGGGCGTCGGCGCCCTCGACGCCGAGGCGCCGCTCGAAACCGGGCGGGACGACGAGGTCGTCGCGGGACAGGTCGGCGGCGGACTCCCGGGCCAGGCCGGTCAGCGCCGAGCCGAGGCCGTCGCGCAGCAGGTCCAGGACGTTCTCCACCCCGGCCTGCCCGTTGGCGGCCAGGCCCCACAGGTAGGCGCGGCCGATCATGACGGCCCTGGCGCCCAGGGCGAGGGACTTGGCGACGTCGGAGCCGCGGCGGATGCCGCCGTCGAGCAGCACCTCGACCTGGTCGCCGACCGCCTCGGCGATGGCGGGCAGGGCGCGGATGGAGGCGGGGGTGCCGTCGAGGTTGTTGCCGCCGTGGTTGGACACCGAGATCGCGGTGACGCCGGCGTCCACGGCGCGCCTCGCGTCGTCGACGCGCATGACGCCCTTGAGCATGAACGGCCGGTCGTCGCCCCACAGCTCACGGAGCCAGGCGACGTCCTCCCAGGTCGGCATGGGCGACTGCATCCAGGCGCCGTAGGCGCCGAAGAACGTCGGCGGGGTCTCGGCGGGGTCGCCGACCATGTTGGGGACGCGGAGGTCGGGCAGCTTCCGCGTCCTGGCGAACCCCCACAGCCAGCGCGGCCGCAGCGCGACCTGCGGGGCGTAGCGGCGGACCGCCTGGAGGTCGATCTTCTCCGGGATGAACGGGGAGCCCCAGTCGCGGCCGTAGGAGAACGACCAGTCCAGGGTGGCGATGAGCCCGGCGGCGCCGGCGCGGCGGGCGCGCTCGACCTTGGCGGCCATGGTGTCGCGGTCGCCGACCCAGTACAGCTGGAAGAAGGTCTTCGGGTTGGCGGCGATGACCTCCTCCATCGGCTTGCTGGCCATCGAGGACAGGCCCATCGCCACGTTCCGGGCGGCGGCGGCGCGGGCGACGGCGACCTCGCCGTCGGGGTGCACCGCCTGCACGCCGGTGGGGCTGATCAGCACCGGCATCGAGACGTCCTGGCCCATGACCGTGGTGGCCAGGTCGCGCTCGTTGGACAGGCCGGCGGTGTGCGGGGCGAAGCCCAGCTCGTCGAAGGCGCGCAGGTTGTCGTCGACGGTCAGGCCCTTCTCCGAGCCGGCCACCAGCGCGCCGTACACGCTCTTGGGCAGCCGCCGCTTCGCCCGCCGCTGCGCCTCGGCCACGGTCTCGAACCAGGGGTTGGCCATCTCGTCTCCGTCCGGTCGGTCCCCGGGACCGACCCCCGGTGGCACTCAGTGCCACCCTAGCGGCGCGGATGAGGCGCAGGCCATACCGCGGGACCGTCGCGCCCCGGCACGGAGCAGCCCCGCGGCCGAGGGGCCACGGGGCTGTCGCCGGGGTGCGCCGAGGGCGGCGCGGGTGCCGCGGTCAGAAGCGGGCGGCCGCGGCGGTGATCTCGTGCGCCGACTCGAGCGTCGGGGCGGCGGCGAGGGCGCGCTGCAGCTCGCGCTCGTCGCGGCGGCGGGCGCGGGTGCTGCGGGCGGAGGCCAGGGCGGTGCGCAGGCGGGTCATGTCGGTTCCTCCTCGGGGCGGGGTGCCACCGGTCGATCCACGGCGGCGGCCACCTCCGGTCGTCACCGGCGGGCCCGTGCAGGTGCGGCGGCGATCACTGTGACCACCGTCTCGACCTGCTGGGTCTGCATCTCCAACCATCCTCCCCGGCCCACGGTTCGTCAAGCGAACCCAGCGTGACCTACGCTGCACCCGTGACTGCCGACACACCTCCCGACGGGTACGACCGGGCGCGCTGCTCGGTCGCCGGCACCCTCGCCCTGGTGGGCGAGAAGTGGAGCCTGCTCGTGCTGCGCGAGGCGTTCCTCGGCGTGCGCCGGTTCGCCGACCTGCAGCGCGCGCTCGGGGCGCCCAAGGCGGTGCTCACCGACCGGCTCAACTCGCTGGTCGCCCAGGACCTGCTCACCCGCGTCCCGTACCAGGAGGAGGGCGCGCGGCAGCGGCACGAGTACCGGCTGACCGAGCGCGGCCGCGACCTCTACCCGGCGCTGGTGGCACTGATGCAGTGGGGCGACCGGTGGCTCGCGGAGGACGGCGTCCCGCCGCTGGCGCTCACCCACCGGGACTGCGGCGCGCCGGTGGCGCTCGGGCTGCGCTGCGCCGCGGGCCACGACGTCGGTGGCCCGCGCGAGGTGACCGCCACCCCGGTGCGCCGGGAACGGGCCGGTGAGACGGCCGACACACCCGCGGGCTAGCGTCGGCGGCGCCTGCGCTGCCGCTGCGACCCCGGAGGCCTCCCTGCCCACCATCGTCATCCCCGGTGCCGCGAGCGCCCCGGAGCTGTCCGCCCACCTCGCCGTGCCGCCGGTGGGGGAGGGGCCCTGGCCCGGCGTCGTGGTCGTGCACGAGGTCTTCGGGCTCACCGACGACGTCCGCCAGCAGGCCGACCGGCTGGCCGCGGCCGGGTACCTCGCCGTCGCGCCCGACCTGTTCACCGCCGGCGGCGCGCTGCGCTGCCTGCGTTCGACGTTCCGCTCGCTGAACCGCGGCGAGGGCCCGGCCTTCGGTGACCTCGAGGCCGCCCGCCGGTTCCTCGCCGACCGCGACGACTGCACCGGCCGGATCGGCGTCCTCGGGTTCTGCATGGGCGGGAAGTTCGCGCTGCTCGGCGCCACCCGCGGCTTCGACGTCGCCGCGCCCAACTACGGCCCGCTGCCGAAGGACGCCGAGAGCGTGCTCAAGGGCGCCTGCCCGGTGGTGGCCAGCTTCGGCGGCCGCGACCGGGCGCTGCGCGGCGCCGCCGGCCGGCTGGACCGGGTGCTCACCGACCTCGGCGTCGAGCACGACGTGGAGGAGTACCCGGACGCCGGGCACTCGTTCCTCAACCGGCACAACGCCGGGCCGTTCACGGCGCTGGAGAAGGTGCTCGGCGTCGGCTACCACGGCCCCTCGGCCGAGGACGCCTGGGCGCGCATCCTGCGCTTCCTGGACCGGCACTTGCGGGCCGCGGCGTGAGCGGGGGCGCGAGCGGCCCGCTGGCCGGCCTGCGGGTCGTCGAGCTCGGCGGGATCGGGCCCGGCCCGCACGCCGCGATGGTGCTGGCCGACCTCGGCGCCGACGTCGTCCGGGTGGAGCGGCCCTCCGGCGGCCTGTCGCTGGGCGGGGCCGCCCGCGACGTCGTCATGCGCGGCCGGCGCTCGCTCGGCGTCGACGTCAAGGGGTCCGAGGGGCGCGACCTCGTGCTCGGGCTGGCCGGGCACGCCGACGTGTTCCTCGACGTCTTCCGCCCCGGCGTCGCCGAGCGGCTGGGCCTCGGCCCGGACGCGTGCCTCGAGCGCAACCCCGGGCTGGTCTACGCGCGGATGACCGGCTGGGGCCAGGACGGGCCGTGGGCCGACCGGGTCGGCCACGACGTCAACTACCTCGGGCTGACCGGCACGCTCGCCGCGCTCGGCCGGCCCGGGCAGGTGCCGCGGCCGCCGCTGAACCTGGTCGCCGACTACGGCGGCGGCTCCATGCTGGTGCTGGTCGGCATCCTCGCCGCGCTGCACGAGCGGTCCCGCTCGGGCCGCGGCCAGGTGGTCGACGCCGCCATGGTCGACGGCGTCGCGCTGATCTCCCAGATGCTGTGGTCGATGCGCGGCATGGGGCTGTGGTCGGACCGGCCGGGCACCAACGTCCTCGACGGCGGCGCGCCCTACTACGACGTCTACGCCTGCGCCGACGGCCGGTTCGTCGCCGTCGGCGCGCTGGAGCCGCAGTTCTACGCGGCGCTGCTGGAGGGGCTCGGGCTGGCCGGCGACGACCTGCCCGCGCAGACCGACCCGCGCGGCTGGCCGCGGCTGCGCGAGCTGTTCACCGCCGCGTTCGCCGCGCACCCGCGGGAGCACTGGGAGCGCGTCTTCGACGGCACCGACGCCTGCGTCACCCCGGTGCTCACGACGGAGGAGGCGGCCGCGCACCCGCACCTGGCCGCCCGCGGCACGCTCGTCGAGGTCGACGGCGTGCGGCAGGCCGCCCCCGCGCCGCGCTTCTCGCGCACCCCGGCCGGCCCCGCCGCGCCGGTGGGCCCCGGCCCGGCCGACGCCGCCGCCGTCCTGGAGGAGTGGTCGCGCCCCCGATGACGGGAGCGCACGAGCCGCGGTGCGCCGCGGAGGAGGAGGGACCGTGACCGAGCCCGTGCTGGTGGAGCGCCGCGGCGCCGTCCAGGTCATCACGATCAACCGGCCGGAGGCGAAGAACGCGCTCGACGGCGCGGTGGCCCGCGGCGTCGCCGCGGCCGTCGACGAGCTGGACGCCGACGACGAGCTGCGCGCCGGCGTGCTCACCGGCGCCGGCGGCACGTTCTCCGCCGGCATGGACCTCAAGGCGTTCCTGCGCGGCGAGCGGCCGGCGATCGAGGGGCGCGGGCTGTGCGGGATCACCCAGACACCGCCGCGCAAGCCGCTGGTCGCGGCGGTCGAGGGGTGGGCGCTGGCCGGCGGGTTCGAGCTGGTGCTGGCCTGCGACCTCGTCGTCGCCGGGTCCTCGGCGCGCTTCGGCGTGCCCGAGGTGACCCGCTCGCTGGTGGCCGCCGCCGGCGCCGCGCTGTTCCTCCCGCGGCGCATCCCGCAGGCGGTGGCGATGGAGATGCTGCTGACGGGGCGGCCGATCGACGCCGAGCGGGCGGCCGCGGTCGGGCTGGTCAACCGGGTGGTCGCCGAGGGCGGGGCGCTGGAGGCCGCGGTCGAGCTGGCCGGCGTCATCGCCGCCAACGGCCCGCTCGCGGTCGCCGCCACCAAGGAGATCGCCCGCGGCACCGCCGACTGGACCGCCGAGGAGGGCTGGGCGAGGCAGCAGGAGCTGATCGAGCCGGTGTTCTCCTCCGAGGACGCCCGCGAGGGCGCGACCGCGTTCGCCGAGCGCCGCGCGCCGGTCTGGCGCGGCCGCTAGCCGACCGGGCCGGTCGAGGTCCGCACGACCAGGTCGGCGGGCAGGGTGCGCGGCGGCGGGGCGGGCCGACCGGCGAGCAGGTCCAGCAGGGCCTGCCCGGCCGCCCGCCCCTTCTCCCGGGTCGGCTGACGCACGGTGGTCAGGCCGAGCCCGGCCGCCGTCGTCGCGTCGTCGAAGCCGGCCACGGACAGGTCCTCCGGCACGCGCAGTCCGCGGCGGGCCGCCGCGCGCAGGGCGCCCTCGGCCAGCCGGTCGCTCAGGCACAGCAGCGCCGTCGGCCGGGGGTCGGTGGCGAGGACGGCGTCGGCGCCGGCCTCCCCGACGGCGGGCGTGCTGTCCCCGCCGTGGAACACCGGGACGGCGGCCCAGTCCAGCCCGGCCCGCTCGGCGGCGTCGCGGTAGCCGGCCAGCCGGTCGCGGGTGACGGCGTAGGTGGCCGCCTCCTGGGTGGCGACGCCGACCAGCCCGGGCCTGATCGGGTCGCGGTGCATGCCGAAGGACACGACGGCGAGCCGCCGGTGGCCCAGCGCGAGCAGGTGCCCCGCGACGGCGGCCGCGGCGGCGCGGTCGTCGACGCCCACCCACGGCGTCGCCGGGGCCCCCAGGGCGGCCAGCCGGTCCGGGCGGGGCTGGTCGACGACGGCCAGCGGCAGGCCGCGGGCGATCGCCGCCGCGAGCAGCGGGTCCTCGTCGCCGACCGAGGAGACGACCAGCCCGTCGACGACGGCGTCGGTGACCGCGGACAGGCGCCGGGCGGGGTCGGTCGAGCCGGGGACCAGCAGCAGTCCCGACCCGGCGGGCTCGGCGACCTCGGTGACCCCGGCCAGCAGCGCGACCGCCACCGGGTCGGCGAAGGCGTAGGACAGCCCGTTGTCGTAGGCGACGCCGACGGCGCCCACCCGGCCGCGGCGCAGACCCGCCGCCAGCGGGTTGGGCCCGGGGTAGCCGAGCCGGCGGGCGGCGGCGAGCACTCGCTCGCGCAGCGCCGCGGAGAGCTGGTCGGGCCGGGAGAAGGCGTTGGACACCGTCTTCGCCGAGACGCCGACCTCGGCGGCCACGTCCCGCAGGGTCACCGGGCGGGCGCGGTCGGCGGGCACGCGGCCATTCTGCGGGGGCTCGCGGGGCCCACCGTCCGGAGCCCGCCGTCCGGCGGTCAGCCCGGCGTCTCGGAGCGGCCGGACGGGGCGGGCGGGCGGTCGAAGTCGCCCTGCAGTCCGCTGAGCTGCAGGATGCGCTCCACGATCGGCGACGCGGCGCGCAGCACCGGGCGCCGGCCGACGGCGTGGGACGCCTCGACGCACCGGGCCAGGACGCTGACGGCGGTCGAGCTGATGAAGGACACCCCGGCGGCGTCGATGACGTCGACGAGCAGCGGGGTCCGCCCCTGGCGCTCCTTGAACCGCGTGGCGACCGCGGTGTCCACCTCGCCCCGCAGGCAGAGCACCCGGTCGTCGCCCTCCTCCCGGACGGTGATCGATCCGGGAGACGGCCGGACGTCCTCGGGGTGGGCAGTCATCTCGGCCTCCTCGCCCGCGGACGCGTCGAGAGGAAGGGTGCCGCGGGTCCGCCGGCTCGGCCCGACCCGCGCAGACGACGGTACGCGTCGGGCGTGGCGGCAGGCGGCATCCGCGGGTCGGGGTCCTAGTTGATGCAGCCGGTGTCGGCCGCCGTCCGGGGCTCCTCGGTGGGTGCGGCGGTGTCGCCGGTGTCCGCGGGCGGGGTGGTGGCCTGGCCGATGCCGGTGAAGTCCGCGCCCAGGATCAGCTGGACGGTGCCGGACGTGGCGTCGTCGGCGACCTCGGTGACCGCTCCGGGGACCTGCGCGGCGAGCGTGGCGGCCAGCGCCTCGTCGCCGGCGGCGTGCCGGATCGTCGTCCGCTCGTGGTCGGTGCTGCCGGCGTTGCCGGTGCTGAGCACCGGGAAGCCCGCGGCCTCCAGGTCGGCCGTGGCCTCCGCGGCGATCCCGGAGATGCCCGAGCCGTTGTAGACCGCGACCGACACCTCCGCCGGGTCGACCGTCGCCGGCGGCGGCGGGGCCTCCGACGCGGGCGCCTCGGGCTCGGCGGACAGGCCTGCGAAGAACGCGCGCAGCGTGTCCTCGTCGGCCAGCTCCACGATCGAGGAGCCCGCCTCGTTCTCCGCGTTCGGGTCGGCGATGGGGATGGTCTGGAACCGGATGTCCCCGGCCGTCACCGACTGCATCTGCTGCGCGAGGTCGAGCAGGTCGAGGTCCTCGTCGATGGTCAGCGACTCCGACGCCGCCCGGATCAGCTCCCGCTGCTTGCCGAGGTCCAGCAGCACGTCCTGGGACAGGATCTTGCGGAGCACCCCGCCGATGAAGACCTGCTGGCGGACGATGCGGTCCAGGTCACCGCGGGGGAGGGCGGGGGAGCCGTCCGGCCGGACGCCGTGCCGCTGGCGGACGAACCTCAGCGCGTCGGCGCCGGAGATCGTCTGCTTCCCGGCGGGGAACACCGCGCCGGAGTACTGCGAGTCGTCGACGGCGTGGCAGAGGTTCACCTCGACGCCGCCGACGACGCTGGTGAGCTCGAAGAAGCCGAGCAGGTCGACCTCGGCGTAGTGGTCGATCCGCAGCCCCGACAGCTGGTTGATCGTCCGGATCAGCAACTGGGCACCGGCGGCCTGCTTCTCGCTGTCGGGCGCGGACTCGTCGACCTCGGCGGCGCCGTAGGCGTAGGCGGCGTTGAGCTTGTCCGTCCCGTGCCCGGGGATCTCCACCCAGGAGTCGCGCGGGAAGGAGACGAACGACGCTCCCGACCCGTCGGCCGGGACGTGCACCAGGATCATCGTGTCGGTGTTCGTGCCGGAGTCGACCCCGGCGTCGAGCTCGGCGAGTTGCTCGGGCGTGAGGTCGGCCCGGCTGTCGTTGCCCACCAGCAGCAGGTTCACCGCCTCGGGCATGCCGCCGGACTCGGTGTTGCCGTCGGCCGGGATGGCGTCGGTGCGGGTGACCGTCGAGTCGGCCAGCCGGCCGAGGTACCAGCCCCACCCGCTCCCGGCCAGCACGACGACCGACACGACGGCGGCGACGACGCGGGCCGTGACGGCGCCCCCGGAGGATCGGCGGCGCGGCCCCGGGGTTCCGCGGGTCGCGCCGGCCCGGGCGGCACCGGGGGAGCGGTCGCGGGGCGCGCGACCGGCGCGCGGGTCGAGCCGCGGGGGGATCGGCCGGCCCGGGGGGCCGCCGGGCTCGGGACGGTCTCGGCTCACGCGGCGCAGGTTAGGGGCGTGCGGCGCTCCTGTGGGGCCCGCGACACGGGGCGGCCGCCCCGCACCCGGGACGGCTCGGCCCGGATGTGTGCTTCATCGATGAAGAAGCGGGTATCCGGCTCGGCATGGCAGGTCCGGCAGCGGTCCCGATCCTGTGCGCGGTGCAGTTCGTCGACGTCCTCGGCACCACGCTGGTGGTCGCGGCGCTGCCCGCGATGCTGGCCGACCTCGGCGCGCCGCCGTCGGCGGCCGCGCCGGTGGTGACCGTCTACGCCGTCCTGTTCGGGGCGCTGCTCATGCCGGCCGCGCGGCTGGGCGACCGGTTCGGCCACGCGCGGGTCCTGGGGACCGGACTGGCCGGCTTCGGTGCGGCGTCGCTGCTGGCCGCGGTCGCTCCGTCGGCCGGCGTGCTGGTGGTGGCGCGCGGCGCCCTCGGCGCCGCGGCCGCGCTCTCCGTGCCGACCGCGCTGCGCCTGCTGACCGCCGCGACGGAGGAGGGGAACGCGCGGCGGCGCGCGCTGGCCGCCTGGAGTGCGACCGGCGCGGCCGCCGGCGCGAGCGGGCTCGTGCTCGGCGGCGTGCTCACCGACCTGGCCGGCTGGCGGGTGCTGTTCTGGGTGCAGGTGCCGCTGGCCGCCCTGCTCCTGGCGGCGGTGCGCCGCACGGCGCCGCCGACCGCGCGGCGGAGCGGGGGAGCGCTCGACCTGGCCGGCGCCGCGGTGCTCACGGGCGCGGTGGCGGCCGTGGTGGCCGGCGCGTCGCTGCTCGAGGGCGGCGCGCACCGGACCGCCGCCGCTGCGCTCCTGGTCGCCGGGCTCGCCGCCGCCGCGGGCCTGCCGGCGGTCGAGCGGCGCTCGCCGGACCCCCTGCTGCCGCGGGCCGCCGTCGGGCACCCCCGCCTGCGCCGGGGCGTGCTCGCCTCGGCGGCCAACACCGCGACCACCAGTTCGGCGGTCACCGTCGCGACGCTGCACCTGCAGGACGCCGGCGGCCTCGGCGCGACCGCCGCGGGGCTGGCGCTGGTGCCGTTCAGCCTGTGCGTCGTCGCCGGGGCGGGCCTGGCCGCGCGGGTGCTGCGGCGCACCTCGGCGCGGGTCACCGCGGCGGCGGGGCTGGCCGTCATCGCCGTCGGCGACGCGGCGCTGCTCGGCGCGGGCCTGGGCCCGGGGGTGGTGTCGGCCGCGGTCGCCGTCGCGGGGCTGGGGATTGGGCTGTCCTCGGTGGCCGCGACGTCGCTGGGGACCGACGTCGGCCCGGAGCTGCAGGGGACGGCGGCCGGCGCGGTGAACACCGCGGCGCAGCTCGGTACCGCCCTCGGGGTGGCCGCCGTGCTGCTCGTCGTCCGGGCCACCGAGGGGACGGGCCTGCCGCTGGCCGGCAGCGGCCTCGGCTGGGCCACCGCGGCGCTGCTCGCGGCCCTCGCGGCGGGACTCCTGGCCCGCCGCCCGGCTCGGACCGCGGAGCCGGCCAGGAGCGCGGGTTAGTGTGCCGGGCACCACACCAGGTCGGAGGGAGCAGACATGCGTGACGCGGTGATCGTCGAGGCGGTGCGCACGCCCGTGGGCAAGCGCAACGGCGGGCTGTCCGGGGTGCACCCGGTCGACCTGTCCGCGCACGTCCTCACGTCGCTGGCCGAGCGGGCCGGCATCGACCCCGCCGAGATCGAGGACGTCATCTGGGGCTGCGTGTCCCAGGTCGGCGAGCAGACCTTCGACATCGCCCGGACGGCGGCGCTGGCCGCGGGCTGGCCGGAGACGGTCACCGGCGTGACCGTCGACCGGCAGTGCGGGTCCTCGCAGCAGTCGGTGCACTTCGCCGCCGCCGGCCTGGTCTCGGGCCAGTACGACGTCGTCGTGGCCGGCGGCGTGGAGTCGATGTCGCGGGTGCCGATGGGCAGCGCGCGGCAGGACGCCAACCCGTTCGGGACGCGGTTCTTCGAGCGCTACGGCGGCGCGAAGATCAACCAGGGCCTGGGTGCGGAGACGATCGCCGAGCGGTGGGGCCTGTCGCGCCAGCGCTGCGACGAGTTCTCCGTCGCCTCCCACGAGAAGGCCGCCGCCGCCCGCGCCGAGGGCCGCTTCGACGCCCAGATCGCCCCGGTGACCACTCCCGACGGCACCGTCGTCAGCCAGGACGAGGGCATCCGCGAGTCGTCGGTGGAGAAGCTCGGCACCCTCAAGACGGCGTTCAAGGAGGACGGCGTCATCACCGCCGGCAACTCCTCGCAGATCTCCGACGGCTCGGCCGCGCTGCTCATGACGACGTCGGAGAAGGCCGCCGAGCTCGGCCTGCGCCCGATCGCCCGCGTGCACACCGCGGTGCTCGCCGGCGCCGACCCGGTGGTCATGCTGACCGCGCCGATCCCGGCCACGCAGAAGGCGCTGGCGAAGTCGGGGCTGTCGATCGACGAGATCGGTGTCTTCGAGGTCAACGAGGCCTTCGCGCCGGTGCCGCTGGCGTGGCTCGCGGACCTCGGCGCCGACGAGAAGTCGCTCAACCCCGACGGCGGCGCCATCGCCCTCGGCCACCCGCTCGGCGGCTCGGGCGCGCGGATCATGACGACGCTCGTGCACCACATGCGGGACAACGGCATCCGCTACGGCCTGCAGACGATGTGCGAGGGCGGCGGCCAGGCCAACGCCACCATCCTCGAGCTGCTGTAACCGCACGCCGGATCGGCCCCCGTGCAGGGGCCCGCCCCGAGCATGCGAGGGGTGGGGGCACGGGGGTCCTTCCCCTGGGGTCGCCTCCGACGGCGGCCCCGGGTCCGTTTACGTTCCGGAGCGTGACAGCGACCGCGGGAGACCCGACCCTGCTCGACGTCCTGACGCTCGAGGAGGTCGACCGGGACCTCTACCGCAGCACGCTGGTGTTCACCGACCCGTTCCCGCTCTACGGCGGCCAGGTCGCGGCGCAGGCGCTGCTCGCCGCCGGCCGCACGGTGGCGCCCGACCGGCTGCCGCACTCGCTGCACGGCTACTTCCTCCGCAGCGGCGACGCCGCCCGGCCGACCGTCTTCCGCGTCGACCGCGACCGCGACGGCGGGTCGTTCTCCGCGCGCCGGGTGGTCGCGGTGCAGGGCGGCGAGGTGGTGCTGTCGATGTCGGCGTCGTTCCAGGCGCCCACCGCCGGGCCCGACGTCCAGGTGGCCGCGGCGCCGGCGGCCGAGGACCCCACGGAGTGCGAGCCGTTCGCGCTGCCCCGGCTGTTCACGATGGACGGCCGCCGTCCCTCCCAGCCGCACCCGGCCGCCTCCTGGCCGACCCGGTTCTGGTCGCGGTCCACCGTCGCGCTGCCCGACGACCCGCTGGTGCACGCCTGCGTGCTCACCTACCTGTCCGACATCGGCACCGGGCTGTCGGCGCTGCCCGAGGACGAGGCGGCGCCCGGCCCGACCCTGGACCACGCGGTGTGGTTCCACCGGACGGCCCGGCTCGACGACTGGGTGCTCATGGACCTGGTCCCGCACACGGTCTCCGGCGGGCGCGGCTGGTACACCGGGTCGGTGACCACCCGCGACGGCGTCCTGGCCGCGAGCCTCACCCAGGAGACGCTGTTCCGGCCGGGCCGCAACCCCTTCCGCCCGGGTCGCTGACGCCGTCCGCGGCCCGTTCCCGGAGCCCGGCGGTGGCGGTGTCGCGGGGATCGGCGAGGATGGGGTGTCAGCGAGGGGGAAGGACGGACACGTGGCGAAGCACCGGGCAGCAGAGAGCGACCCCACCGACTTCGACGCGGCGACGGCCGCGCTGGCCGACGTCACGGGCGACTACACCATCGACGTGGCGCACACCCGGATCGGGATCCGGGCGCGGCACGCGATGGTGACGACCGTCCGCGGGTCGTTCACCGACTTCGCGGGCGAGGCGCACCTCGACGTGCAGAAGCCCGGGGCCAGCAGCGTGTCGATCCGGATCAGGACGGCCAGCATCGACACCGGCCAGGCCGACCGGGACGCGCACCTGCGCTCGCCGGACTTCCTCGACGTCGAGCGGTTCCCGGAGATGGTGTTCACCTCGACCGACGTCGAGCAGATCGACGACGACGCCTACCAGGTGAGCGGTGACCTCACCATCCGCGACGTCACCCGCCCGGTGACCGTCGAGTTCGCGATGACCGGCTCGGCGAAGGACCCGTTCGGCAACACCCGGGTCGGCTTCGAGGGCGCGCTGGCGATCAAGCGCAGCGAGTGGGGTCTCACCTGGAACACGGCGCTGGAGACGGGCGGGTGGCTCGTCAGCGACCGCATCCAGGTCGAGTTCGACGTCTCGGTGATCCGCACCGCCTGACCGGCCGTCGACCCGGCGACCTGTCGCCACGTCGCCGGATCGGCACGGAGGCATGTCGCCGCGTCGAGGTGTCGACACGGGACCGTGGTCCCGGTCGGAGCGGCGTACCGCGGCGGCCCGTTCCGCCCCCTCGGACGGGCCGCCGGGGTCCACGGCTCAGCCGGGACGGACGACGTCGTACCGCACGACGGCGAACTCGCCGTTCTGCGCGACCTCCCGGGTGACCAGCTCGACGTGCGCCGGCAGCAGCGGCATCCCGGCGCCCAGGGTGACCGGCGCGATCGAGACGACGACCTCGTCCAGCAGCCCCGCCCCGGCGAACTGCGCGGCCACCGGGCCGCCGCCGACCACCCACACGTCGAGGTCGCCGGCCGCGGCGGTCATCTCCGCGTGCAGCGCGCGCAGCTCGTCGGGGGTGTCCGCGGCGGTGAAGCGGATGTCCGCGCCCTCGTAGGGCGTCAGCTGCCGGTGGGTGAGCACCCACGCCGGCTGGTGGTAGCTCCAGGCGTCCGGGCCGCCGTGCTCGCGCACCCACTCGTACGTGGAGGCGCCCATGACCAGCGAGCCGACGGTCTTCTCGAACGCCTTGTAGCCCATCGCGCCCTCGTGGTCGGCCTCGCGGGTGAGCAGCCAGTCCAGCGAGTGGCCGGGGCCGGCGATGAAGCCGTCGAGGGTCGTGGCGGTGTAGTAGACGGTGCGGGTCATCGGTCCCTCCGGGAGAGCCACTCGATGGGGTCGCCGGCGTCGACCGCGACGCCGGCGTCGCGCAGCCAGTGCCGGGCGAGCAGCCGGCGGTGCGCGGAGAAGGTGAGGACGTGCGCGACGACGCTGCCGAGGACGAAGCTCTCCGGCGGCTCGCACAGCGCGTCGACCAGCCGGTCGCCCCAGGCGCCGCGGCGGGCGATCTCGCGGACGGCGGCCAGCCAGCGCGGCGCGACGGCGTCGTGCCGGTCGATGAGCGCGGCCGGGTCGTCGGTGCCGCGCACGGGGTGCTCCCCGCCCTCGATCGAGGCCACCCAGACCTCCAGCGACCAGACCAGGGCGTCGAGGACGGCGGCGAGCGTCTCCTCGGCGCCGTCCCAGGCGAGGACCGTCAGGCCCGGCGCCCGCACCCGCCGGTACTCCTCGTCGGGCAGGCCCTTGGCCAGCTCGAGCAGGGCGCGGGTGTCCTCGACGCCGTGGTGGACGAGCAGCGCGGTGACCTCGTCGCCGCCGCGGCGCGCGGGCTCGTCGGCCACCCACAGTGACGCCGGCGGGTGGAAGTGGATGCCGTTGGGCGCGGGCAGCCAGTGCCCGTCCCGCGCGGCGCTGCCGGCGTGGGCGGAGCCGGGGCTGCGGCCGTAGGCCCGCGCGAACGCCCGGCTGAACCCCTCGACCGACTCGTAGCCCGCGGCGAAGGCGGCGTCGGTGACGCTCGTGCCCTGCCGCAGCTGCCAGGCCGCGCGCTCGAGCACCACCCGGCGGCGCAGCGCGACCGGGGACTCCCCGGCGCCGCCGGACACCTGCCGGCTGAAGTGGAACGGCGAGGCGTACGCGTCGCCGGCCATGTCGGACAGCGTGCGGTTGTCCTCGTCGAGGACGGCGTCGAGCAGTTCGCGGAGGCGGTCACGGCCGGGCGGGGTCACGCGTCGAGTCTGGCGAGCCGGGCGGCCGCGCGGCCCGACCGTTCTTGCGCCGTGTCAGCCGGCGGACAGCGACCGCGCCCACCGGCACCCGCGGGTGTCGGTGGGGCACGACCGGGTAGGGCAGCACGGCGCGGCCGGCCGGACGGCGGCCGCGCCTCCCGCTGCACCCCGGAAGAGGCCCGCCCCGTGCCGCCACGCGCATCCACCGACGCCCCGCCGCGGGCGCCCGTCGGGGACGAGGGGTACCGCCCGGACCCCAAGCGGTGGACCGCGCTGTCGGTGACGCTCGTCGTCGGCTTCATGAGCCTGCTCGACGTCAGCATCGTGTCGGTCGCGCTGCCCTCGCTGCAGTCCGACCTCGGGGCGACGCCCGCGACCGTGCAGTGGGTGGTGTCCGGGTACGCGCTGACCTTCGGGCTGGTGCTGGTCCCCGCCGGCCGGCTGGGCGACGCGTTCGGCCGCCGGCGGCTGTTCCTGCTCGGGCTGGCCGGGTTCGTGTTCTCCAGTGCCGCGGCCGGCGCGGCGCCGTCGGTGGGCTGGCTGGTCGCCGCCCGGCTGGTGCAGGGGCTGGCGGCCGGGTGCCTCGCGCCGCAGAACTCCGCGCTCATCCAGCAGCTGTTCCGCGGCGCCGAGCGCGGGCGGGCGTTCGGCCTGTTCGGCGCGACGGTCGGCATCTCGACCGCCGTGGGCCCGATCGTGGGCGGCGCCGTCCTCGGCCTGGCCGACGGCCCCGGCGGGTGGCGGTGGCTGTTCTACGTCAACGTGCCGATCGGCGTCGTCGCGTTCGCGCTCGCCCTGCGGCTGCTGCCCCGCGGCGGGGGCGGCGGGCGCGGGGGGATCGACGTCGCCGGGGTGCTGCTGCTCGGCGCCGGGGCGCTGGCCGTGCTCTTCCCGCTGGTGCAGGCCGAGGCCGGCGGGCTGGCGCGGCTGTGGTGGCTGTTCGTCGTCGGGGCGGCGCTGCTCGCAGTGTTCGTCGCGTGGGAGCGGCGGGTGGTGGCCCGCGACGGGCAGCCGGTGTTCGACCCGCGGCTGGTCACGCAGACCCGCGGCTACGGCATCGGGGCGGCGCTGGGCACCGTCTACTTCGTCGGGTTCAGCGGCATCTGGCTGGTGTTCGCGCTGTTCTTCCAGACCGGGCTGGACTACACGCCGCTGCAGTCGGGGCTGGCGGTGACGCCGTTCGCGCTCGGGTCGGCGTCGGCGGCGGTCGTGGCCGGGCGGCTGGTGGAGCGGCACGGCCGGCGGCTGACGGTGTTCGGGCTGTCGGGCGTCATGGTCGGCCTCGCCGCGGCCGCGGTGGTCCTGCTGCTGGTCCCGCCGTCGGCGGCCGGGTGGGCGATCGCGCCGGCGCTGCTGGTGGGCGGCATCGGCGGCGGGTTCGTCATCTCGCCCAACATCACGATGACCCTGCGCGACGTGCCGGTGTCCATGGCCGGGTCGGCCGGCGGGGGCCTGCAGACGGCGCAGCGCTTCGGCGCCGCCGTCGGCACCGCGGCGCTGCCCGGGCTCTTCTACCTCGTGCTGTCGGCGTCCGGCGACCACCCGACGGCGGCCGCGGCCGGGCTGGCCGTGTCCGTGCTCGGCGCCGGCGCCGCGCTGGTGCTGGGCGTGGTCGACCTGCGCCGCAGCCGTGCGGAGGAGGCCGAGCGGCACGGCCCCGACGGCGTGCACAGCCACGGCCACGCCGCGCACCACTGACCCCGAGGAGGACCCGCATGGCCGGACCGACGGTGGCGGTGCTCGGCACCGGGACGATGGGCGCGGGGATGGTCACCTCGCTGCGGCGGGCGGGGCTGCCCGTGCGGACGTGGAACCGGGACCCCGCCAAGGCGCGGGCGCTCACCGGCACGGGCGCGGAGGCGTTCGGCTCCCCGGCGGAGGCGGCCGACGGCGCCGACGTCGTCCTGACCGTGCTGCTCGACGCCGACGCGGTGCTCGACGTCGTCCGGCAGGCCGCCCCCGCCGCCGGGACGACGTGGCTGCAGTGCTCGACCGTCGGTGTCGAGGGCGCCGACCGCACCGTCGAGGCGGCCCGCGAGCTCGGCCTCGTGCTCGTCGACTGCCCGGTGCTCGGCACGAGGGAGCCCGCCGCGAAGGGCGCGCTGACCCTGCTGGCCAGCGGCCCGGAGGAGGCGCGCGAGCGGCTGGCGCCGGTGTTCGACGCGCTCGGCTCGAAGACCCTGTGGCTGGGCGAGGCCGGCGCCGGCAGCCGGCTCAAGCTCGCCTGCAACTCGTGGCTGTTCATGCTCACCGCCGGCACCGCGCAGGCGATCGCGCTGGCCCGCGCCCTCGGCCAGGACCCGCAGCGGTTCCTCGACGCGATCGAGGGCGGGCCGGTCGACTCCGCCTACGCCCACCTCAAGGGCCGGCTGATGCTGGCCGGCGACTACCCGCCGAGCTTCGGCCTGACCGGCGCGGCCAAGGACGCCCGGCTCATCCGCGCGGCGCTGCAGGCCGGCGGGGTCCCCGACCGGCTCACCGCCGCGGTGCTCGAGACGATGGAGGCCGCCGCCGGCCGGCTCGACGACCCGGGCGCGGTGGACATGGCCGCGGTGGTCGAGGGCCTCACCCCGGACGACCGCGGCTGAGCCGGGCCACCCGGCGGGCCGCGCGCAGCGGCTCCGGCGTGCGGACACCGGCCGCCGTCGCCAGGACGACGGCGGCCGCGGTCGCCGGGCCGGTGCGCCAGCCGGCGGAGGCCACCACCGGGCGCGCGGCGGGCACCACGCGCACCGCCCGCGCCACCTCCTCGCCGCCGAGCAGCAGGGGAGCGGAGTCGCCGCGGGCCGGCCCGGGCGGGTCGCCGCGGGCGGCCAGCGGCCGGTCGGTGACGCCGACGCTCGGGAGGTCCAGCACGGCGCCGAGGTGCAGCGCGAGCCCGGCCCGCCGCGGGTGGTCCCGTCCCGCCGCCGGGACCAGCAGGACGTCCGGACGGCGGGGCAGCGCGGCCACCGCGGCGGCCAGCAGCGGCCCCTCCCGCAGCGCGAGCAGCGCCGGCGCGTAGGGGCCGGCCGCCGGTCCCCGCGCGACGGCGGCCGCGTCCCCCAGCACCGCGGCCGCGACCAGCCCTCCGGCGTCCTCGACCGCGGCCACCGCGCCGGCGAGCGGCCCCGCGGGTGGGGTCCACGGCGGTGGGCGCAGCGCGGCCAGCCGGTCCTGCTCGGCGGCCAGCGCCGCGGCGTCGGTCGGCCAGGTCGCCACGGTCCCGGACCTTCCTCGGGCGGTCCTCCCCACGGTCGGCCGCCGGCCGGGGCGGCGCAATCGGGCGCGTGCCGCACCTCCGGCCGGGGTACCGGCGCCGCCGTGGCAGACACCCAGGACGGCCCCGCGCTCCACCCGGTCACCCGCGAGCTCGCGGAGGGCCCCAACTACGCGGCGATCAGCACGCTGCTGCCCAGCGGGCGCATCCAGACGCAGTACATCTGGGTCGGCACCGACGGAGAGCGGCTGTTCGTCAACACCGAGACCGGGCGGCGCAAGTTCGAGAACCTCCGGCGCGACGCCCGGGTGACCCTGGCCATCCGGGACGAGTCCGACCCCTACCGCTACGCCGAGGTGCGCGGCCGGGTGACGGACACGACCACCGGCCCCGAGGCGCGGGCGCAGATCGACGAGCTGTCGCAGAAGTACGACGGCCGGCCCTACCCGCCGGAGAACATCAGGACCGAGCGGGTCACCGTCTGGATCGAGCCGGAACGGCAGACGACGACGGGCTGACGCCCCGGACGGCGCTCTCCTCCTGCGCGTACCGCGCCGTGCTGCTACTGCGCGTACCGCGCCGTGCTGCTACTGCGCGTACCGCGCCGTGCTGCTACTGCGCGTACCGCGCGGCGAACTCGCCCGGCGTCATCCCGGTGACCCGGGCGAAGTCGCGGGTCAGGTGCGGCTGGTCGGCGTAGCCCAGGTCGGCGGCGATCCCCGCCAGCGTCGCCGTCCGGTCGCGCAGCCGGCCGGCGGCCTCCTGCAGCCGCCGCCGCTGCACCAGCCACTTGGGCGTGAGGCCCAGCCGGCG
This sequence comes from Geodermatophilus sp. SYSU D01036, assembly GCF_054050435.1. Lineage (NCBI taxonomy): Bacteria > Bacillati > Actinomycetota > Actinomycetes > Geodermatophilales > Geodermatophilaceae > Geodermatophilus > Geodermatophilus sp. SYSU D01036. The sequence goes on along the minus strand of NZ_JBJGZJ010000004.1, from coordinate 250,961 downwards.
GGACACCAGCCGCTGCAGCGCGCGCTCCGACAGCCCCGTCTCGGCGCACAGCTGGTCCACGCGGGTCAGGTCCGGCCGCGACTCGACCAGCGCCACCAGCCGGTCGACCAGCGCGCCCTCCTCGTCGACCGGCAGGAACGGGCGCAGCGCGTCGTCGTAGGCGGCCCGCGCCTCCGCGTGCGCCGCGGGGGAGTGCGGGTCGGCCGCCATCGCCGCGCGCACCCCGGCGGCCAGCCGGGCGCCGTCGTCGCCGAGCACCTCGCCGACGTCGACGTGCCGGTCGGTGTACGGCGCCACCGGGCCGCCGGCCACCAGCGCGCCCGCGGCGGGGGTGAGCATGACGCCGACCGCCCACCCGTCACCGGCCAGGGTCGTCGTGGACAGCCCCGACACGACGCCGTAGAAGCGGGCGTAGTCCGGCGCGACGACGAGCAGGCAGACCGGGTACTGCAGCACCCGCTGCACCGCCTCCTCGCCGGGCGGCACCGACCACACCGGGATCCAGAACCACTGCACCAGCGCGGCGAGGGGACCCGTGACCTCGTAGCGGTACATGACGTGCGAGGCGTCGCGCGGGTCGCGCAGGTGCGCCCGCTCGATCGTGTCGCGGCGGGGGACGGCGGTGCTGTCGGGTTCCATCAAGACGCAGGCTGCCGCACGCGGCCAGGCTCGGGCCATGGACACGACGACCGCCACCCCGATCGCCACCGACTACGCCGCCGTCCTCGAGCCGCTGCTGGCCGTCGCCGACGCCGTGCCGGCCGCCGGGTGGGACGCCGCCACGCCCTGCGAGGACTGGACCGCCCGTGACCTGGTGGAGCACGTCGTCGGCACCCAGCGGGAGTTCCTCACCGGCCGGGGCGTCGACCTCGGTCCCGCGCCCGACGTCGCCGCCGGCCCCGCCGCGGCGCTGCGCGAGCACGCCGCCCGGGTGCTCGCCGTCGTCGCCGACCCGGCCGTCGCCGACGCCGGGTACGACGGCTTCTCCGGCCCGACGACGGTGGGGGAGACCCTGGCGCAGTTCTACGTGTGGGACATGGTCGTCCACCGCTGGGACCTCGCCCGCGCCACGGGCCAGGACGCGACGCTGACCGAGGCCGAGCTCGACCGCATCGAGTCCGGCGCCCGCAGCTGGGGCGACGCCCTGTACCTGGAGGGCATCTGCCGGCAGGTGGACGCCCCGGAGGGCGCCGACCGGCCGACGCGGGTCCTGGCGCTGCTCGGCCGCCGCGCCTGACCCGCCCCTCCGCCGGGTAGCCCCGGGGCATGCACCCCGGCAGCACCGACACCGCCGACGGGCCCCGCGAGGGCCGGCTGCAGCTGCGCGACGGCCGCACGATGGCCTACGCCGAGTGGGGCGACCCCGACGGCCGGCCCGTGCTCGGCTGCCACGGCTCGCCCAGCTCCCGGCTCGAGCGGCACGTCGAGGACCCCGCCGCCTACCGCCGCTGGGGCGTGCGGTTCGTCGTCCCGGACCGGCCCGGCTTCGGCGCCTCCGACCCGCAGCCGGGCCGGCGGGTGACCGACTGGCCGGGCGACGTCGTCCAGCTGCTCGACCACCTGGGCATCGACCGGTTCGCCGCCCTCTCGCTGTCCGGCGGCGCCGCCTACGCGCTGGCCTGCGCGCACGCCCTGCCCGACCGCGTGCACGCCGTGGGGATCCTCGGCGGCGCCCCGCCCCCGGACGTCCCGTGGCCGTGGCCGGGCTGGCTGCCGACGTCGGTCCGCGCGGCCGCGCACCGCCCCTCCCCGGCGACGGCGGCGCTGCTGCTGCCGGTGTTCGCGCCGCTGACCGTCCGCCCGCAGCTGCTGCCCCGCTACCTGCAGCTGCGGCTGAATCCCGCAGACCGGCGGGTGATCGGCCGGCCCGCGGTCCGGCGGGTGCTGGCGCGCACGTTCACCGAGGGGCTGCGCCAGGGTGCCGGGGTGCTGGCCGAGGACCGGGCGCTGCTGTTCCGGCCGTGGGGCTTCCCCGTGGGGGAGGTCCGCCAGCACGTCCACATCTGGCACGGCACCCAGGACTGGCAGGTGCCGGTCGCGCTCGGCCGGGTGCTGGCCGGGATGCTGCCGTCGGTCACCGCGCACTGGCACGCCGGCGAGGGGCACTTCCTGGTCTTCGACCACGCCCGCGACGTCTACGGTGCGCTCGCCCACGGAGTGGGTAGCCGCCCGGCATGACCGCCGCGCACGGGAGCCGCACCGTGCCCCCCACCTACGTCGACGCCAACCGCCTGTGGGTCGACTCCCGCCTCCGGTACGAGATCGGCCTGCGGGTCGAGGGGCGCATCCTGCGCCGCCTCGGCGCCCGCGGCGAGCGCGTCGTCGAGATCGGTACCGGCCGCCGCGGCCTGGGCGCGCGGGTCGCCGTCGAGCGGCTCGGCGCCACGCAGGTGACGGCGTTCGACCTGTACCCGGCCACCGTCGGCCGCGCCCGCATCGCCTGCGCCGACCTCGCCGACCGGGTCACCTTCCGCGTCGGGGACGCCACCGCGCTCCCGGTCGACGACGCGAGCGCCGACCTCGTCGTCGACTTCCACGCGCTGCACCACATCCGGGACTGGCGGGCCGCCGTCGCCGAGGTCGCGCGGGTGCTGCGCCCGGGCGGGCAGCTGGCGCTGACCGAGATGACCGCGCGGTTCGTCGACGCGCCGTGGCTGCGCGCGGTCTCCCGCCACCCGGCCGACCGGTTCTCCACCGAGCAGCTGCTGGCCGAGCTGCGCGCGCACGGGCTGGAGGTGCCGCCGGGTCGGCTGCGGCGGGCGGCCGGCGACCGCTGGGTCCAGGCCGTCGCGACCCGCGCGTGAGCGTCTCCGCGGTCCTCCGGGAGACCCTGGCGCTGCTCCGCCGGCACGCCGGGCGGGTCTACGCCCTCTCGCTCGCGGTCACGCTGGTCAACACCGTCCCCGATGTGCTGCGCCAGCTGCTCGTGTACGACGACCCGAGCCTCGCGCACGCGCTGCTGGTCGACGTCGTCGGCTTCGCCACCGGCCTGCTCGCCCAGCTGTGGCTGACCGGCGCGCTCACCGGCCTGCCCGGCGACGGTCGGGTGCGCCCCGCCGGCGCGCTCGGGCGGGGGACGGCGACCGCGCTGCGGGCGGTGCGCACCTCGCCGGCCGCGGTGCTCGCCGGGGTGGTGCTCGGCGGCACGGTCTCGGCGCTGCTGACCGTCCCGGCGTCGGTGGCCGCGCTCGGCCTCGAGCACGTGGTCGGCCCGCTGGACGCGCCGTCGGCGGCGGCGTTCACCGTGGCGACGGTCAGCGACGCGGTGGCCAGCTGGGCGACGCTGCCGTTCCTCGCCGTCGTGCTGGTGCTCACCGCCGGTTCGGGCGGGGCGTCCGCGGGCAAGGGCCGCCCGTGAGCAGTCACGACTGGGACGTCACCCGCAAGGCCGTCGGGTCGCTGTCGGTGTGGATCGGGACGGCGGCGCTGTTCGCGCCCCGGTGGATCGCGCAGACGCTCGGGGTGCGCCCCGACGCCGCGCAGGGCGACGTCGCGCTGCCGCTGCTGGTGCGCCTGGGCGCGGCCCGCAACATCGCGATGGGCGCGGCGCTGCTGGTCACGCCGGCGCCGCAGGCGCGGCGCACCACGGAGGTGACGCTGCTGCTCACCGCGCTGGACGCCGCCGCGGTGTGGACCTCCCGCGCCGAGGGCGACGTGGCCCGGCGCAGCGCCGTCCTGTCGGGGATCGTGCTGGGGCTCGCCTCCTACGGCGCCGCCCGCTGGCACCGCCGCTAGCGCCAGGCGAAGACCGGCTGCTCGAGGTGGGCCACGCGGGTGGGCAGCCCGCGGCACACCACCTGGCAGAACTGGTACACGACCGCGGCGGTCGGGGCGTGCACCCAGCCGCCGAGCAGCGGCAGCCGGATGACCGGGGCGTCGGACTCGGGGATGGACACCAGCACCGGCTCGACGTCGAGGTCGGCCAGCGGCACCTGGTACGCCGCGGCCACCTCGGCCTCGGCCGGGCGCAGCTCCCCGGCGTCGCCGGCCCACACGACCACCGGCGTCATGACGTAGCCGGAGCGGGTCACGTAGTCGTCGAGCAGGCCGACGACGTCGTCCTCCCCGCGGACCAGCCCGACCTCCTCCTCCAGCTCGCGCAGCGCGGCCTGCACCGGGGTCTCGCCCGGGTCGAGCCGGCCGCCGGGCAGCGCCCACTGCCCGGCGTGCGCCCGCAGCCCGGCCGCGCGGCGGGTGACCAGCAGGGCCGGCACGTCGCCGGTGCAGGTGACGCAGACGGCGACGGCGGCCTGGCGCAGGTCGGGGCGGCCGGCCGCGCGCCGCGGGAGGTCCCGCAGGCGCGCGGCCGCCGTGTCCCGGTCGGGGGTGCTCAGAGCCAGCCGCGCCGGGCGCCGAGCTGGCGGACGGCGGCGTCGAGCTGCGCGGCCACCGCGGAGACGTCGGTCTCGTGCAGGCCGAAGCGCAGCCGGCCGCCCACGTCGCGGCCCTCGGTGAGCAGCCCGCCGCGCCGGTCCACCTCGAGCACGACCTCGACGCCCTGCGGGCCGGCCAGGAAGGTCACCTCGAGCTCGTTGACGCGCCCGCGCAGCGACGACGGCGGCGCGAACTCGACCTCCTGGTAGAAGGGCAGGTCGCTGCCGGCCAGCCGGCCCTTCTCGACGTCCGCGCCGCGGAAGCGGAAGCCCAGGCCGTCGAGTGCCCGGACGACGGTGCGCTGGACCGGCAGCGGCTCGACCGTCACCGCGTCGAGGTCGCCGGGGTCGACGGCCCCGGGGACGTCGACCTTGGTGCGCAGGCCGATCTTCACGCCGCGCAGCGTCCAGCCGTCGAGCGTCGTGAAGGGGCACTGCCAGGGCACCGGGAAGCTGAACGGGATCGCCGCCTTCGCGCCCGCCTCGATCCGGCCGGCGCCGGCGATCGGCGCGGTGCCGAAGGTGACGTTCTCCTTCCACTCGTTGTCGCCGCTCTCGACCTCGACGGTGGCCTGCAGGGACACCCGGATCTCGTTGATCTCCTGGGCGACCTGCCCGCCGGTGAGGTGCACGGTGCCGGTGACGGTGCCGCCGGGGGTGGTCACCGGGCGGTCGAGGACGGCGTCGACGCTGGCGTTGCCGGCGCCGAACTTCGCCATCAGGTTGCGGAAGGCCATGGGGGTGCTGCTCCGTTCGGTTCGGGGACGGCGGGCACCCTGACACGACGGCCGGGACCTGACGAGGGGTTCCCGCGCGTGCCGGTCAGGTGCCCGTCTTCTGCCGCACGAGATCCTCCACCGCCTGCGGGATGCGGTTCTCGAAGTCGTGGACGCGGGCCCAGGTGGGCGTGACGTCGATCCGCGCCATCCGGTCGTAGAGGGCGTGCACGCCCTGCTCCCACTGCGGGAACACCTCGGCCGGGGTGACCTTGCGGGCGCCCTCGACGTACTCGGGGAACACGCCGTCGACGAGCGTGACCTGCGCGGTCCCGCGGACGAGCAGCACGTTCGGCGGCCACGCCGGCGGGCTGGTGTCGATCGTCAGCGCCACCGCCGGGTCCGCCTGCAGCGCCGCGACCTTCGCCGAGCCCGGCACGGTGCCGACGACGATCGTCGTCCCGTTCCAGAGGAACCCGACCGGGACCGCCCGGGGCGTGCCGTCGCGGGCGACGTAGGCCAGGCGCGCCGGGTTCGCCGAGTCGAGCAGGCGGCGGGCGACCGGGTCGTCGAGGACCGCGCGGACGTCGTCTGGGGTCATCGGCCGGCCTCCCCGGGACGGCTGTGGGAGCGCCGCCCAGCCTCCCACCCGGGCGCCGTCGCCGGGCCGGTCGGCGACGCCCCGTGCGGGACACGCCGAGATGGTTGGACGTCCTACTAAATCGGGCCTACCGTGCAGCCATGGCGTCTGCGGAGCTGCACGTGCCCGTCCACCCCGTCCGCTTCGTCACCGCGGCCAGCCTGTTCGACGGGCACGACGCGGCGATCAACGTGATGCGGCGGCTGCTGCAGAGCCAGGGCGCGGAGGTGGTGCACCTCGGCCACGACCGCGGGGTCGACGAGGTGGTGCGCGCCGCCGTCGAGGAGGACGTCCAGGGCGTCGCGATCTCCAGCTACCAGGGCGGGCACGTCGAGTACTTCAGCTACCTCAAGGAGAGGCTGGCCGACGCCGGGGCGGGACACGTGCAGGTGTTCGGCGGCGGCGGGGGCGTCATCGTGTCCGAGGAGATCGCCCTGCTCGCCGAGCGCGGGGTGCGGGTGTTCAGCCCCGAGGACGGCGCCCGCCTGGGCCTGCCCGGGATGGTCAACGAGCTCGTCCGCGCCTGCGACGTCGACCTGACGACCGAGGGCCCCGACGTCGACGCGCTGCTCACCGGCGACCCGCGGGCGCTGGCGCGGGCGATCAGCGTGCTGGAGGCCGGCGCCGACGAGGCGCTCGCCGCCCGCGTGCGCGAGGCCGCCGCGGCCCGCACCGTGCCGGTGCTGGGCATCACCGGCACCGGCGGGTCGGGCAAGTCCTCGCTCACCGACGAGCTGCTGCGCCGGCTGCGCCGCGACCAGGAGGACAAGCTGCGGGTCGCCGTCGTCGCGGTCGACCCCACCCGCCGCCGCGGCGGCGGCGCGCTGCTCGGCGACCGGATCCGCATGAACGCCCTGGAGTCCGGCGACGGGGCGCACACCTTCTTCCGCTCGATGGCCACCCGCGCCGCCGGCGCCCAGGTGCCCGAGCACCTCGACGACGTCCTCGCCGCGGTGAGGGCCGCCGGGTTCGACCTGGTGATCGTGGAGACGCCGGGCATCGGGCAGGGCGACGCGGCGATCGTGCCGTTCAGCGACGTCTCGCTCTACGTCATGACGCCGGAGTTCGGCGCCGCGAGCCAGCTCGAGAAGATCGACATGCTCGACCTCGCCGACGTCGTCGCGATCAACAAGTTCGAGCGCCGCGGCGCCGAGGACGCCCGCCGCGACGTCGCCCGGCAGATGGTGCGCAACCGCGAGGCGTTCGGCGTCCCGTGGGAGCAGATGCCGGTGTTCGGCACGAGCGCCGCCCGCTTCGACGACGACGGCGTCACCGCGCTCTACCAGCACCTGCTCGGCCTGCTCGTGGAGAAGGGCCTGCCCGCGGGCACCGGCGTGCTGCCGCGGGTGGACGTGCGCGCCTCGACCGGGCTGGCCAGCGTCGTCCCGTCGTCGCGGTCGCGGTACCTCGCCGAGGTGGCCGAGGCGGTGCGCGCGCACCACCGGGTGACCGAGGAGCAGGCCGCCGTCGTGCGGCGCCGCGAGCACCTGACCACCGCGGCCGAGGTGCTGGACGGCTCCGGCGAGGGAGCTGCCGCCGAGGCGGCGAGGGCGGCGGCCGAGGCCGCCGACGCCGAGCTGCTGCCCGAGGTGCGCACGCTGCTCGAGGAGTGGCCGGCACGGGTGGAGCGGTACTCCGGCGACGAGTTCGTCTACACGGTCCGCGGGAAGGAGATCCGCACGCCGCTCACCCGGGAGACGCTGTCCGGGACGAAGGTGCCGCGGGTCGCGCTGCCCCGGACCTCCGACGCCGCCGGCCTGCTGCGGTTCCTGCGGCGGGAGAACCTGCCCGGCGCCTTCCCGTACACGGCCGGCGTCTTCCCGTTCAAGCGCGCCGGCGAGGCCCCCGCGCGGATGTTCGCCGGCGAGGGCGACGCGTTCCGCACCAACCGGCGGTTCCGGGTGCTGTCGGCCGGCAACGAGGCCACCCGGCTGTCCACGGCGTTCGACTCGGTGACCCTCTACGGCCGCGACCCGCAGCCGCGGCCCGACGTCTACGGCAAGGTCGGCACGTCCGGCGTGTCGATCGCCACCCTCGACGACATGCGCGTGCTCTACGACGGGTTCGACCTGTGCGCGCCCACGACGTCGGTGTCGATGACGATCAACGGCCCCGCGCCCGCGATCCTCGCGATGTTCCTGAACACCGCGATCGAGCAGCGGCTGGACCGGTTCCGCGAGGAGGAGGGCCGCGAGCCCGACGCCGCCGAGGCCGAGGAGGTCCGCGCCTGGGTGCTGGCCACCGTCCGCGGCACGGTGCAGGCCGACATCCTCAAGGAGGACCAGGGCCAGAACACCTGCATCTTCTCGACCGAGTTCGCGCTGCGCTGCATGGCCGACATCCAGGAGTGGTTCATCCAGCACCGGGTGCGCAACTTCTACTCGGTCTCGATCTCCGGGTACCACATCGCCGAGGCCGGGGCGAACCCCATCAGCCAGCTCGCCTTCACGCTGGCCAACGGCTTCACCTACGTCGAGGCCTACCTCGCCCGCGGCATGGCGATCGACGACTTCGCGCCCAACCTGAGCTTCTTCTTCTCCAACGGGATGGACGCCGAGTACACGGTGATCGGCCGGGTGGCCCGGCGGATCTGGGCGGTCGCGATGCGGGACCGCTACGGCGCCGGCGCGCGGTCGCAGCAGCTCAAGTACCACGTGCAGACGTCGGGCCGGTCGCTGCACGCGCAGGAGATGGACTTCAACGACATCCGCACCACCCTGCAGGCGCTGTGCGCGATCTACGACAACGCCAACTCGCTGCACACCAACGCCTACGACGAGGCGGTGACGACGCCGTCGGAGCACTCGGTCCGCCGGGCGCTGGCCATCCAGATGATCATCGACAGGGAGTGGGGGCTGGCGGGCAACGAGAACCCGCTGCAGGGGTCGGCGATCGTCGAGGAGCTCACCGACCTGGTCGAGGAGGCGGTGCTGGCCGAGTTCGACCGGATCGCCGAGCGCGGCGGCGTGCTGGGCGCCATGGAGACCGGCTACCAGCGCGGCCGGATCCAGGACGAGTCGATGCTCTACGAGCACCGCAAGCACGACGGCTCGCTGCCGATCGTCGGGGTCAACACCTTCCTCGACCCCCGTCGCGACGAGGCCCCGCCGAAGCAGCTGGAGCTGGCCCGGGCCACCGAGGCGGAGAAGCAGTCGCAGCTGGACCGGCTGGCCGACTTCCACGCCCGACACGCCGACGAGGCGCCGACCGCGCTCACCCGGCTGCAGGAGGCGGCGACGTCGGGCGGCAACGTCTTCGACGCGCTGATGGACGCCGTCCGGGTGTGCTCGCTCGGCCAGATCTCCGATGCGTTCTTCGAGGTGGGGGGCCAGTACCGGCGCAATGTGTGAGGACGACCTCGGCGCGCCGGTCCCGCTGGCGGGGCCGGCGCGCCGGATCGTGTCGCTGGTGCCGTCGCTGACCGAGGCGCTGGCGGTGACCGTGCCCGACCGGCTGGTCGGCGCCACCGACTGGTGCACCCACCCGGCCGGCCTCGACGTGCCGCGCGTCCGCGGCACCAAGAACCCCGACCGGGCGGCGGTCGCCGCGCTGACGCCGGACCTCGTCGTCTGCAACCGGGAGGAGAACCGGCGCCTGGACGTCGACCGGCTGCGCGCGGCCGGGATCGCGGTGTGGGTGACGGTCATCGAGTCGGTGGACGAGGCGCTGGCCTCGATGCGGCGGCTGTTCGCCGAGGCGCTGGCGGTCCCCGAGCCGGACTGGCTGAGGGACGCCGCGCGCGCGTGGGCGCGGCCGGCGCCGGAGCCGTCGCTGCGCTGTGCCGTGCCGGTGTGGCGGGACCCGTGGATGGTGGTCGGCCCGCGCACCTTCACCGGCGACATGCTCGCCCGCCTCGGCCTGGTCAACGTCTTCGGGGAGGGGGAGGACCGCTACCCGCACGTGGCCGTCGACGACGTCCTCGCCGCGCGGCCCGACGTCGTCCTGCTGCCCGACGAGCCCTACCCGTTCACCGCCGACGACGGCCCCGAGGCGTTCCCCGGGGTGCGGTCGGTGCTGGTGTCCGGGCGGGCGCTGACCTGGTACGGCCCGTCGCTGGCCACCGCCCGCGACGGCCTGCTGTCCGCCCTCAGCCCCCGCTCAGCCCCGGGGTGACACCTCGTCCCGCAGCAGCGCGAGGGCCGGGACGTACAGGCGGGACTTGATGGTGCCCAGGGTGGGGCCGGCCTTCCCGGCGAGCGCGGCGGCGATCTCGACGGCGGCCGGGCGGACCTCCTCCTCGGCGACCGCGCGGTCGACGATCGCCGCGGCGAGGGCGTCGGTGCCGCCGTAGCGGCGGCCGGTGGTCATCGCCACGTGCGCCGTCTGCGGGGTGAGCCGGGCCTGGACCAGGGCGGACATGCCGGGGCTGAAGGGCAGGTCGATGTCGATCTCGGGCAGGCACCAGAAGCCGCGGTCGGCGCGCATGACCCGCTGGTCGTGCGCGAGCGCGAGCATCGCACCAGCGGCGAAGGCGTGGCCCCGGACCGCCGCCACGGTCGGGACCGGCAGGGCCAGCACGCGGGCGAGCAGCCGCTGGACCGTGCCGACGTAGGCGTCCCGCTGGTCGGGGTGCTCGAGCAGCCAGGCGAGGTCCAGGCCGTTGGAGAAGAACTTGCCGGTGGCCGTGGTGACCAGGGCCCGGGGCCCGGAGGCGCCCTCCACCTCGTCCAGGGCGGCGTCGACGGCGGCCAGCCAGTCGGGGGAGAAGCGGTTCTCGTCGGCGCCGAGGTCGAGCACGAAGACGTCGTCGGAACGGTCGAGCGTGGGCACGGTGGTCTCCCGGTTCGGTGGGTGGGGTGGAGCGGCTCAGGCCGGCGCGCCGCAGTCGACGACCGCGCCGACGGCGGCGGCCAGCTGCGCGCGGGTGTGCGGGTGGACCCGTCCGGCGCGGATCCCGGGGAAGAGCAGCGCGGCGGGCAGGCGCACGACGCAGGTGGTGACGGCGCCCGTGGCGGCCGCGTCGTCGCGGTCCCAGAGCGAGCGGGCGAGCCGGTGCAGCGTGTCGAGCAGGTCGGCGTCCAGGGCGCGCAGGCCGTCGGCGACGTCCGGGGCGACGGCGTCGGTGAGCACGTCGTCGCGCTGGAGCCCGACCAGGAGCCGCGCCGCCCGGAGGTCCTGCTCGGCGAGCCGGGCCGGGGCGTCGGCGGCGGCCTGCACCGCCCGGCGGGCGTCCCGGCCGGCCTCCACGACGGCGGCCCGCTGCAGGTCGAGGAACTGCCGCGCGCGGCGCAGCCAGGCGGCCCCGACGACGGTCTCCAGCGAGCCGAAGGCGTGGTAGATGCTGCCGTTCGAGGCCCCCGACCGGGCGGCCAGCGCGCGGACGGTCAGCTGCGCGCGGCCGCGGGCCACGAGCAGCTCCTCGGCGGCGTCGAGGACCGCGTCGGGCGCGTGGACCCGGGGCCGGGGCATCGGGACCCCCTCCGTGGACGGACGAGGCCACCTTAGTGGAGCGTGCGCTCCACTACGAGCCCGGGTGCGTCAGCCGGAGGTGCGGACGTCCTCGGCGGGCTCCGTCCGCGGCGTCGGCACCGCCGCGGCCGGGGCCGACGAGATGGCCATCTCGCGGGCCATCATCCCCTGCTCGAGGCGCATCACCAGGGCCGGCGACAGGCGCATCAGCCGCCACATGACCCGCGCCTGCCGGGGCGCGACGACGACCGCCCGGTTGCGGTCCACCCCGCGCAGCACGTCGGCGGCCAGCGCGTCGGCGCCGTACAGGCGGCCCCCGCTGGCCCGGGTCAGCGCCGCGCGGACGTCGATGGCCTCCGCGGTGGGGACGCGCGGGAGGTCCGCCGGCGTCCGCTTGTCCAGCAGCGGGGTGTCCACGGCGCCCGGACACACCACGCTGACCCGCACCCCGCGGGGCGCGGCCGCGGTGCGGAGGGACAGCGAGAGGCCGACCACCGCCCACTTCGTCGTGCCGTACGGGACGTTCCCGGGCATCGGCAGCAACCCGGCGAGGGACGCCGTGTTGACGATGTGCCCGGACCCCTGCCGCAGCATCAGGGGGTAGGCGGCCTGCACGCCGTGGACGACGCCGCGCAGGTTGACGTCGACGATCCGGTCCCAGTGGGCGAGGGACAGCTCCTCCACGGGGCCGCCGAAGGCCACGCCGGCGTTGTTGAACAGCAGGTCCAGCCGGCCGTGCCGCCCTGCCGTGCCGGTGACCAGCGCCTCGACCGCCGTCGCGTCCCGCACGTCCACCGCGGCCGCGGTGGCCGCACCGGGCCCGGCGGCGCTGAGCCGCTCCGCGACCTCGGCCGCGGCCGCGCCGTCGACGTCCGCGAGGACCACCTGGTCACCCCGGCGCACCAGCGCCGCACCCAGCGCCCGCCCGATCCCCGAGGCGCCTCCGGTCACGATCGCCACCCTGGTCATGGCCCACTCCTGACAGCCGGTCCCGTGCCCGTCGCTCCTGGGGACCAGCCTCGTGCGCCCGTGGGCGCCGGACGCCGTCCCCCGCACGGCACGGGCCCGCCGTCGGCGTGGGCCGCCCGCTCGTCGACGGGCCGTGACGACCGGTGACCACCCGGCTCAGGGGAGCGCGCGACGCACCAGGACGCGGGGGAAGCCGCCGGCGACGGCGTCGGTGTCCGCGGCCTTGGTGAAGCCGGCCGCCTCGAACATCCGCCGCGTGCCGACGTAGGCCATGGTCGTGTCGACCCGCTCGTCCCCGCTGTCGGCGGGGTAGCCCTCGACGGCGGGGGCGCCGTTCGCCGCCGCGTACCCGACCGCCCCCTGCAGGAGCGCGTGCGCGATGCCCTTCCCGCGGTGGCCCGGACGCACGCGCACGCACCACAGCGACCACACCGGCAGGTCGTCGACGTGCGGGATCCTCCGCGACCGCTCGAAGGGCAGCTCCGCCCGCGGCGCGACCGCGGCCCAGCCGGCGACCTCGCCGTCGTCGTACGCGAGCACCCCCGGCGCGACCGGGCGCCCGGTGAGCGCGCGGACGTACTCCCGCCGCGCGGGACCGACGAGCTCGCGGTTGGTCCGCGAGTCGAGCCGGTGGCTCAGGCACCAGCAGACGTTGGCGTCCGGGTTCCGCGGGCCGAGCACGGCCGCGACGTCGTCGAACCGCTCACGCGTCGCCGGGTGGACCTCGATGGCCATCGCGCCACGCTAGTGACGGCGGCGGCGTCCGGCCACGCCCCGGAGCCCGGCTCAGCCGGCGGCAGCCGCCGGTGCGGCGCCCTCGGGCGCAGTCACGGGCCCTCCGCCGTCGGGGACCCGGCGGCGGCCGAGCCACCGGTCGGTGAGCCGGACGGTGAGCACCGGCAGCAGCCCGATGGTGGCGAACACGGCGGCGCCGAAGCCGACGACACCGAGCCACTGGAGAGCGCCGAACCCGGCGGTCGCGCCGACCTCCGCCGCGGCCACCCCGACGGCCGGCAGGCAGAGGAACAGCGCCCCGGCGACCGGCAGCAGCCATCGCAGGCGGTGCACCGTCAGCCCGGCCACCGCGCCGCCCGGGAGCGCGACCAGCACGTAGAGCAGCAGGACGAAGGACGTCCCGCTCCACGAGAACGTGCTCGACCCGGTCGCCGCGAGGCTGACCAGCGACATGAGCGCGCGGCTGACCGCGCCGAGCGCCGCGCCGGCGACCAGCGCCGCCAGCGCCCCCGTGCCGATCCTGAGTCCCACGGTCCCTCCCCGTCCCCGCCGATGGCGGCGGGAGGGTAGCGGTCGCGCGCCGCGTGGAGGGGCGTCCCGGCTCCGCCTCACCCGGTCCTGCGGTAGGTGAGCGTGAGGTCCTCGTCCCAGGTGGCGCCGCCGTCGCGGGAGAACTCGCCGCGCGTCACGAGCACGTCCCCGCCGTCGCCGAAGGTGCCGGTGAACCGCTGCGACATGTGCGGGTCGTCGCGCCAGAACCGCCACTCGCCCGGGCCCGCGCCGACCGCGTACAGCCGGTGGACGCCGCGGGAGTCGTAGTAGTGCATCGACAGGCGGTCGTCGACGACGCCGATGACGGCGAGCGCGTCGGGCACGTCGGGGTGGTCGCTGTGGGAGCGCCAGACGAGGAAGTGGCCGCCCTCCAGCCAGGCGAACACGGCCCGCCCGCGGATCTCCTGGCCGGGCAGCAGGGGATGGGCGCCCTCCGTCGTCCACGTCCCGGGCAGGGCCCGCAGGTGCTCCAGCTGCGCCGCCGGCGTCTCGTCGCCCATGCCGCCTCCTCCGGTCAGCGTCCCGGCTGCGCGCCCGCCAGGAACCGCTCGACGATCCCCGCCCACCGCGCGCGGGCCGCCTCGTTGGCCTCGAGGGTGGGCAGCCCCATCTGGGTCGCCACGAGCGACGCCGTCCCGTTCCGCTTCGGCTCGCTGGTGACGACGACGGAGGTGCCGTCGGCCGCCCTCGTCCGCCAGGTGATGCGCCGGTCGGTGCCGCTGACCCTCGGGTCGCCGCCGGCGACGACCTCCTGCACGGCCGCGTCGCCGTCGGCGAACGCCCGCCAGCGCTCCATGAGCTCGGTCATGCCGAGCGGCGTGGCCCGGCTGACGCTGGTCTGGAAGGTGCCGTCGGAGCGCTGGCCCGGGACGCGGCGGCCGATGTGGTGCTCGTAGGCGACCGTCACCGACTGGGTCCACCAGCCGCGCTGCTCGAAGCCGTCGCCGAGCTCCTCGTAGACGTGCAGCGCGATCGCCTGGTGGTCGAGGTCCCTCGCGCCGACGGACTCCAGGAAGCGGAGCCACTCGTCCCAGGACCGCTTCGTGGTCCGCTCGATGGGCCCGATCCGGGGGTTGTCCGCCATGGCCGCGATCCTGCCGGACCCGGCGTCGGCCGCGGGTCGGTCACGGACGCGCCCCACGTCGACCTGCTGCTGCCTCCGGCCGCCGGACACCGCCGCAGCTCGACAGGCGGCGCAACGGTCGGGCGCGCTGCAGGACCCCCAGGCGGGTGCCGGACCCTGCGCAGGAGGGTCAGCGGTCGGGCGAGAGGTCGTCGTCGGGGATCCGGACGAAGCTCCCCAGGTTCCCGCGCTCCGAGAAGGCCGCCCATGTGTTGAGCGCAGTGATGGCGACGACCAGGACGCACCAGACACGAGGAACGCCAGCCCGGTGCCGCCCGACGGCGCGCCGGACGTCGACCTGCCGCGGTCTCTGCCGCCCCGAGACGACCGGGAGTCGACAACGGGCGGGACGACCACACAGCCCGTGCCGGGCGGGCCGCGGCGGTGACCGAACGGCGTGGGCAGGATGGCGGCATGCCGCGGCTGCTCGTCGTCCACCACACGCCCTCGCCGAACCTGCAGGCGGTGCTCGAGGCGGCCCGCGAGGGCGTGGCGATGGTCGAGGAGGCCGAGCTGGTCGAGCGGCCGGCGCTGTCGGCCGGGCCCGCGGACCTGCTCGCCGCCGACGGCGTCCTGCTCGGCACCCCGGCCAACATCGGCTACATGAGCGGCGCGCTCAAGCACTTCTTCGACACCGTCTACTACCCGTGCCTGGACGCCACCGTCGGCCTGCCCTTCGGCGTGTGGGTGCACGGCGGCGACGACACCGCCGGCGCGCTGAAGGCCATCGGCACGATCACCGGCGCGCTGCGGTGGAAGCAGGTCGCGGCGCCCCTGTCGCTCACCGGCGCCCCGACGAAGGACGACCTCGAGGCGGTCCGCGAACTGGCCGCGACCGTCGCGGTGAGCCTGGAGGACCGCTGAGTCCTAGCCTGCCGGGGTGAGCACCCGTCTCGTCGTCATCGGAGGCGACGCCGCCGGCGGCAGCGCGGCGTCCCAGGCCAGGAAGCGGCAGCCCGACCTCGACGTCGTCATGTTCGAGCGCGGCCGCGCGACCTCCTACTCCGCCTGCGGCATCCCGTACTGGATCTCCGGCACCGTCGACAGCGAGGCGCGGCTGGTCGCCCGCACGCCCGAGCAGCACCGCGCGGCCGGCATCGACGTCCGCATGCGCACCGAGGTCGTCGGCATCGACACCGACAAGGGCGTCGTCCACTGGCGCGACCTCGACGCCGGCACCGAGGGAACCGAGCCCTACGACGACCTCGTCTACGCCACCGGCAGCGTGCCGATGCGCCCGCCGGTCGAGGGCATCGACGCCGAGGGCGTCTACGGCGTCCAGGTGCTCGACGACGGCGTCGCGCTGCGGGCCGAGCTCGACAGCGGGCGCGTGCAGAAGGTGGTCGTCATCGGCGGCGGCTACATCGGGCTGGAGATCGCCGAGGCGTGCCGGGTGCGCGGGCTCGAGGTCACCGTCGTCGACAAGTCGGCCACCCCGGTGGGCACCTTTGACCCCGACGTCGGGCGGTTCATCGCCGACGGCGTCCGCAGCGAGGGCGTCGACCTGGTCCTCTGCGACGGCGTCGCGGGCATCGACGTCGACCGCGACGGGCGGGCGCGCGCGGTGGTCACCGAGAGCGGCCGCGAGCTGCCCGCCGACCTCGTCGTCCTCGGCCTGGGCGTGCGGCCGAACGTGCGGCTGGCGCGGGAGTCGGGCATCCCGCTCGGCACCTCCGGCGGTGTCGCCGTCGACCAGCGGATGCGGACCCAGGTGCCCGGGGTCTGGGCGGCCGGCGACTGCGTGGAGTCCGTGCACCGGCTGTCCCGGCAGCGGGTCGTCGTCGCGCTCGGTACGCACGCGAACAAGCAGGGCCGGGTGGCCGGGATCAACATCGGCGGCGGCTACGCCACCTTCCCCGGCGTCATCGGGACGGCGATCACCAAGATCTGCACGGTCGAGGCCGCGCGCACCGGGCTGTCGGAGAAGGAGGCCGAGGACGCCGGCTACTCGTTCGTCACCGCCGCCGTCGACTCCACGACCACCGCCGGCTACATGCCCAACGCGTCCCCGATCCGGGTCAAGATGATCGCCGAGCGGCGCAGCGGCCGGCTGCTCGGCGCCCAGGTGGTCGGCGAGGAGGGCGCGGCCAAGCGGATCGACGCGCTGGCCATCTGCATCTGGAACGAGATGACCGTCGACGAGGTCCTGTCCCTGGACCTGTCCTACGCGCCGCCGTTCGCGCCGGTGTGGGACCCGGTGCTCATCGCCGCCCGCAAGGCGTTCGAGGCGGTCGAGGCCGACACCCACGGCTGACCGGGCAGCCCGGGACCGGTCAGCGCAGCACGCCCGCCATCCGCTCGACGATCGCGGTGAGCACCGGCTCGGGCGTGGCCAGGTTCAGCCGCACCGCGCCGCGCCCGGCCTCGCCGCAGCGGGCGCCGTCGACCACCGCCACGCCGGCCCGCTCGAGCAGCAGGTCGCCGGGAGCGGCGGCCGGGAGGCCTTCCAGCCAGGCCAGGTAGGTGCCCTCCGGCGGGCGGTACCGGACGCCGGGCAGGTGCGAGGCGACCAGGTCGGCGAGCAGCCGGCGGTGCCGGTCGAGGACGGCGATCGTCTCCTCCAGCCAGCCGACGCCGTCCCGGTAGGCGGCGGTGTTGGCGACCGCGCCGAGCGTCGAGCAGCCGTGCTCCACCCCGTGCCCGACCCGCGCCCACAGTTCCGCGTCGGCGTCGTCGGACAGCAGCAGCTGCGCGCACTTGAGGCCGGCGAGGTCCCACGCCTTCGACGCGCTGGTGGCGGTGAGGGTGTGCGCGGCGGTGGTGTCCGACAGCGACGCGTAGGGCACGTGCCGGGAGCCGGGGAAGACCAGCGGCGCGTGCACCTCGTCGGAGAACACCCGGCCGCCGTGCCGCTCGACCACCTCGGCGACGGCGAGCATCTCCGCGGGCTCGAGCACCCGGCCGATCGGGTTGTGCGGGTTGCACAGCACCAGCAGGTGCCCGCCGGCGCGGAAGGCGGCGTCGAGGGCGTCGAGGTCGTAGACGTACCGGTCGCCGTCGCGGGCCATCGGCACCTCGAGCACCTCCCGGCCCAGCGCCGGCGGCACCTCCAGGAACGGCATGTAGGCCGGGGTGGGCAGCACCACCGGCGAGCCGGGCCGCGACAGGTGGGTGATCGCCGCGGACAGCCCGGCCAGGACGTCGGCCATCGGCCGGATCCGCTCCGGCGGCACCTCCCAGCCGTGCCGGTCGCGCAGGAACCCGGCGGTCGCCCGCGCCATCTCGTCGGCGAGCCAGTCGGGCAGGTAGCCGAACAGGCCGCGGGCGACGGCGTCCTGCAGCGCGGCGGTGACCGCGGGCGCGGTGCCCAGGTCGGACTCGGCGACCCAGGCACCCAGCGCGTCGGGGTAGCGGGTCCACTTCAGGCTGCCGCGCGAGCGCAGGCCCGCGACCACGGCGTCGGTGTCACTCGTCACGGTGCCGATCCTGCCCGCGGGCGGCCGGGGCCCGCGCGGGCTGGGAGGGTGCTCCCCGTGCGGCTGCTGCTGGTGGTGAACGGATCGGCGGGGAGTGCCGACGGGCTGGACCCGGCGCTGGAGGTGCTGCGCGCCGGCGCCGACGTCGAGGTCGCGGCGACCGCGGACGCCGGCGACCTGGACCGGGTGCTCGCCGGGCGGGACGGGCGCCGGCTGGCCGTCGCCGGCGGCGACGGCTCCGTGCACGCGGTCGTCGCCGCGCTGGACCGCGCCGGCGCCCTCGACCCCGCCGACCCGCTCGGCGTCGTGCCGCTGGGCACCGGCAACGACCTGGCCGGCGCGCTCGGGCTGCCCGACGACCCGGCCGCCGCCGCGCGGTGCGTCCTCGACGGCCCCCCGCGCCCGCTGGACCTGCTGCGCGACGACGCCGGGGGCGTGGTGGTCAACGCGGTGCACGCCGGGATCGGCGTCCGCGCCGCGGACGAGGCCGCCGGGCTCAAGGAGCGGCTCGGCGTGCTGGCCTACCCCGTCGGCGCCGCGGTCGCCGGGATCGCCGGCGCGGAGCACCGGCTGCGGGTGACCGTGGACGGCGCCGTCGTCACCGCGCCCGCCGGCTGGGCGGCCGACGGGGCGACGCCGCTGCTCATGGTCGGCGTCTGCAACGGGCCGACGATCGGCGGCGGGACGGCGCTCGCGCCCGGCGCCGACCCCGGCGACGGCCTGGCCGACGTCGTGGTCAGCGCGGCTACGGGCGCCGCCGCGCGGGCCGCGTTCGCCGTCGCGCTGCTCGCCGGGCGGCACCCCGGCCGCGACGACGTCGTCGTCGTCCGCGGGCGGGAGGTCACCGTGACCGGCGGGCCGGCCGGCCTGGACGCCGACGGGGACCTGCTGCCGCCGGCGGCCGCGCGGACCTGGCGGCTGGTCCCGGCCGCGTGGTCGGTGTCGGTGCCGCGCTGACCGCTCAGGCGGCCGGGGACCAGCCGAGCAGGGGGCCGAGGCGCTCGGCGGTGTCGGTGAGGATCTGCTCGTAGTCGGTCTCGGTGAGGCTGAACGGCAGGGCGAACACCACCTCGGTGACCTCGCGGAAGCCGGCGTGCGCGTACAGCGCCTCGGCGATCTGCTCGGCGGTGCCGAGCAGGTCCGGGGCGAACAGCAGCCGCCCCGGCCCCTGGGGGATCCCCACCCGCGCGCTGCGGGCCTCGACGTAGGCGGCGTACCGCTCCCGCTGCTCGGCGGTCGCGCTGTCGGTCGGGATGACCACCAGGCCCTGCGACACGCGCCCGCCGGGGCTGGCCTCGCGGAAGGCCCGCACCTGGTCGGCCTGGATCGCGGCGAAGTCGGTGGAGCCGCCCTCGGCGCGGACCACGCTGCTGGTGAGGAAGTGCATGCCCGCCTGCCCGGCCCACTGCGCGGAGCGGGTGCTCGCCCCGCCGTACCAGAGCCGGTCGCGCAGGCCGGGGGAGTGCGGCTGCACCCGGTCCGACCACTCCTCGACGACGCCCTCGCGCCCGGCGAACGACGCCGCGGGCTCCCCGCCGACCAGCCGCAGCAGCCGCTCCACCCGGGCGTAGGAGAAGTCCTCGACGTCGGCGGTGTCGGGGTAGAGCGCGCCCTTGACGTCGTCCCAGTGCATCGGCGGGCCGACGCTGACCCCGGGGTTGAGCCGGCCGCCGGAGAGGACGTCCACGGTGGCGAGGTCCTCGGCCAGCCGCAGCGGGTTCTCCCAGCCGAGCGGGGTGACCGCGGTGCCGAGCTCGATCCGCCGTGTCCGCTGGGTGGCCGCGGCGAGGACGGCGACCGGCGAGGAGATGCCGTACTGCAGGTGCCGGTGGCGCAGCCAGGCGCTGTCGAAGCCCAGCCGCTCGCCGAGCTCGACCGTCCGCAGCGTCGTCTCGTGGCCCGCGGCGGGGTCGGCGGGGTCGAACAGGCCGATGGTGAGGAAGCCGAGCCGTTCGAGCGGGGTACCGGGGGCGGGCATGGCGCCGATCCTGCCCGCCCCCGGGAGGTCACTCCGCCGCGGGCCGGTCGGGATCGGTCAGCCAGTCGCGGAACAGGGTGTCGAGGTCCTGTCCGCTCACGTCCTCGGCCAGGGCCAGCAGGTCGGCGGTCGTGACGTTGCCGTCCTCGTTCTCGGACACCCAGCGGTGCAGCAGCTCGGCGAAGGCGGCCTCGCCGATCTCCAGGCGCAGGGCGTGCAGGAACGCGGCGCCCCGGTCGTAGACGGCGTCGGCGAACAGGCCGGTGGCCCCGGGGTCGGTGAGCGACACGGTCCAGAACTCGTCGTCGGCCGGGGTGGCGAGGACGTCCTCGTACGACTCCTGTGCCGTGGTGCCGCCGCGGGACTCGGTCCACATCCACTGCAGGTAGGTGGCGAAGCCCTCGTTGAGCCAGATGTCGGCCCACGTCGTCGGGCTCACGCTGTTCCCGACCCACTGGTGGGCCAGCTCGTGCGCCACCGTGGTCTCGCTCGCCGATCGGGAGTACACCGGCCGGGTCTGGGTCTCCAGCGCGTACCCGATGCTGTCGTCGTCGACGATCGCGCCGAACGAGGTGAACGGGTAGGGGCCGAGCACGTCCTCGAAGAACGCGATCATCTGCGGCTGCAGGGCCAGGCTGCGCTGGGTCGTCGCCAGCCGGTTGCCGGTCACCCCGGTGTCGACGAAGTCCAGGATCGGCAGCCCGTCCGGCCCGGTCGACGTCGTCATCGTGTAGTCGCCGATCGACGCCGTCGCGAGGTAGCTGGCCATCGGGTCGGCCGCGTGCCAGGTCCAGGTCGTCCGGTCGCCGACGGTCACCGGGTCACCGACCGGCTCACCGTTCGCGACGGCGGTCTTGCCCGCGGGGACGGTGATCCGGAAGTCGTAGGTGGCCTTGTCGGTGGGGACGTCGTTGACCGGGAACCAGGTGGGCGCGCCCTCGGGCTCGCCGGCCACGAGGACGCCGTCGGCGAAGGTGACCCAGCCGTAGAGGGCGCCCTCGGCGTCCGTGGGCTGCCCCGGGTGCCCGCTGTAGACCACGGTGACCTCGTGCGTCGTGCCGGCCTTCAGCTTGGGCGCGGCCTGGACGACGAGCTCGCCGCCGCGGCCGTCCTCACCCGGCGGCAGCTGCGTGGAGCGGGCCGGCCTGCCGTCGACCAGCACCGAGGAGACGGTCAGCCCGCGCAGGTCCAGCGAGAGGCTCGCCAGGTCCTGCGTGGTGGTCAGCGTGACGACGGCGGTGCCGTCGAGCCGGCTCTCCTGCGGCGTCGCCCCCGGGTACCAGGACAGGTCCAGGCCGTAGTGCTGCACGTCGTAGCCGCCGTTGCCGGCGGCCGGGAAGTACGGGTCCCCGCCGGAGGTGCTGCCGTCGGCGTAGCGCGGGGTTCCGGGAGCGCCGGGGGCCGCGGCGGCGGGGCCGGCGGCCGCGACCACGGACGCGGCGGCGACGAGGGCCACGGTGGCCCGGCGGGGAAGGGGGCGGAAGCGCACGGATGACCTCCTCGAGCGGCCCGGGCGGGCCGGATCGGGCCACCGTAGGGACACCGTGTGACGGACGCATGTCCGTCCGTCGTCACCGCACGCGGACGGCGAGCAGCGCGACGTCGTCGTCGAGGTCGGTGCGGCGGCGCTCGACCAGGCCGTCGGTGTAGAGCAGCACCGTGCTGCCCGGCTCCAGCGCCATCCGGTGGGTGCCCCGCGCCCGGGTGGCGTCCAGGCCCACGAGCAGGTCCGGGGGAGGGGCGAGCACCTCGACCCGGCCGTCGGCGTGCCGCAGCAGCAGCCGGGTCTGCTCACTGATCCGCTCGGCGGCCCGCCGGGCGGTCTCGGCGTCGCGGGTCAGCGCGCGCAGCCGCAGCTCGGAGGCGGCCAGCCCGGCGACCTGGGTGAGCACCGCGACGTCGGTGTCGGTCCAGTCGCGGGGCCGGGAGTCGATGGCGCAGACCGCGCCCACCACCTCGCCGTCCGGGCCGACCAGCGGCACCCCGCAGTAGGCGACCACGCCGAGGTCGTCGATCGCCCGGTTGCCGGCCAGGACCTCCACCTCGCGGGCGTCGCGGACCACCGGCGGCCGCGTGGTGGCCCGCACGTACTGGCAGAACGAGTGGCTCAGCGGGGTGCTGCGGCGGGCCTGCCACTCGGGCGGGAGGCCGACCGCGCCGGGGAACACCTGGCGGTCGGGCTGCACGAGGGTCACCAGCGCGGTGGGGACGTCGAGCAGCGTGCGGACCAGGACGACCAGCCGGTCGAAGTCGGCGTCGGCGATGCCCGACGGGTCGTCGGTCCCGCTGTCCGCGCTGGTCACGGGCCCACGGTGGTCGGCCCGCGCGCGGTCACCGGGGGAGCCGGCCCATCAGGTGGAACTCGGGGTTGGGCGGGATCGCGGCGAAGTGCGCGAGCCGGTTGGACAGCGCGAAGAAGGCGGTGATCGCGCCCACGTCCCAGACGTCGTCCTGGGTGAGGCCGTGCGCGCGCAGCCTGTCGAGGTCGGCGGCGGTCACGGCGGCGGGGTCGGTGGCCAGCCGGACGGCGACGTCGAGGACGGTGCGCATCCGGTCGTCGAGCGGGGCCTTGCGCCAGTCGACGGCGACCAGGTCGGCCAGGTACGGGTCGCGGGTGCGGATGCGCGCGATCGCGCCGTGCGCCACCACGCAGTACGCGCAGTCGTTGGCCGCGCTGGTGGCGACCACGATCAGCTCCCGCTCGCCGGTCGACAGGCCTGGGGTGTCCTTGTCCATGAGCGCGTCGTGCATCCCGAGGAACGCCCGCTCCTCGGCCGGCCGCCAGGCCAGCGCCGCGAAGACGTTGGGCAGGAACCCCGACTTCTCCTGCACCTCGGCGTGGCGCTCGGCCAGGTCCGGCGGCAGGTCGGCGGGGTCGGCGACGGGGAAGCGGCTGATCGGCGCCGGGTCGGTGGTCACCCGTGCAGCGTGCCCCGCCACCGGTCCGGCGTCGACCGTGTGCGCCGGCGCCGCGTCCCGGGCGCCGGAGTACGGCGTCCGCGCACACCGTCGTGCGGACCCGCCCGGGATCAGTCGCCGACGACGACGCGGTCGCGGCCCTCGCGCTTGGCGCGGTAGAGGCGGGCGTCGGCGCGGCCGAGCAGCTGCGCGGGCGTCCGGTCGGTGACCTCGCTGGTGCTGGCGGCGCCGATGCTCACGGTCACCGGCAGGTCCCCGGTGAGCGGACCCCACGGGTGGGCGGCCACGGCGCTGCGGACGTCCTCCAGGTGCCGGGCCGCGGCCGCGGCGTCGGCGCCGGCGAGGACGACGAGGAACTCCTCACCGCCCAGCCGGGCGACCAGCGAGGCGGTGCCCGGGGCCGGGAGGTCCTGCACGATGCCCGCGACGGTGCGCAGCACCTCGTCGCCGACGGCGTGCGAGCAGGTGTCGTTGACCCGCTTGAAGTGGTCCAGGTCCAGCAGCGCCACCCACACCAGCGCGCCGTCGGCCAGGAGCCGGGGCAGCTCGTCGTCGACGTGCCGGCGGTTGTGCAGGCCGGTGAGCGGGTCGCGCAGGGAGAGCTCGCGCCAGCGGCGGCTCTGCCGGCGGGCCTCGGTGGTCTCGTACATGGCCTGCAGCGCGCGGGCGCGGGACTCGCGCTGGGCGGACTGCTGCTCCATCAGTTCGGCGCAGTAGCGCTTGTGCTCCTCGAAGGCCGCGCGGTGGTCGCCGGCGGCGGCGTGCAGCTCGGCCTGCTCGGCGCGGGCGCGCACCCGGATCGAGGTCAGCCCGTGCTGCAGGCAGCGGCGCACGCACTCGTCGAGGGTCCGCTGGGCGGCGTCGACGGCGCCGCGGCGGCGCTGCACCTCGGCGAGGGTGAGCAGGAAGTCGGCCCCGGCGTCGCCGTCGTGGGAGCTGTCGAGGACCTCCGGCGCCAGACCCGGCAGCAGCGCCTCCTCGGCCTCGTCCAGCCGGTGCAGGCCCATGAGCGCGCGGGCGACGGTGTCCAGCCGGCCGACGTCGAGCGGGACGCCGTGCGCGGCGGCCAGGTCCTGCAGCCGGGTGCTGAAGTGCAGGGCGTCGGCGAACCGGCCGGCGAGGGTGTCGGTGTAGGCGCGGTTGTTGAGGATGCGCAGCTGCCGGTCGACGTCCCCCAGGTCCTCGGCCAGCCGGAGGACGGTGGCGTAGCGCTCGGGGGCGGCGGGGTCGCGGGACAGGCCCAGGACGTCGGCCAGCCGGACCAGGTGGTCGACCCGCAGCGCCGGGAGGGCGTCGTCGTCGAGCAGGTCGACGCCCTGCACGGCGTGCTCCAGCGCGCCGGCGAGGTCGCCGAGCTCCTGGAACACCGCGGTGAGGACGAAGGAGCTGCGGGCGAGCAGGTGCCGGGACCGGGCCTCGGTGGCCCAGCGGTGCACCTCGTGCGCGATCCGGCCGCCCTCGGCCACCGAGCCGCGCCGCCGCAGCAGGTCGGCGGCCACCAGCCGCGCCCGCTGCTCGAGGTCGGGGCGGCCGAGCTCGCGGGCGGTGCCGGCGGCGGCGCCGGCGCGCTCCGCGGCCGTCTCGGAGTCGAAGCGGGCGAGGGTCTCCAGCTCGTCGAGCGTCGTGAGCAGGACCCCGAGCGGGTCCGGCGGCCACGGGGAGCTCCCGGGCACGGCGCCGGCGTCCGGACGGACGGCGAGACTGGTCACGACTCCCCATCGGCACAGGGGGCCCGCCGTGACAGGGCGGGCACGGGATCCCCACCCGGTCGGGTGAGCCCGGGGGTGCTCGCCGGGCAGCCGGCCATCGGCACCTCCGCGGGGCGTGCGAACCGCTGTACCGCCCATCACAGCAGATGCCACCCCCGGACGGGGGGACGCGCGCCCGGGGGCCTGCGCCGGGGCGCGGCTCAGGCCCGGCGCCGGCGGAGCACGCCCTCCTGGACGACGGTCAGCACCAGCCGGCCCGCGCGGTCGAACACCCGCCCCGAGCACAGCGCGCGGCCGCCCGCGGACCAGGCGCTCTCCTGCTCGAAGCACAGCCAGGTGTCGGCGCGGGCCGGGCCGTGGAACCAGACGGCGTGGTCGAGACTCGCCGTCACCAGGCCGGGGTCGCCGATGACCGCCGCGTGCGGGGCGACCGCGACGGCGAGCAGCAGCATGTCGGTGGCGTAGGCGAGCGCGCAGGCGTGCAGCCGCGGGTCGTCGGGCAGCGCCTCGCGGGAGCGGAACCAGAAGCGCTGCCGCGGCGGCGCCGGCTCGCCCCGGCCGGCGGCGATCCGGGGCGGCCCGCCGTCGAACCGGAAGTCGAACGGGTGCCGCGCGTCCAGCCAGGCCAGCCACGCGAGGACGGAGGCCGGGGCGCCGGCCGCCGCGTCGGCCGGCGCGGCCAGCGACTCCGGCGGCGGGGCGTCCAGGGTGGGCACCTGGTGCTCGGGGCCGGTCTCGGGCCGGGCGAACGACGCCGTCAGCACCAGGACCGTCTCCCCGTGCTGGACGGCGGCGACCTCCCGGGTGGTGTAGCTGCCGCCGTCGCGCACCCGGGTGACCTGCAGGTCGGTGGGCGCGGCCGGGTCGCCGGCGCGGACGAAGTAGGCGTGCAGCGAGTGCACCGCCCGGTCGTCCGGGACGGTCGCCGTCGCGGCGAGCAGCGCCTGGGCGACCACCGCGCCGCCGAACGCCCGGTCGGCCGGCACGCCGCGCGCCGCGCCGCGGAACCGGCCGGGCGCGGCCTCCGCGACGTCGAGCAGGGCGACCAGCCCGCCGGGGACCGGACCGCCGCCGACCGGCTGTGCCACGCCCTGCCTCCCCGTCCGCCCGACCGACCGGTGCAGTGAACCACCCGGCCCCGGGGTCACCCGACGAGGACCGCGACCACGTCGTCGTGCCCGCAGGCGCCGGCCGCGACCGCCCAGGTGCCGTCCGGGGCGACGGCGAGCGCGTCGTGGCCACCGAGGGTGTCGCACGTGGCCAGCGGCTCGCCGAGCTCCCCGGTGGACGGGTCGAGCGTCACCAGCACCGGGTCGGCGCCGCCCCGCCCCCACGCGACGGTCACCAGCCCGGCCGGCGGCCCGGCGGCGACGGCGTCCACCGGGCCGGTGAGGTCCGCGTCCACGGTGCCGAGGAGCTCGCCGGAGGAGAACCGGGACACCCGGCGGCCGTCGGGACCTCGGTGAGCACCACGAGGTCCCCGTCGTCGGCCACGCCGACCGAGACCTCGGTGTGCCCGCTGGCGCCGAGGGCCGCGACGACGCCGAACGGGGCGACCGCCGTCCCGAGGTCGGCGTCGTACTCCGCGACCCAGTCCTGGGCGCCGCCGGGCTGCGGGTTGCTGATGACGGCCACGACGCCGCCGTCGGGGCGCGGGAGCAGCCGGGCCGAGCGGGCCCGCGGGTCCAGCCCGGCGCCCAGCGGGGCGGTGGCGGTGACCTCGCCGGTGGCGGCGTCCACGGCGAGCAGCCGCGCGGGCACGCCCGTCTCCTCCTGGGGCGCCAGGCCGACGTACACGGTCCCGCCGTCGGCGGACAGGGCCGAGGCGAGCACCTGCCCGGGGTCGTCGACGCGCCGCTCGGCCGGCCCGCCGTCCGCGACGGTGAGCAGCACCGGCCCGTCGTCGTCGCTGCCCACCACGAGCGGCCCCCCGCCGGGGGTGACCTCCAGCGCCGCGCAGCGGGTCGGCATGACCCACGCCGCGTCGCGGGGGCTCGCCACGCTGGTGTTCGCCGCCTCGTGGGTCGCCCGCCTCCGGGGCCGGCACCGGCTCGGCGTCGCCCTCGCCCGCGTCGGCAGCGTGCCGGTCCTGGCCGGGGCGGTGCTGGGCGGTCACCTCGGCAGCGGGCGCCGGCCCGGCTGACCCCGCCGCTCAGCCGCCGGCGAGCAGGGCGCGCACCGCGTCGAGGTCGTCGGCCTGGGCGGGGGTCTTGTCCGGCCGGTAGCGGAGCACCCGGGCGAAGCGCAGCGCCAGCCCGCCGGGGTAGCGCGGGCTGCGCTGGGCGCCGTCGAGCGCCACCTCGACGACGAGCTCGGGCCGCAGCTCCACCCCCCACGGGTGCTCGGCGCGGGCGTGGGCGGGGAAGGTGCGGGTCTGCCAGTCCAGCAGCTCGTCGGTCATGCCCTTGAACGTCTTGCCGACCATCACCGGCTCGCCGCCGTCGGGGTCGCGGGCGCCGAGCCAGATGTTGGACAGCGTGCCGGTGCGCCGGCCGTACCCCCACTCGGCGGCGAGGACGACGAGGTCGAGGGTGTGCACCGGCTTGACCTTCTGCCACGCGCGGCCGCGCCGGCCGGCGGCGTACGGGGCGTCCAGCGCCTTGACCACCACGCCCTCGTGCCCGGCGGAGAGCGCGTCGTCGAGCACCGCGGCCGCCTGCTCCGGCGTCGGCCGGCGCACCCCGGGCATGCGCAGCGGGGCGTGCGCGTCGTCGGCGAGCAGACCGGCCAGCGCGTCGAGGCGGACGTCGAGCGGCTCGTCGAGCAGGTCGCGGCCGTCGAGGTGCAGCACGTCGAACAGGAACGGGCTCAGCAGCACGCCGGCGTCGGCGCCGTCGCTGCCGAAGCGGCTCATCGTGTCCTGGAACGCGCGCGGGCGGCCGTCGTCGTCGAGGGCCAGGGTCTCGCCGTCGAGGACGGCGGTGCGGCAGGGCAGCGCGCGCACCCGCTCGACCAGCTCCGGCACGCCGCCGGTGACCTCGCGCAGCGTGCGGGTCCACACGCGGACGTCGTCGCCGTCGCGGTGCACCTGGATGCGGGCGCCGTCGAGCTTGTGCTCCACGGTGACCGCGGGGCCGAGGTCGGCGAGCGCGGCGTCGAGGGAGGAGCCGGGGCTGGCCAGCATCGGCCGCACCGGGCGGCCCACCCGCAGCCCGACCGCGGCGAGGGCGTCCTCCCCGCCGCCGAGGGCGAGGACGGCGGTCTCGTCGAGCCGGCCGGCCAGCATCATCGCCCGCCGGACCGCCGGTGCGGGGGCGCCGGCCGCGGCGGCGATCGCGTCCAGCACCACGCCCTCCAGCGCGCCCTGCCGCAGCTCGCCGCCGAGCAGCCGGACGAGGAGGTGCTGCTCGTCGGCGGTGGCGGCGGTGAGCAGCTCGGTCAGCAGCGCCTCGCGGCGGGCGGCCGAGCCGCTGCCGGCCGTGCCGGCCAGCGCGGTGAGCGCCCGGTCGACCGCGGCGACGGTCAGCGACGGCGCGGCCGCGGCGGGCGGCGCGGCCCGCGCCAGCGTGCGCCAGCCGACGCCGACCCGGCCCTGCGGCAGCTCGCCGGCCAGCCACGCGGCCACCGGCCCCGCCTCGTCCGGCCCGGCCGCGCGCAGCGCCCCGGCGATGGCCTGCGCCTTGGCGGTGCGCGAGCGGGTGGCGGCCACGGCCGCGGCGGCGGCGACGACGTCGGCGAGCAGCACGCGGCCATGCTCGCAGTGCGGTACGACTCCGGGAGGTGCGCGTGCCGTGATCCCGTTAGCGTCGTCCGCGCCGAGAGGAGGTGGTCGCCGCGTGAACCTCGAGAAGGTCGTCTTCGGGTTCTTCGTGCTGCTCGCCGCGACGCTGAACTTCGGGTTCTTCCTCGGCGACATCGACGACCCGGCGGTGCACAACGTCTACGAGCTGTTCGCCGCGCTGGTGGTCAGCCTGGTCGCCACGGTCCTCAAGTTCGGGGACCGCACCCAGATCGGCGCGGTGCACCTGGCCACCAGCCTGGTCGCCGACCTGCAGCTGGTGGCGGCGACCATCACCTGGGCCTGGGCGGTGCACGTCTCCGCCGAGGGGCTCACCGACGTGACGACGGCGAGCATGGTGTCGCTGTCCGGCGGCGCGCTGCTGGCCAACGTGGTCTCGGTGGTGCTGCTCGTCGTCGAGACCGTGTCCTTCCAGCGGCACTGAGGCGGGCCGCCGTGGAGACCGCGCCACCGCCCCCCGTCACCACCCGCGGCCGGCGCATCCGCCGCCGGGCGCCGGTGGTGCCGCGCGCGGAGGGCTCGGCGACGGTGTTCACCGTCCTCCGGCGGATGCGCGCGCCGCTGATCACGCTGATCGTCATCTTCGCCGTCAGCGTGCTCGGGCTGTCGCTGGTCCCGGGCGTGGACACGGACGGGCAGCCGGCGCGGCTGAGCCTGTTCGACGCCTTCTACGTCATGAGCTACACCGCGACCACGATCGGCTTCGGCGAGATCCCGTACGCGTTCAGCTACGCGCAGCGGATGTGGGTGACCGGCGCGATCTACCTGACCGTCGTCGGCTGGGCCTACGCCATCGGCTCGCTGCTGGCGCTGCTGCAGGACCGCGCGTTCCGCCAGGCGCTGGCGCTGCGGCACGTGTCACGCAAGGTCACCCGGCTGCGCGAGCCGTTCCTGCTCATCTGTGGCTACGGGCAGGCCGGGGAGGCGCTCGGGCTGTCGCTGGACGCGCTGGGCCGCCGGTTCACCGTGGTCGACATCGCCGAGAGCCGCATCGACGTCCTGGAGATCGCGCCGCACCGGGGGGACGTCCCCGGCGTGGTGGGCGACGCGCGCGACCCGCACGTGCTCGGCGTCGCGGGCCTCGGGCACCCGTGGTGCGAGGGCGTGCTGGCCGTCACCGGCGACGACGAGGCCAACCTCGCCGTCGCCATGGCCGCCGCCCTGCTGCGCCCGGAGCTCACGGTGGTCACCCGCACGACGTCGTCCGCGGTCGCCGAGCGGATGAGCCGGTTCGGCTCGCCGACGGTCATCAACCCCTTCGACCGGTTCGGCGACCACCTGCGGCTGGCGCTGCGGACCCCGGCGTCCTACCAGCTCACGACCTGGCTGGAGAGCGGGCCGGGCGCCGAGCTGCCGCCGCGGGGCAAGGCGCCCGCGCCGGGCCGGTGGGTGGTGTGCGGCTACGGCCGGTTCGGCCGGCACTTCGCCGCCGACCTGGGCGCCGAGGGCCTGGAGGTCACCGTCGTGGACACGACGCCGGGCGACGGCGTCGTGGAGGGTGACGCCGCAGATCCCGACGTCATCCGGCGGACGGACCTGGCCACGGCGGTCGGGCTGGTGGCCGGCACCGACAACGACACCACCAACCTCTCCCTGGTGGCCGAGGCGCGGCGGGTCAACCCCTCGCTGTTCGTCGCCGCCCGCCAGAACCAGCCCGCCGATGCCGCCCTGTTCGCCGCGATGGAGGTCGACGCGCTGCTGGTGCCCACCGAGGTGGTCGCGCACGACGCCTACGCCCGGCTGAGCACCCCGCTGCTGTGGCGGTTCCTGCGCGAGCTGCCCGGGCGGAGCGACGAGTGGTCGGCAGGCGTCGTCGAGCGGTTGCTGGACGCGTGCGGCGCCCACCTGGAGGCGCTGTGGAAGGTGCGGCTGACCCCGGAGGACGCCCCGGCGTTGCACTCCCGGCTGGCCGGGGGGTGCTTCCGGCTCGCCGACCTGCTGCGCGACCCGGCCGACCGCGACCAGACCCTGCTGGCCGTGCCGCTGCTGCTGCTGCGCGGCGACGAGGCGGTGCTGACCCCCGACCCCGGGACGGTGCTCGAGCCCGGCGACGAACTGCTGTTCGCCGGCCGCGCCGCGGTGCACCGGGAGGTGGAGGCCACGATGTTCATCGACGGCGTCGCCGACTACCTGGTCACCGGCCAGCGGGTGCCGCAGAGCTGGGTCTGGCGCAAGCTGAGCCGGTCGGCGCCGGCCGAGGACGCGGCCCCCGCGCCCTGACCCCATCAGGGGGACACGTGCCTGACCAGGCCCCGGCCCGGCGACTGCTCGGCGCCCTCACCGGCCGGGACGCCGTCCGGCCGCCGTCCCTGCGCACCGACGACGACCGGTCCGCCTCGCGGCTCGAGCTGTTCTTCGACCTGGCCTTCGTCCTGGTGGTCGCCGAGCTCGCGATCGCGCTGCGCGAGGACGTGACCCTGCACGGGTTCCTCGTCTTCGCCGGGCTGTTCACGACCGTCTGGTGGTCCTGGGTCAGCTCGACGCTCTACGCCAACCGCTTCGACCACGACGACGTCGTCTACCGCCTCTACAAGCTCGGGAGCATGGCCGCCGTCGTCGGGCTGGCGGCCTCGGCGTCGGAGGCGACCGGCGAGCGGTTCGCCGTCTTCGTCGTCTGCCAGCTCCTGCTGCGCGCGATGCTGCTCCTGCAGTACCACCGCGCCCACCGGCACGTGCCGGACGCGCGGCCGATCACCCGGCTCTACCTGGCCGGGACCGCCGCGGGCGCGGTGCTCTGGGCGGTGTCGCTCGCGGTGCCTCGGCCGGCCGCGTTCGCGCTGTGGGCCGCCGCGGTGCTGGCCGAGGCGCTGGTCCCGCTGCTGGCGACGCGGTCCTCGGCCGACCTGCCGCTGCACGTCGAGCACCTGCCCGAGAGGTTCGCGCTGTTCGTCATCCTCGTGCTCGGCGAGCCGGTCGCCGCGGTCGCGCACGGCCTGTACGACGCCGGCTGGTCGGACTCGGCCCTGCCGGTGGCGGTGCTGGCCTTCGTCCTCGCCGCCGCGTTGTGGTGGAGCTACTTCGACCTCGCCGGCGCCCGCGCCAAGCGGCTGCTGGGCGAGGCGGGGGAGCACAACGGCGCCCACGCCCACGACGTGTACGTCTTCGGGCACCTGCCGCTGACGCTCGCGCTGGCCACCGTGGGCGCGGGCCTCGAGCTCGCCGTCGTGGAGGCCGCGGCCGGCGAGGTGCCGGCGGGGACCCGGTTGCTGGTGGCCGGCGGGGTGGCGGTCTACCTGGTCGCCGCGAGCGTCACCGCCTCGGCGATGACGGGGGACGCCCGGCGCGGCTGGTGGTGGCCGCTGCTGGCCGCGGCCGTGGCCCTGCTCGACGCGCTGCTGGAGCTGCCGGCGTCCGTGGTCGTCGGCGCCCTGGCCGCGCTGGTCGTGGCGGTCGTGGTGGCGGGCTGGGCGCAGCGCGCGGCGGGGGCCCTGGAGACCGAGGAGGTCTGACCCCGGGGATCCGCCGACCGGGACCTCCGACCCTGCCGCCGGGCGCCGGTGCGGCGTGTCATGGGTCTGCGCCGGCCACCGGTGACCGGCGCTGAGGGGGGCTGTGCCGTGACCTCGGGAGCCGGGCCCGGTGGCGTCGCCGGCGGGGTGGTCGTCGGGGTGGACGGCTCGGCGTGCGCCCGGGCCGCGCTCGCCTGGGCGGGCCGGATGGCCGCCCGCACCGGCATGCCGCTGACCGCCGTGCGCGCGTGGAGCGTGCCGACCGCACCCCGCCCGGACACCTGGGAGCCGGCCTACGTGCCGCCGCTGGCGGACTGGGAGCGGGCCGTGGAGCGGTCGCTCGCCGACGACGTCGCCGCGGCCGGCGTGCCGCCGGAGGTGGCGGTGACCTGCCGCGCGGTGCACCGGGCACCGGTCGATGCGCTGCTGGCCGCGACCGAGGGCGCGGAGCTGCTGGTCCTCGGGACGCGGGGGAGGGGCGGCGCCCGCGGGCGGCTGCTCGGCTCGGTCGCGTCCTCGGTGCTGCGCGCGGCGCCCTGCCCGGTGACCGTCGTGCGGCCCGACGCGGTGCGCCGCAGTCCGGCCGAGACCGTGGGGTCCGGCGCCGCCGCCGGGCCCTGACGCCTGCGTCCCCCGGGGGACGGCCCCGGGGGTGAGAGGGGGAACCATGGACCCGACCGCCCGCCCGCCGGAGGAGCCGGTGCGCCGCGAGATGTCGCTCGACGAGAAGCTGATCGCGCAGTGGGAGGCGCAGCACGACGTCGCCGCGCGCGGCCACCGCTGCGACCCGCTCGGCCTGCAGCACCAGCTCAGCCGCGAGCGGCTGGCCGACAGCACCCGGCCACCGACCCCCCGCCGGGCCGCCCAGGCCGGCGCGGCGGCGGAGTCCGCGGGGCCACCGCCGGAGGAGGCGCGGCACCCCGAGCCCCCGACGGCCCGCAGACACCCGTGGCGGCGGTTCCACCACCACGCCTCCGAGAGCTGAGCCCCACACACCCCCCCGGGCGGACCGTGGCGGCGGTGTGGGTGCGCTGTGGGTGGGATCGGCGCGGCCCCGCCGACAGGCTCGCCGCCATGACCAACACCGCTCCCGCCCCCTCCGTCCCGATGGCCGACGTCCGCGACATGTACGTCGTCCACCGCGCCTTCCGCCGCGAGTTCGGCCTGCTCCCCGGCCTCGTGCGCGCCGTCGGCCCCGGCGACACCGTCCGCGCCGCCGTCCTCGCCCGGCACGCCCGGATGGTGCTGCTCGGCCTGCACCTGCACCACACCGCCGAGGACGACCTGCTCTGGCCGAAGCTGCTCGAGCGCTGCCCGCCCGACGCCGCCGTCGTCCACCGCATGGAGGCCCAGCACGCCGAGGTCGAGCGGCTGATCGGCGCCCTGGGCCCGGCGCTGGACCGCTGGGAGGTCGAGGCGCGGCCGGCGGTGGCCGAGGAGGTGGCGTCCACCGTCGAGGCACTGGGCGCCGTCCTGGCCGAGCACCTGGCCGAGGAGGAGACCGAGATCCTGCCGCTGGCGCAGCGGCACGTCACGCAGGCGGAGTGGGCGCAGCTCGGCGAGCACGGCAAGGGCGAGATGTCGATGCGGGACCTGCCGCTGCTGTTCGGCGCGCTGCTGGAGGAGTGCGACCCCGACGAGCGGACGATGATGCTGCACGTCGTCCCGTTCCCGGTCCGGGTGCTGCTGCGGACGGTCTTCGCCCGGCGGTACCGCCGCTACGTCAGCGCGGTCCGCGGGCCCGCCTGATCGCCTCGACGAGGGCCGGGACGTCCTCCGGGCGCAGCAGCCGGCCGGCGTCCCAGGCCCGGGCGAACGCCTCCTCGCCGAGCGCCGCCCGCACCGCCGGCAGCTCCTGGGCGGCCAGCGCGACGTCGGGCGGGAAGGCCACCGCGACCGCCGCCGCCTCCGCCGTCGCCGACCCCGCGGCGAACAGCCGCGCCGCGAGCTCGGGCAGCCCGCGGGAGGAGGCGACGGCGGCCAGCCCGGGCAGCGTGTAGGCCAGCGTCCACGAGGTGCGGACCTCCGCGGCGAGGGCGGCCGCCTCCGCCCACCGGTCGAGGGCGGCGTCCTCGTCGCCGGCGAGCGCGGCCAGCGAGGCCTGCACGTTGAGCAGCGTCGCCAGGCTGAACGGGCTGCCGAGCGCGCGGGCCAGCCGCTCGGCGTCGGCCAGCGTCGCCGTCCCGGCGGCGAGGTCGCCCGCCTGCAGCAGCAGCTGCCCCTGCGCGACGACGGCGTGCACCCGGGCCCACGCCTCCCCGGTCTCCGCGGCCAGCCGCAGCGCCTCGGCCAGGTCGCGGCCGGCGGCGCCGAGGTCACCGCGGAAGACCGCGGCCGAGCCGGCGAGCACCAGCGCCAGGGCGCGCAGGTCCCCGGCGCCGGCGTCCGCGGCGGCCGCCGCAGCCCCGGCCGCCGCCTCCGCCGTGCCGGGGACGTCGCCGGCGGCGTAGCGGAGCGCGGCGAGGGCGAGCAGCAGGCGGGCGTCGTCGACCGGCTCGAGGCCGGCGCGGTCGATGCGGGCCACCCACCCCAGGCCCTCGGCGACGTCGCCGCGCACCGCCCAGTACAGCCAGGTCGCCCGCACCAGCCGGGCGGCGTCGGCGGACCGGCCGGCGGCCACCAGCCGGCCGAGCGCCGCGCTCAGGTTGCCGTGGTCGCGCTCCAGCCGGTCCAGCCAGGCGCCCTGCTCCGGCCCGGTCAGCCCGGTCTCCGCGCCGGCGGCGAGGTCGAGGACGGCGGCCGTCGCGCGATCGGCGGCCAGGTCGGTCTCCCCGGCGTCGGCCAGCCGCGCGGCGGCGTACTGCCGCACCGGCTCCAGCAGCCGGTAGCGGGCCTCGGGTCCGTCCTCGGGGACGACGAGGGACTGCTCGACCAGGCCGCCCAGGGCGGGCAGCACGTCGGGGACGCCGGCCACCGCCCGCGCGGTGTCGAGGGAGAAGCCGCCGGCGAGGACGGCCAGCCGGCGCAGCAGCCGCTGCTCGGCGGCGGTGAGCAGGTCGTGGCTCCAGTCCAGCGCGGCCCGCATCGTGCGCTGCCGCTCGGGCAGGTCCCGGGCGCCGCCGGACCCGAGCGCCTCGTCCAGCCGGCCGAGCAGCGCGGCCGGCGGCAGGTAGCGGGCGTGCGCGGCGGCCAGCTCCAGGGCCAGGGGCAGCCCGTCGAGGCGCCGGCAGATCGCGGCGACGTCGGCGGCGGTGGCGTCGGTGAGGACGACCGGGCGCCCGGCGGCCGCGGCCCGGTCGAGGAACACCTGGGCGGCGGGGGAGGCGGCCACGGCCGCGGCGCCGGGGCCCGCCGGCACCGGCAGGGGCGCGAGCGGGCGCTCCCGCTCCGCCCGCACCCGCAGCGGCGCCCGGCTGGTGGCCAGCACCGCGAGGCCCGGGCAGCGCCCGAG
This sequence comes from Geodermatophilus sp. SYSU D01036, assembly GCF_054050435.1. Lineage (NCBI taxonomy): Bacteria > Bacillati > Actinomycetota > Actinomycetes > Geodermatophilales > Geodermatophilaceae > Geodermatophilus > Geodermatophilus sp. SYSU D01036. Next base: position 215,843 of record NZ_JBJGZJ010000004.1, on the reverse strand, counting down.
CAGCCCCGCGACCTCCGGCGCCGCGTCGAGCACGTGCTCCACGTTGTCGAGGACGACGAGGTGCCGCCGGTCGCCGATCCGGGCGGCCACCGCGTCGGCGACGGGTCCCGGCAGCTGCCGCCCGCCGAGCGCGCGGGCCAGCGTGGGCAGCACCAGCCCCGGCTCGCGCACCGGGGCGAGCTCGACGACCGTCACGCCGTCGGGGAACGCGGCCGCCACCTCCCGCGCCACGGCCAGCGCCAGCGTCGTCTTGCCCACCCCGCCGGGGCCGGTGAGCGTGACCAGCCGGGCGGTGCCCGACCGCAGCAGGCCGGCCACCTCCGCGACGTCGTCCTCGCGGCCGAACACCGGCGCCGCGGGCGGCGGGAGGGTGTCCGCCGCGGGCCCGCCGCCGGCCGGGCGGGCGGCGGCGGTCAGGGCGGCGCGGTCGGCGGCGTCGAGGCCGAGGGCGTCGGCGAGCGCGCGCACGGTGTGCGGGTGGGGGCGGCGCCGCTCGCCCCGCTCGAGCGCGCTGACCGCCTTGGCGGTGAGCCCCGACCGGGCGGCGAGCTCCTCCTGGGTGAGCGCGGCCGCCGTCCGCCACCGGCGCAGCAGCGCCGCCACGGGGCCGGGGTCGGACGGAGGGGCGCTCACCGGCCGGGAGGGTACTGGCCGGTGGGCCCCGCGGGCCGGGACCTCCGGCCCTGCGGAGCGCGCGCGTCCGCCCGGCACGCTGCGCCGGTGACCACCCCGACCGCGCTGTGGCGGCGCTGGCTGCTCGTGGTCACCGCCGGCGAGGCGCTGGGGTTCCTGGTGCCGGTGACCGCGGTGCTGCTCGGCGCCGCCGACCTGCCCGGCCCCGCGGCGCTCGCGGTGCTCGCCGCCGCCGGCGCGGCCGAGGGGGCGCTGCTCGGCGCGGCGCAGGCCGCCGTGCTCGCCCCCGTGCTGCCCGGCCTGTCCCGCCGCGACTGGACGGTGCGCACCGCCGCGGCCGCCGTCGTCGCGTGGTGTCTCGGGACGGCGCCGGGCACCTGGGCGTCCGGGGTGCTCGACCTGCCGCTCGCCGTGCAGGTGCCCCTGGCACTGGTCGCGGCGGCGCTGCTGCTCACCGTCATCGGCGCCGCCCAGTGGACGGTGCTGCGCCGGCACGTGCCCCGCGCCGGCCGCTGGATCGGGTGCACCGCGCTGGCCTGGCTCGCCGGCCTGCTCGTGTTCACCGCCGTCACCACACCGCTGTGGCAGCCGGGGCAGGACCCGGTGACGGTCGCCGCGATCGGCGTCCTCGGCGGCCTCGCGATGGCCCTGACGATGGCGGCGGTCACCGGCCGCGGCGTCGTCGTCCTCCTCGCCGGGCGGCTCCGGCGGGCCCCGGCGGTCCGCGCGGTGTGACCTGCGGGGATGGGGTAGGCAGGTCCTGCACGGGACGCACGGACGACGGGAGGCCGACGGTGGACCAGCAGGAGTGGACGCGTGTGGTGGAGGCCGCGACCCGGGCCCCCTCGATCCACAACACGCAGCCGTGGCGGTTCACCGCGTCCGGCGACCGGCTGGAGGTCCGCACCGACCCGGCGCGGGCGCTGCACGCCCTCGACCCCAGCGGCCGGCAGCGGGTGGTGAGCTGCGGCGTCGCCGTCGAGTTCGCCGTCGTCGCGCTCGCGGCCGGCGGGCACGACACCGCCGTCGAGGAGCTGCCCGACCCGGCCGATCCCGACCTGCTGGCCGTCCTCACCCTCACCGGCGGCCGCACCCCGGACGACGCCGACCGCGCCCTGGCCGACGCCATCGGCGCCCGGCACACCGAGCGCGCGCCGTTCCTGCCGCGAGCCGTCCCGGCCGAGGTGGTCGACCGGCTGCAGGCCACCGCGGGCGCGTTCCGGGTCTGGGTGAAGCGGATCAGCGGGGAGGACGAGGAGGTCACCACGACCTTCCTGCTGTCCCGCGCCGAGGAGGTCGAGCAGCGCGAGCCCGAGTACCTCGCCGAGCTGGAGCGGTGGATGCGCACGGACCCGACCGCCCCCGACGGGATCCCGGTCGGGGCGGTGCCCGGGGAGGACCCGTCGACCCGGCCGTCGAACTGGCTGGTCCGCGACTTCGTGGTGGGCTCCCGCCCCGCCGACCGGCCGCACGTCTCCGACCTCGACCCCGACGCCCCGCCGCCGCCGGTCGAGCGCCCGACCGTCCTGCTCATGGGCACCGACGGCGACGACCGGCAGGCCTGGCTCACCGCCGGGCGGGCGCTCGGCCGGGTGCTGCTCGAGGTGACCACCGGGGGTCTCGCGGCCTCCCCGCTGACCCAGGCGCTGGACTGGCCGGCCACCCGCGCGCAACTGCGCGCGCGGCTGTCGCTGGTCGGCCACCCGCAGATGCTGATGCGGCTCGGGTACCCGTCCGGGGACCGCAGCCCGACCACCAACCGCCGGCCGGTCGCGGAGGTGCTGTCGTTCGGCGCCTGACCCTCCCGGGTCGCCGGGGACCGCGCCGTCGGCCACAGTGGGGCGCCCGCACCCCCCACCCGGAAGGACCCCCGTGCGCCCCACCGACGACGGCGGTTCCCAGCTCGCCGAGTTCGGCTACCGGCAGCACCTGGACCGCAGCATCGGCCGGTTCTCCAGCTTCGCCGCCGGCGTCAGCTACATCTCGATCCTCACCGGCACGTTCCAGCTCTTCTACTTCGGCTTCGGCGCCGGCGGCCCGGCGTACGTGTGGTCGTGGCCGATGGTCTTCGCCGGGCAGCTGATGGTCGCGCTGTGCTTCGCCGAGCTGGCCGCCCGCTACCCCGTGGCCGGGTCGCTCTACAACTGGACCAAGCGCCTCGGCAGCGCGACGACGTCGTGGCTGGCCGGCTGGGTGATGCTCACCGCCTCGATCGTCACCCTCGCCGCGACCGCGCTGGCCTACCAGATCACGCTGCCGCAGCTGTGGTCGGGCTTCCAGCTGGTCGGCGACGGGACCGGCACCTACGACGTCGCCGTCAACGCCGTCGTGCTGGGCGGCCTGCTGATCACGTTCACCACGCTGGTCAACGCGTTCGGCGTGCGGCTGATGGCGCGCATCAACAGCGCCGGGGTGTTCATCGAGCTGGTGGCCGCGGTGCTGATCGTCGTCGTCCTGGCCGTCGCCATCACCCGCGGGCCGCAGGACGTGCTGTTCGACACCGGCGGCCGGGGCGAGGGGCAGCCGCTGGGCTACCTCGGCGCGTTCCTCGTCGCGGCGCTCGCCTCGGGCTACGTCATGTACGGCTTCGACACCGCCAGCTCGCTCGGCGAGGAGACGATCGACCCGGGCCGCACCGCGCCGCGGGCGATCCTGCGGGCGATCACCGCGTCCTTCGTGCTCGGCGGGCTGATCCTGCTCTTCGGGCTCATGGCCGCCCCCGACCTCACCGACCCGCAGCTGTCCTCCAGCGGCGGGGGCCTGCAGTACGTCCTGCTGTCGGTGGCCGGCACCGGGCTGGGGAAGGCGTTCCTCCTCTGCATCGTCGTCGCGGTCACCGTGTGCTGCCTCGCGGTGCACACCGCGGCGATCCGGATGACCTTCGCCATGGCCCGCGACAACGCGCTGCCCGCCTCCGCCCGGCTCGCGCACGTCGATCCCCGGCGGCGCACGCCCGTGGTCCCCGCCGTGCTGGTCGGGCTGCTCGCCGTCGGCGTGCTGCTGCTCAACGTGCGCCAGCCACAGGTGTTCACCGCGCTGACCAGCATCGCCGTGGTGATGATCTACCTGGCCTACCTGCTGGTGACCGGGCCGATGCTGGTCGCCCGGCTGCGCGGGCGCTGGCCCCGGCCGGCGCCGGGCCGGTTCTCCCTCGGCCGCCTGGGCCTGCCGGTCAACGTGCTCGCGGTGCTGTGGGGCGCCGGGATGGCGGTCAACCTGGCCTGGCCGCGGCGGGAGGTCTACAACGCCACCGGCGAACCCCACTGGTACCTGCAGTGGGCCGCGCCGGTGTTCATCGGCGCGATCGTCGCCGTCGGCCTGTCGTGGTACCTGCTGCGCCAGCGGCGGCGCACCGGCGTGCTGCCCGAGCACGCCGCCGTCATCGACGCGACGCCGCCGCCCGCGCCCGCCTGAGACCCCGGGCCGACCCGCCGGCCACCCCGCGCAGCAGCCGCACCCGCTGCGGCCCGGGCAGCGCGGCGAACACCCGGGCCATCGCCGCGGCGACGGCGGCCGGCGGCGAGCCGACGTCCAGGTAGGCCGCCCAGGACCGCTCGGGCAGCGCGAAGAACGCGGCGAAGAAGGCGTCGGTGGCGCGGGTGTCCAGCGGCAGCAGCACCTCCAGGCCCAGGCCCAGCAGCGCCGCCGTCGCCCGGGGACGGGCCCGGCGCACCACCGCGCGCGGGTCCCCGCCGGCCGCGAGCGCGGCCGCGACCCGCGGGCCCAGCCGCAGCGAGGACGCGACGCTGTAGCCGGTGGCCGGGTGCACCAATCCCGCCGACGCGCCCAGCGGGGTCCCCGGTCCGGCGGCCCGCGGCGGGGCGTCCAGGGGGATCGCCACCCGCTCGGGCTCCCCGGCCGGGCGCAGGCCGCGGGCGGCGAGGAACCGGTCGAGCCGGGCCCGCAGGTCCGGCAGCGGCACCGGCGGGCGGGCGGCCAGCGAGGTCGCCTCGAGCAGCACGGTGCCGTCGTCGAGGGCCAGGCCGTAGAGGAACGCCGGCGGGGCGGCGGGGTCGGCCAGCGCCGTCCAGTCCATGAGCAGCGCCCCGCCGGGCGGGACGACGTCGTCGACGGGGCCGGCCACCACCTCGCCCCAGGCCCGCTGCTGCGCCGTCCCCGGGCCGCCGCCGCGCGCGTCGAGGACCGTGCGGGCGGCCAGCCGGCGCCCGCCGGCGAGGACGGCGACCTCCCCGGCCTCCCCGACGTCCCCGGCCTCCACCGCCGCCACCCGGCCGGTCACCACCTCACCGCCGGCGGCGTGCAGCCGGTCGAGCAGGGCGGCGGTGACGACGTCGTTGCGCAGCCGCGCGTAGCCGCGGGTCAGCCGCCGCTCGCCGCCGGCCGCGGTGCGCACGACGGTGGGGGCGTACGCGGCCGCGACGGCGGCCGGGTCGAGCCCGAGCGGGGCGGCCGCCGCCGCCAGCTCGTCGGCCCACAGGCAGTAGGTGGCCGGCCACGGGCGGACCGCCGGCGCCACCAGCGCCGTCCGCAGCCCCGCGGCGGCGCAGGCGGCGGCCACCGACAGCCCGGCCGGCCCGGCCCCGGCGACGACGACGTCGGCAGCGGGTGCGGGCACCGCGGCAGACCACCACACCCGCCCGCTCCCCGCCACACCCGGGCGTCGGTCCGGTCCCCACCGGGTACCCGGGAGCCGAGCGTCCGAGGAGGGACGGTCGTGCCCGGTGAGGTCCCCGTCGACGTGCCCGCACCCGGCGCGGTGCTGGCCTGGGACCTCGCCGTGCCGCCGGCCGCCCGCGGGGTGGTGCTGTGCGCCCACGGCAGCGGCAGCAGCCGGCACAGCCCGCGCAACCGGCAGGTGGCCGCCGCGCTGCAGCGGGCGGGCCGGGCCACCCTGCTGCTGGACCTGCTCACGCCCGCCGAGGAGGCGGTCGACGACCGCACCCGCGAGCTGCGCTCCGACGTCGGCCTGCTGACCGGCCGGCTGACCGCGGCCCTCGACTGGCTGGGCCGCGCGGCGGCGACCGCCGGGCTGCCGCCGGACCTGGCCGGGGAGGCGCTGTCCCGGGTGCGGGCGCCCACGCTGCTCGTCGTCGGCGGTGCCGACCGGCAGGTGCTCGCGCTCAACCGGGACGCCGCCGCGCGGCTGGGCGGGCCGTCCGAGCTGGCCGTCGTCCCGGGGGCGACCCACCTGTTCCCCGAGCCGGGTGCGCTGGCGCAGGTCGTCGACCGCACGCTGCGCTGGCTGGACCGCTGGCCGCCGGGGCCTCAGGCGGGGTCGCCGTCCACGTAGACCCAGCGGCCCCCGGCGCGCCGGAACCGGCTGTGCTCGGCCTGCACGTGCTCCTCGCCGCCGCCGCGGGAGTGCGCGCGGAAGGTCACCGTGCCCTCGGCGTCGAACAGCCCGCCGCCGGTGGTGGCCAGCACCTCCAGGCCGGTCCAGCGCACCGCCGGGTCCAGGGCCGGCGACCGCGGCCGGGTGGCCGGGTCCCACGTCTCCTGCAGGTAGGCGGCGTCCCCGACGGCGAAGGCGCTGTAGCGGGAGCGCATGAGCTGCTCGGCGGTGGCGGCGGACGCCGTCCCGTCGTGCAGCCGCCCGCAGCACTCGGCGTAGGGCAGGCCGGTGCCGCAGGGGCAGCGCCGCGGGCTCACGCCGTCAGTCTCCCGCGATCCACACCGCGGTGTCCGGGGGCAGCGCGACCGAGCGGGCCGAGGTGTGCACGCCCGGGCCGGACTCGAGCAGCACCTGGCCGCGCGAGCGGACCAGCGCTGTGTCGGTGCCCATGTTGACCACGCAGCGGACGGTGCGGCCGCCGCCGGTGCAGCGCACGGTGAGGACGTCGCCGCGGGTGCTCACGGTCGCCTCGCCGGTGCCCAGCGCCGGGTGCTCGGCGCGGACGGCCAGCGCCTGCCGGTAGAGGTGCAGCACCGAGCCGGAGTCGCGGGTCTGCCGGGACACCGCGTGCCGCTTCCACTCCGCGGGCACCGGCAGCCACGGCTTCGCCGAGCGGTCGCGGGAGAAGCCGACGCCGGCGGTGGCGTTCCACGGCATGGGAACGCGGCAGCCGTCGCGGCCGGCGCGCTCGCCGCCGCTGCGGAAGAAGATCGGGTCCTGCTTGGCCTCGTCGGGGACGTGCGCCTGCGGCAGGCCCAGCTCGTCACCGGCGTAGACGTAGGCCGATCCGGGCAGCGACAGCAGCAGCAGCGCGGCCGCGCGGGCGCGGGCCAGGCCGGTGTCGCCGCCGCCGAAGCGGGTGACCATGCGGTCCTTGTCGTGGTTGCCGAGCACCCACGACACGGGTGCGCCCACCTGGCCGAAGGCGTCCAGCGCGCTGCCGATCGCCTCGGCGAAGGCCGGGGTGTCCCACTTCGACTTGAGCAGCCGGAACGACAGGGACTGGTGCAGCTCGTCGGGCCGCGAGTAGAGGGCGACCTCGTCGAGGTCGGCCAGGCAGACCTCGCCGACGAGCATGGTGTCCGGGTACTCGTCGCAGACCGCCCGCCAGCGGCGCCACACGTCGTGCACCTCGGGCTGGTTCCACGTCATGGCCTGCTCGGGGCCGTGGCCGAACAGGGTGGGGGAGTACTCGCCGGGGTTGTCGCGCAGGCCGGCGTCCTTGTGGAGGCCGTAGGCGACGTCGACGCGGAAGCCGCTGACCCCGCGCTCGAGCCAGAAGCGCAGGGTCCGCTCGAAGTCCTCGGCCACGACCGGGTCCCGCCAGTTGAGGTCGGGCTGCTCGGGGGCGAACAGGTGCAGGTACCAGCGGCCGTCCGGCGTGCGCGACCAGGCCGGCCCGCCGAACAGCGAACGCCAGTTGTTCGGCGGCTCCTCCGACGGCGGCGCGAAGTGGTAGCGGGAGGCCTCGGGGCAGTCGGGGTCGGCCAGCGCCGCCTGGAACCAGGGGTGCCGGTCGGAGGTGTGGTTGGGGACGACGTCGAGCACGACGCGCAGGCCCAGCCGGCGGGCGTCGGCGACCAGCGCCTCCACGTCGGACACGTCGCCGTACTCGGGGTCCACCGCCCGGTAGTCGACGACGTCGTAGCCGCCGTCGGCGCCGCCCGAGGGGTAGTGCGGGTTGATCCACAGCGCGTCGACGCCGAGCCACGACAGGTAGGGGAGGCGGGCGCGCAGGCCGGCGAGGTCGCCGATGCCGTCACCGTTGCCGTCGGCGAACGAGCGCAGGTAGACCTGGTAGACGACGGCCGAGCGCCACCAGGGCTGCTCCTCGGTCGCCGGCGAGGGAACGGGCCGGGACCACGGCTGCTGCGTGGCGGCGTTGCCGGCAGCGACGAGTCGAGCGGACATGCGCCCAGGATCGGCATCCACGGTCGTCGAGAGTGACCATCCCGCCGCCAAAGGGTGACGTGCCCGTCGTCACATCTCGCCGAACGCGCAGGTACGGGGGCTGTCACGTGTCCTCCCACACACGCGGATGGGCGAGCGGTCCGTCCGTGTTGCACCACCCGTCCCACGAGTCACGAGCCGCCGTCAGCCCGGCGGCAGGGAGTACCCGCACCATGTCCAGCACCCCGGCCGACCGAGCCGCCTGCTTCCGCCACCCCCGGCACGTCTGGATCGCCAGCTGCCCCGACTGCACCGCCTGGCACCTCGCCGGCCTCCGCGCCGGCGCCGAGGACCGCCCCACGGCGCCCCGCCCCCCGCGCGACGACCGGGCGACCACCGCCGCCTAGGACCCGTGCCCACGAGCGCCCCTCCGGCTCCCGGCCGGAGGGGCGCTCGCGCGTCCGGGCGCGGGCGGTGAGGGGACGCCGGGCGACTGGGGGCGAGAACCGGCCGAGGGTTCCGATACTCCGCTGGAGCGCGTGTTCGATCATCCAGCGACGCAGGAGTGTCCCTCGTGACCCAGCCCGACGGGGTTCTGCCGAACCCCCACGACGACGGCCGGCCCGGCGTCCCGCACCAGCCCGGCTTCCCGCCCCCGGTCGACGACCAGCCCACGGCCGCCTACGCCTTCCCGCCGCCTCCGCAGCAGTTCGGCACTCCCGAGCACGTCGCCGCCACGCAGCAGTTCGGCGCCCCTCAGCAGTTCGGTGGCCCTCACCCGTTCGGCGCCCCCCAGCCGTACGACGTCACGCAGCAGTTCGGCGCCCCCCAGCAGTTCGGCGCCCCCCAGCAGTTCGGCGCCCCCCAGCAGTTTGGCGCCCCTCAGCCCCCGCCGCCGTACCCGGCGCCGCAGGGCCCCTGGCAGCCCCCCGTCCCGCCCGGTACGGGGCTCCCGACGCCTCCGGTCCGTCCCTGGTTCACGCGGAAGCGGTACGCGATCCCGGCCGGCGTGCTGGCGCTCGCCGTGCTCGGCGCGGCCGTGGCGCCGAAGGAGGGCACCGACAGCACCTCGGCGGCCGCCGGCTCCAGCACGTCCGCGGCGGAGACGTCGGCGCCCGCCTCGACGCCGGCGCCTGCCCCGACGCCGCAGGTGGAGGAGGTCGCCCCGACGTCCGCGCCCACGACCGCCGCTCCGACGACTCCCGCACCGGCCCGCACGCCGGCCCCCGCGCCGGCCCCCGCGCCGGCTCCGGTCCCGGCTCCCGACCTGACGCTCGGCCAGCGGAACGCCCGCGAGTCCGCCAGTGACTACCTCGACTTCACCTCGTTCTCGCGGTCCGGCCTGATCGAGCAGCTGGAGTTCGAGGGGTACTCGAACGGCGACGCCACCTGGGCCGTCGACGGCCTGGACGTGGACTGGAACGAGCAGGCCGCCCGGTCCGCCCGGGAGTACCTCGAGTTCACCTCGTTCTCGCGCTCCGGGCTCGTCGAGCAGCTGGAGTTCGAGGGCTTCACCCCGGAGCAGGCCGAGTACGGCGTGAGCCAGGCGGGGTTCTGACCCGAGTCACCCCTCCGAGCGCCCCCTCCGGCTCCCCGCCGGAGGGGCGCTCGCGCGTGCGGCGGGTAGGAGGCGACTGGTTCACTGGTCGTTGAGCGCTTGACGACCGAGTGCTCGACGACAGGGGCGCCCGCCCCGGGAGGAGGACCGCCGTGCACCTCGGCGTCGACAGCTTCGTGGCGGCGGTGACCGACCCGCGGACGGGCCGGCTCGTGGGTCCCGAGGAGCGGATGGCCCACCTGCTCGAGGAGATCGAGCTGGCGGACCGGGTCGGGCTGTACTCCTTCGGCATCGGCGAGCACCACCGCCCCGAGTACTACGACTCCGCGCCGCCGGTCATCCTCGCCGCGGCCGCCGCCCGCACCGAGCGGATCCGGCTGGGCAGCGCCGTCGCGGTGCTGTCGGCGGCCGACCCGGTCCGGGTGTTCCAGCAGTTCGCCACCCTGGACCTCATCAGCCGCGGGCGGATCGACCTCGTCGTCGGCCGCGGCTCGTTCACCGAGGCGTTCCCGCTGTTCGGCCTGTCGCTGGCCGACTACGACGAGCTGTTCGACGAGAAGCTGGACCTGCTGCTGCGCATCCGCGAGTCCGAGCACGTCACCTGGTCCGGCCGGCACCGCCCGGCGCTCACCGGCCAGGGGGTCTACCCGCGCCCGCTGCAGGACCCGCTGCCGATCTGGGTGGGCGTGGGCGGCACCCCGACGTCGTTCGTCCGGGCCGGGCTGCTCGGCCTGCCGCTCATGGTCGCGATCATCGGCGGCGAGCCGCGGCAGTTCGCGCCGCTGGTCGACCTGTACCGGCAGGCCGGCGCGCAGGCCGGGCACGCGCCCGAGCGGCTCCAGGTCGGGCTGCACGTGTTCGGCTACGTCGCCGACAGCACCCGGGCCGCCGCGGACACGATCTACCCGGGCTGGCACGAGATGTTCACCAAGGTCTCCCGCGAGCGCGGCTTCCGGGCGCCCACCCGCGCGCAGTTCGACGCCACCAGCGGGCCCGACGGCGCCTTCTTCATGGGCGACCCCGACACCGTGGCCGAGAAGCTGCTGCGGATCTCCGCCCAGCTCGGCGGGGTGGACCGGGTCTCCATCCAGATGACCAACCCGCGCCTGGCCCACGAGGACCTGCTGCGCGGCATCGAGCTGCTCGGCACCGAGGTCGCCCCCAAGGTCGCCGCGGGCTGACCAGGGTCGGGTCCGGGTGCGGTTCCGGGCCTTCCCCGATGTGCCGCGGGGCCCGGCGGCGGAGCCTCGTGGCATGACGACTCCGACCTCGTACACCGGGACCCGGCCGCCGCTGCGGCGCAGCTCCACCGAGCGCATGCTCGGCGGCGTCTGCGGCGGGCTGGCCGCCTACACCGGCGTCGACGCGGTGCTGTGGCGCGCCGCCGCCGTCGCCCTGACCCTCGCCGGCGGCGCCGGCCTGGTGCTCTACGCCGTGCTGTGGGTGCTCACCCCCGCCGAGCCCCTGCCGCCCGGCGAGGAACCGCGCCCGGTCGACCGGTTCGTCGACAAGCTGGCCGGCCGCCTCGACCGGGCCGGCTGACCCGCCCTCAGCCCCCGGGCGGGAACAGCGTCGCCAGCCCGACCCGCGAGCGCAGCCCGCGCTTGCGGTAGACGCTGCTCAGGTGGTGCTCCACGGTCTTCGGGCTGAGGAACAGCGCCGCGGCGACCTCCGCGTTCGAGGCGCCCCGCGCCGCCAGGACGGCGATCCGCGTCTCCTGCGCGGTGAGGGGCTCCTCGGGCAGCGGCCGGCGCGGGCGCGCGGTCCGCCCGGTGGCGCGCAGCTCGTCCTCGGCCCGCTGCGCCCAGGCGGTGAGGTCCAGTGCCGCGAAGGCGTCGGCCGCCGCGGCGAGCTCCTCCCGCGCCCGCGTCCGCTGCCCCGAGCGGCGCAGCCGCGCCCCGAACAGCAGCCGCGTGTGCGGGGCCTCGAAGGGGTCCGGCGCGAGCGCGTGGGCGGCGAGCGCCCGCTCGAACAGCGCCGCCGCGGCGGCGTCGTCGGGGCAGGTGAGGGCCCGGCAGCGGGCCACGAGCGCGGCGGTCTGCGGCAGCGGCGACCGCGACACCCGCTCGTACTCGCCGGCGAGCTCCGTGGCCTCGGCGGCCCGGCCCAGCCCCGTCCAGGCCTCGACCAGCAGCGGCGCCACCCCCAGCGGTTCGCCGAGCGGGCCGACCCCGCCGTCGGCGGCCAGCCTCGCCTCCAGCACCCGGGCGACGGTGGCCAGGTCGCCGCGGCACAGCGCGCAGAACGCCTCGTGGACCGGGAGGTGGGCCGCGACGGCGGTCGTGCCGGCGCGGGTGACCAGCGCGCGGGCGCGCCCCAGGTGCGCCGCCGCCTCCGCGTGCCGCCCGCGCATGGCGGCCTCCGACGCGAGCAGCTCCAGGGCCGGTGCGGCGTCGGCGACGTAGCCCAGCTGCTCGGCGAGCTCGACCGCCTCGCCGGCGTCGGCGTAGGCGCCCGCGTGGTCGCCGAGCATCCAGGCGCGGCCGTGGGCGGTCATCGCCAGCACCGCGACCAGCACGCCCAGCGCCCCCACCTCCCGGGCCTCGCGTACCCGCCGCTCGACGACGGGCACGGCGGCCAGCGGGTCGGCCAGCCAGCCCACCGCGATGACCAGCAGCGGCAGCAGCCGGGGCTCGGCGCGCAGCTCCGGCTCTGCCTCCATGCCCTCCAGTGCCCGGCGCAGCCGCGGCCGGCCGCGGTCGGGGTCGCCGGCGTGGAGGGCGGCGACCCCGGTGACCCACGCGGCGAGCACCCGCTGCAGCGGGTCACCGGCGTCCGCGGCGGCCGCGATCCGCCGCGCCGTCGCCTGCATGCCACCCACGTCGCCGAGCCGGTGCTGGACGACGGCGAGGTCGGTGAGCACCCAGGCGGCGGTGCGGCCGGTGGCGAGGTCGGCAGCCGCGCGCAGCAGGTCGCCCGCGGCCGGCACCGAGCCGGTGTCCTGCTCCAGGCGGCCCAGGACGTGCAGCACGCCCGCCCGCGCGGCCGCCGGCGCCGCGCCGCGCAGGACGGCGCCGGCCAGCGCCCGCGCGCGGGCGGCGTCCCCGCCGACGGCGGCGTCCCGGACCGCGGCCGCCAGCAGCCCCGCGGCCCGGGCGGCGTCCGTGCTCAGCGCGGCCGCACGCTCCAGCGCCGCCGACGACGCCGCGTACCCGCGCCGCGCCCGGGCCCGGTCGGCGGCCGCGGCCAGCTCGCCGGCCAGCGCCTCGTCGGGACCGGCGGCGGCCAGGGCGCGGTGCCACACCGCGGCGAGGTCGTCGCCGGTCCGGGCGGTCCCCGCCAACAGGCGGTGCGCCCGGCGGCGCTCGGTGGGCGTCGCGCGGCGCCACACCAGGCTGCGCAGCAGCGGGTGCCGGAAGGCCAGGGCGTCCCCGTCGCGCACGACGACGCCCCGCTGCTCCGCGGCGTCCAGGGCCGCGGCGGGGTCGGTGCCCGCCCGGGCGAGCGCCGCGGCCACCGCGGCGGCGCTGCCGTCGTAGGCGGCGGCCAGCAGCAGCACCGCCTCCCGCGCCCCGGCCGGCAGCGCGGCCAGCTCCGGCTCGAGCGCCCCGGCCAGCGCCGGGCCGGCCGGCAGGTCGGCGGGCAGCGGCTCGGTGCCCGCCCGCTGCGCCGGCCCCAGGGCCGCGGCCACCTCCAGCAGCGCGAGCGGGACCCCGCCGACGCGGTCGACCAGCCGGCGCGCCACGGCGGGGGCGACGGTGCCGGCGAGCAGCGCGCGGGCGGCGTCGGCGGGCAGGGCGGCCACCGGGAGGACCTCGCCGCCGGGCAGCGGGTCGGCTCCCGGCCGCCGCGCCACCAGCACCGCGACCCGGTCCCCGTGCACCCGCCGCGCGGCGAACAGCACCGCGGCCGCGGACTCCGCGTCGGCCCACTGCAGGTCGTCGACCAGGACGAGCACCGGCGCGGCCGCCGCGGCGGCGGCCAGCAGCGAGAGGGTGCCCGCCGCGACCAGGTGCCGCTCGCCCGGGACGTCGGCCGGCCCCCAGCCCAGCGCCGCGGCGAGCGCCGCCGCCTGCCCGGGCGGGACCCCCGGCAGCAGGGGGCGCAGCGGGCCGAGCAGCTCCAGCAGGACGGCCTGCGGCAGCGTCGCCTCGGACTCGATCCCGCGGGCGCGCAGCACCGTGCACCCGGCGGCCCGCGCGGCCGCGGCCTCCAGCAGGGCGGTCTTGCCGACGCCGGCCTCGCCCTCCAGGACCAGCAGCCCCGGCCGGCCCGCGCGGGCGCCGGCGAGGAGCCGGTCGACGCGCGCGAGCTCCGCCGCCCGGCCCACCAGGCCGCGGGTTTCCCCCGACGCGACGGCACCGCCGCCGGTCGGAGGCTCGTCCGGCAGCCGCTCCGAGGGAGGACGCCATGACCCCGAGCCCGACCCCGAGCCCGACCCCGAGCCCGACCCCGGCCCGTCAGCCGTCGCCGACCGGCGCCCGGCTGCGGTGGATGGCCTGCTGGTTCGGGGCCCCGCTGGACCCCCGGCTGCTGCCCTGGCGGACACCGCGCTGACCCGCCGCTCAGCCGGCCCGCACGGCGGGGGCGGGCAGGATGCCCCGGCGCTGCGCCTCGAGGACCGCGGTGAGCCGGTCGTGGACGCCGAGCTTCCGGTACAGCCGCGCGGCGTGCGTGGTGACCGTGCGGGTCGAGCAGCCCAGCCGGTGCGCCGTCGCGGTCGCCGTCAGCCCCTCCGCGAGGCACAGCAGGACCGCCGTCTCCCGGCAGGTGAGCCCCGCCTCGCGGGCGTGCTCGCCGCCACCGCCACCGCCACCGTCGCCGTCGCCGTCCTGCCAGGCCCGCACCGTCCGCACGTGCCGGTCCAGCGCCCGCAGCACCGGCGCGACGCCCCCCAGCAGCGCGAGGTCCGCCGTGGTGAAGTCGTGGCGGGGACGGCCGAAGGCGAACCCGCAGACCTCGGCCGGGCCGCCGCGCAGCGGCAGGCTGACCACCTGGTCCCAGCCGCACACCGCGGCGATGACGCCCCGGGCGGGGGACCGGCGCCAGCTCTGCCACCCGCCGGCCGCCTCCTGCGCGGTCGCGGGCGTGAGGTCCCCGGCCGCGGCGGCGGTCAGCAGGGGGTGCACCGAGCGCATGCGGTGCGTGGCGTCGACCAGCAGCTCCAGCTGCCCGGCGTCGAGGCCGGTGGCGGTGATCTCGGTGGCACCGGTGCGCCAGTCGGTGCGCTGCAGCACCGCGGCGGACGCCTCCAGGCGGGGGCACAGGAGGGCGAACACGGGGCCCGCGGGCAGCCGCGGGCCGACCATGCCGTCGAGCAGGCCCACCACCAGGTCGGTGAGCTCCCGGACCACAGGCTCCACGGCCCGCCTCCGACCATCCTGGGCGGGTCCCCGCCGGTCCCGCGTCGGTCGCGTGTGCAGCCCTCTGTGCAGGACGAGCGTGGCCGCTGTCGCGGGCCGGCGTCAACGGAGATCCCCGCGCCGTCAAGGGGGTGTCGCGCCCCGCCGCCTACGCAGAAGTGCGTACAGACGGTGCCGATCGGCCGTCCCTAGCGTCCGTGCCGCACCACCGGACCGACTACCAGGGGGAACCGTGTCTCTCCTCGTGCTGCACCTGCGGTGGAACGACGTCGAGCCGGCGCAGTACGAGGTGCTGCGCCGCGCCCTGCCGGAGGACGTCGACCGTCCCCTGCACTGCCTGTCCCGCCGGCACGTCCGGCAGCCCCGGTCGGTGATGGTCTACGAGGTCTGGGAGGACGCCCGGGCCGCCGAGGACGAGCTGGCCCGCATCCGCGCCCTGGTCGACGCCGGCCCCGAGCAGCCGCAGCGCGTCGTGTTCGTGCTGCCGGACGTGTTCGCCGCGGGCTTCGGCCGCCGGCCGGCCCGCCCGGCGCCCGCGCCGGAGGTCGTCAGCGTGCCGGTGGTCCCGGCCCCGCGGCAGCCGGCGTCCCCGGTCACGGCGCCGACGCCCTGAGCGCCGGGACCTCCGCCGGGGGCCGCCCCCGCAGGTGCTCGGCGAACCAGGCGTCGGTCCGGGCCCAGGCGTCGGCCGCGGCGGTGGGGTCCGGCCGGATCCGCAGCACGTCCCGCAGCAGCGGGCGCAGCACCCGGGGGCCGACCGGCGCGTCGTGCAGGAAGCCGTGCCCCACGCCGGGGTACTCGCGGACGTCGTGCCGGACGCCGACCCGGGTCAGCACCGTCGTGAGCTCCGCGGCGGTGCCGCGCAGCCCCGGGTCGCGGCCGCCGTAGCCGGCCACCACGGGGCAGGCGCCGAGCAGCGCGGTGTGCGGGTCCCGCGGCAGCCGCGCGTAGAAGACCGCGGCCGCGTCGAAGCCGCGGGCCGCCAGGTGCAGCGCCAGCCCGCCGCCGACGCTGGACCCCAGCACGCCGACGCGGCCGGTGCAGTCGGGCCGCGCGGCCAGGTGCGCGCGGGCCGCCCCGGCGTCGGCGAACGGGCGCCCGTGCCCGGCGTCCACCGCGCGGAACGTCGGGACCAGGGCGCGGCGTGCGCCGCCGTCGGTGAACAGGTCCGGCACGAGCGTGAGATGGCCGGCAGCGGCCATCCGCTGCGCCTGCCGCCGCACCACGCCGTCGACGCCGAAGGCCTCGTGCAGCAGCACCACGCCCGGCCACGGCCCGGGGCCGTCGGGCACGGCGAGCACCCCGCGCAGCCCGGGCGTCCCGCCCGGTCCCGGGGGGATCGCGACGCCGGTCAGGGCGATCCGCTGGAGATCGGTCACGGGCGGCCTCCCCGGGTGCTCCGGTCGGTGGCCGCCGATGCTGGCAGACGGGAGGGCGTCAGGGGTTGGCGCGCGCCGCCGGGTGTGGGGGGATGCCGGGCATGACGCGCGCGATCGTGGTGGGCGGCGGGGTGGCGGGACCGGTGGCGGCCATGGCGCTGCAGCGGGTGGGGATCGAGGCGACGGTGCACGAGGCCCACCCGGCTCCCGAGGGCGACGTGGGCACCTGGCTCGGCGTGCAGGTCAACGGGCTGGACGCGCTCCGCGCCGTCGAGGCCGAGGACGCCGTCCGGGCGGCGGGGTTCCCGACGCACACCATCGAGTTCCGCAGCGGGACCGGCCGGGTCCTGGGCGCGTCCACCACCGGGGACCCGGCGGGACGGCGCGACGCCGGCATCTCGGTGAAGCGCTCGGACCTCTACCGGACCCTGCACGCGGAGGCGCTGCGGCGGGGAATCGAGGTCCGCTACCGCTCCCGCCTGACCGGGGCCGAGGACACCGGCGGCGGCGTGACCGCGGTGTTCGCCGACGGCCGCACGGAGACCGCGGACCTGCTCGTCGGTGCGGACGGCGTCCGGTCGGTGGTGCGGCCGCTGGTCGCCCCGGACGCCCCGCCGCCCCGGTTCGTGCCCGTGCTGATCACCGCCGGGTACTCCTCGCACGTGCCGGCCGACGCCGAGGTGGGCCGGCTGACCATGGTCTTCGGCCGGCGCTGCTTCGCCGGGTACCTCGCCGCGCCGGACGGCGGCACGTGGTGGTTCGCCAACCCGCCGCTGGACCGCGAGCCGGCCGACGGCGAGGTCGCCGGCACGCCCGGCCCGCGCTGGCGGGCGCTGCTCTACGACCTGCTGCGCGGCGACCGGTCGCCGCTGGTGGACCTGGTGGAGGCCACCCCCGGGCCGCTGCGCGGGTGGACGACGTACGACGTCCCCACCGTGCCCCGCTGGTCCCGCGGCCGCACCGTCCTGATCGGCGACGCGGCGCACGCGACCTCGCCGGCCTCGGGCCAGGGCTCGTCGCTGGCGATGGAGGACGCCGTCGTCCTCGCCTCGTGCCTGCGCGACCTGCCGCCCGACGACGCCCTGCGCGCCTTCGAGCAGCGGCGGCGGGCGCGCGCGGAGCGGGTGGTCGCCCAGGGCTTCCGCCGGAGCAGCGCGAAGCCGCCGCCGGCCGTGGGCCGCGCCGTCCGCGACGCCGTCCTGCCGCTGGTGCTGCGCCGCCACGACCCGGCGGCGTGGGTGCGGACGCACCGGGTGGAGCCGCTCGCCGCCGCCGGGGCCGGGTGACCGCCGTCACCCGATCGGACCGCCGTCGTTGAGCCCGGCGTCCTGCCCCCCGGCCCCGATGGAGTGGTCCGTGCGCCGACTGCTGACCGTCCTGCTCGCCGCGCTCGCCGGCGTCCTGCTCGTCGTCCCCCCGGCCTCGGCCGCGCCCCCGGGACCGCTGCGCTACGCCGCGCTCGGCGACTCCTACAGCGCGGCCTCCGGCGTCCTGCCCCCGGACCCCACCGCCGCGCCGCAGTGCCTGCGCTCCACCCGCAACTACCCGCACCTGATCGCGCAGGCGACCGGCGCCCAGCTGACCGACGTCACCTGCGGCGGCGCGGACACCTCCGACTTCACCACCGCGCAGCACCCCGGCGTGCCGCCGCAGCTGCAGGCGCTGTCCCCGGACACCCAGCTGGTCACCATGACCATCGGCGGCAACGACAGCGGGGTGTTCATCGAGTCGATCCTGCGCTGCGGCACCGCCGGGCTGCTCACGCTGGGCCGCGGCAGCCCGTGCCGCGACACCTACGGCACCTCGTTCGAGGACACCGTCCGCACCACCACCTACCCGGCGCTGGTGCAGGCGCTGTCGGCGGTGCGCGAGGCCGCGCCGCGCGCCCGGGTCGCGATCCTCGGTTACCCGGCGATCCTGCCGCCGACCGGCGGCTGCTTCGACCGGATGCCGATCGCCGAGGGCGACGTCCCCTACCTGCACTCCCTGCAGACCACGCTCAACGACGCCGTCCGGCGCGCGGCCGCGGCCACGGGCGTCACCTACGTCGACCTCACCCGCGCCTCGGCCGGGCACGACGCCTGCCAGCCGATCGGCGTCCGCTGGGTGGAGCCGGTGCTGCAGGGCACCAACGCGGTGATCGTGCACCCGAACGCGCTCGGCGAGGCGGAGATGGCCGCGCGCGCGATGGAGGTGCTGCGGCTGGGCTGACCCGGCGCCCGTGCCCCGCCGGCGACCGGGCCGCGTGGCCCGCCGCCGGCGGGGTACGGGGCGGGGCACCACGCACCCGAGGAGGACCGATGAGCGAGACCGACCCGACCCCGCAGGCCGGCCCGGAGGACGAGGGCTCGCAGGCGAGCGTCGGCCCGGACGTCGCCCACGCCGGCGGCGGTCGCACCCAGGGCGAGACCTCGGTCGACGACGCGATCGGCGCGGAGGCCGACCCGCCGCGCTGAGCCGCCTCCGGTGGGCCGCGCGTCGACGGGGGGACCCGCCCACCGGGCGAGGTGGGGGGGCAGGTGGACGTGCGCAGGCTGGTGATGGGCGACTGGACGCCGGTGCTGAGGGACGGCATCGACGTCCTGCGGCTCGTGCTGCTCGCGGGCGGGGTCGCCTACGCGCTGGCGGGCCGGGCCGGGGACGCGGCGGTCCTGCTGTTCCTCGGGGCGGTGACCGTCCTGGCGCGGCTGGTCGACCTGCCGCGGGTGTACGACCTCGCGCTGACCGCGGGGATGGTCCTGCAGGGGTTCGGCGAGACGCTGGGCCTCTACGACCGGTTCGTCCGCTTCGACGACCTGGTGCACGTCACGCTGCCGATGCTCACCGCGCCCGTCGTCTACATCGCGCTCGCCCGCCTCGACGTCGTCCCCGACCCCCGCGACGAGACCCACCTGCGCCACTACGTCGGGATCGCGGTCGTGACGACGGCGCTCGGCGTCACGATCGGGGCGCTGTGGGAGGTGTACGAGTGGCGGTCAGACGCCTGGTTCGGCACGCGGCTGTCGGAGGGCAACGACGACACCAACGGCGACCTCGTCCGCGACACCCTCGGGTCCCTGGTCGGTGCGGCGCTGCTGGTGGCGTGGGCCCGCTTCGGCTGGGGATCGGTCCGCCGGATCCCGGGGGTGAACACCCACGAGGAGGTCAGTGCCTGAGCGGCACCCGTGCACCGCGCTCTCGCGCCGGCGGCTGCTCCTGACGGCGGGCCGGGCCGCCGGGGCCGCCCTCGTGGGCGGCTGCGCGGCCCGGCTCCCCGGAGCACCCGGCACCGACGGGGCCGCCGGCCTGACCGCACGCCCGACCGCTCCACCGGACCTCCCGCCGCCGCCCCCGGGCACCTCCGCCCTCGGCCTGGAGGAGACGCGCGACCCCCTGCTGCACGTCCCGGCCGGCGGGGTCGCCGGCCCGGCGACGCTCGTCGTCGTCCTGCACGGCGCGGGCGGGAACGCCGAGGCCGGCCTGGGGCTGCTGCGGTCGCCGGCCGACGAGCGTGGCCTGGTGCTGCTCGCCCCCGCCTCCCGGGGCTCCACCTGGGACGCCGTGCAGCGGGGCTTCGGACCCGACGTCGCCGGGATCGACCGCGCGCTGACCGCCGTCCTCCGGCGGGTGCCGGTCGACCCCGGCCGGGTCGCCGTCGCGGGCTTCTCCGACGGCGCGTCCTACGCGCTGGGACTGGGGCTGGCCAACGGCCGGCTGCTCCGGCGGGTCGTCGCCTTCTCCCCGGGGTCCGTGCCGCCGGCGACGCGCACGGGACAGCCGCCGGTCTTCGTGTCCCACGGGACCGGCGACGAGGTCCTGCCCGTCGAGCGGACCAGCCGCGAGATCGTCCCCGCCCTCCGCGCCGACGGGTACGACGTCACCTACCGGGAGTTCGACGGCGGCCACGGGGTCCCGCCCGACGTCGCCCGCGAGGCGGTCGACTGGCTCGGCGGAGGGAGGAGGTGACCGGGTCCGCACCGGGGGGAGCGGGGAAGCCGCTGCCCGACGTCGTGGCCCCCGGCCTCGACGTCCTGTTCTGCGGCATCAACCCGTCGCTGCTGTCGGCCGAGCGCGGCCACCACTTCGCCCGCCCGGGCAACCGGTTCTGGCCCGCGCTGCACCTGGCCGGGCTCACCCCCCGCCGGCTGGCGCCGGAGGAGGACCGCGAGCTGCTGCGGTACGGGCTGGGGGTGACCAACCTGGTGGACCGGCCCACGCGGACGGCGGCCGAGCTGACGGCCGACGAGCTGCGGGCGGGCGCGGCGGCGCTGGCCGGCCTGGTCGCGCGGTGCCGGCCGCGGGTGCTGGCGGTCCTCGGGCTCACCGCCTGGCGGCTCGCCACCGGCGCGCCCCGGGCGGACTGGGGTCGCCAGCCGGTGGCGATCGGCGGCGCCGAGACGTGGGTGCTGCCCAACCCGAGCGGGCTGAACGCGCACTTCCAGCTGCCCGACCTCGCCCGGCTGTACGCCGGGTTGCGGCCGCCGGCCGGCTAGCGGACCGGGTCGGCGGCGCGGGTCTCCGCGGCGAGCCGGCCCACCATCGCCACCGCCTCGCCGCGGTCGAGGACCGCGCCCTCGGCCAGTGCGGTGTCGTACTCGACCTCGTCGAGGGCCTCGCGGGTGGCGGTGACGTAGCGCTGCCCGTCCATCGGGTCCATCCGCAGCGGGTCGTAGCCGACCTGCCGGGCGACGGCCTGCACCGCGCCGAGCAGCACCGCGGCGGTGCGCGGCCGGCCCGCGGCGGTGACCGCGCCGACGGCGGCCAGCAGACCGGCGAGGGTGCCGGTGGCGTCGCCCTCGCGGTGGGTCAGCTCGACCATCGCCCACAGGTCGGCCAGCGCCTCGGCGGCCCGGCCGACGTCGGTGAGCGCCTTCGCCCGGATCCACAGCACCGAGGAGTGCGCCCACGAGTGGCCCAGCCGCAGCGCGAGCTGCTCGGCGCGGCCGAGGTGCTCGAGCGCGCCGTCGAGGTCGCCGGCGGCCCGCGAGAACTGGCCGAGGGTCATCGCGATCTCGACCTGCACCCACTCGATGCCCGACGCCTGCGCCAGCGCCAGGCCGCGGGCGATGTCCGCCGCGACCTCGCCGTCGGGGTCGGGCTGGCCGAGCAGCGCCCGCACGAAGCCGCGCAGCACCAGGGCGAGGGGCAGCACCGGGTCGGCGTCGTCGGCGGTCCCGGCGATCTCGCTGGTCCGCTCCCACAGCGAGGGCACGTCGCCGGACAGGTAGGCCAGCAGCGCGTCGGCGAGCAGCGCGCCGCTGCGGACGCCGGCCGGCGCGCCGGGGGTGGCGTCCAGCGCGGCGGCCAGCCAGCGGCGGCCCTCCTGCACGTGGCCGCGGCGGTACCAGTACCAGCCCAGCGCCCCGCCGATCCGCAGCGCGGCCTCGCCCTGCCCGGTGCCCAGCGCGTGCCCGAGCGCCGCCCGCAGCGCCGGCTGCTCGACGTCGAGCCGGCGGGCGCTCTCGGTCCACTGCGGGCTGCGCAGCGTCGGCTCCAGCCGCTCGGTGAGCGCCACGGCGAAGCCGGTGAGCCGGTCGCGCAGCCGCCGGGACGCCGCCTCGTCCAGCGCCTGCTCGGCGTACTGGCGCAGCGTCTCCAGCATCCGGTAGCGCCCGGCGGCGTGGTCGAGCTCGACCAGCGACTTGGCCACCAGCACCCGCAGCAGCTCCAGCGCCCGGCCGTCGACCTCCGGCCCGGCCACCGCCTCGACCAGGTCCGGGCCGAACGTGCCGGGCAGCACCGAGACGGCCTGGAAGACGGCGAGCTCGGCAGGGGCGAGCAGGTCCACGCTCCACTGCACGGTGGCCGCGAGCGTGCGCTGGTGCGGCACCGCGGTGCGCCAGCCGCCCGACAGCAGGGCGAACCGGTCGTCGACCCGGCCGGCGACCTCGGCCAGCGGCAGGGTGGTGAGGCAGGCGGCGGCCAGCTCGACCGCCAGCGGCAGGCCGTCGAGGGCGGCGACCAGCTCGCGGACGTGGCCCAGGTCCTCCGCGGAGGGGTCGGCCAGGTGCGGGGCGGCCAGCCGGGCGCGGTCGAGGAACAGCCGCTCGGCGTCGCTGCCGGGCGCGTCGGCGGGCATCGGGCCGCAGGGCAGCACCGCCTCGCCCGGCAGCCCGAGGGGCTCGCGGGAGGTGGCCAGCACCTGCAGCTCGGGGCAGCGGGGGAGCAGGGCGGCGCACACCGCGGCGGCGGCGTCGACGACGTGCTCGCAGTTGTCGAGGACCAGCAGCAGCGGCCGGTCCTGCAGCGCGGTGGCGACGGCGCCCAGCGGGTCCCCGCCGGCCAGCGTCACGCCCAGCACGGTGGCCACCTGCCCGGCGACCAGCTCGGGGTCCTCGACGCCGGCCAGCTCGACCAGCGCGGCCGGCGGCGACCCGGCCGGCCGGCGGCGCGCGGCCTCCAGCGCCAGCCGCGTCTTGCCGCTGCCGCCGGGCCCGACCAGGGTGACCAGCCGCTGCCCGGACAGGGCGGCGGCCAGCCGGCCGAGCTCGGCGGTGCGGCCGACGAAGGCGGTGAGCGGGACCGGCAGAGGGCCCAGCGCCCGCACCGCCGGCGGCGCCGGGGGAGCCGGCGGGGGCTCCGGCGCCGGGGCGGCGGGGGCCGGCGCCGGGACGGGCCCGGCCAGCGCCGGGTCCTGGCGCAGGATCTGCTCGTACAGCGACTGCAGCGGCCGGCCCGGGTCGACGCCCAGCCCGTCGGCCAGCAGCCGGCGGCCCTCGTCGTAGACCTCGAGCGCCTCCGCCTGCCGGCCGCTGCGGTACAGCGCCAGCATCAGCGAGGCCCGCAGCCCCTCGCGCAGCGGCTCGGCGCGCAGCAGCTCCCGGACGTCGTCGACGATCTCGGCGTGCCGGCCCAGCCGCAGGTCCAGCTCGGCGGCCAGCTCCCGGGCCGCCAGCCGCAGCTGCTCGAGCCGCTCGGACTCCTCGGCGGCGAAGGTGGCCGCGACGTCGGCGTAGGCCGGGCCGCGCCACAGTGCCAGCCCCTCGGCCACCGCCGCGCGGGCGCCCTCGGCGTCGCCGCGGGCGGCGAGGTCGCGGGCCGTGCGCAGCAGCTGGGCGAAGCGGAACGCGTCGACGTCCTCGGGCGCGACCTCGAGGCGGTAGCCGGGCTCGCGGGTGACCAGCAGCGTCCAGCGGCCGCCGGTGACGTCGGGCTCCAGCTCCCGGCGCAGCCGGGACACGATCGACTGCAGGGTGGCCGACACGGCGGTGGGCGGCTGGCCGCTCCACACGCGGTCGACGAGCAGGTCGACGGGGACGGTCCGCCCCGCGTCGACCAGCAGCGCGGCCAGGACGGCGCGGTGGCGCGGGGACTGCGGGGCGAGGAGCTGCCCGTCGCGCCAGACCTCCACGGGTCCGAGCACGCGGTACGAGGTGGCGGTCATCGCCGCGCAGGCTAGGTGCCCGCACACGCCCGCGGGGGTGACCGCGACGCCCCGTGACCTGCCGGTGACCTCCCGGGAGCGCGCGTGACCTGCTGCCCAAGCGGCCGCCAAGGGGACACCAAGGACCGCCGACCACCCTCCGGGTGCACCGATCCCCGCACCTGGAGACGCCCCGTGAGCACCCTGTCCCTCCCCTCGCCGCCCCCGGACCGCACCCTGGGCCCGCGGCCGGCCGTCCTGCCGCCCGACCTGACCGCCGCCCTGCGCGCCCGCCTCTCGCCGGCGGCCGGACTCGCCGACGGGGCGGTGGTGCGGGTGGCGGAGGACGCCGACGTCGTGGCCGCGCTGCGGCTGGCCGGCCGGCACGGGGTGGCCGTGGCCGTCGGGGCGCCCGGCCGCAGCGGCGACGGCGCCCGCGCGCTGCTGGTGGACCCCGCCGGGCTGGACGGGGTGAGCGTGTCGCCCGCCGGCTGGGCGCGGGTCGGCGCCGGCGTGCGCTGGCGGGACCTGGCGGCAGCGGCCGCCGGACACGGGCTGACCCCGATCACCGGCTCCTCGGCCGCGGAGCGGGTCGCGGACACGGTCACCGGCGGCGGCGTCGGCCCGCTGGCCCGGACCTACGGCCTGGCCGGGGACCGGGTGCGGGCGGTGGAGGTGGTCACCGGCGACGGCGTGCTGCGCCGGGTCACCCCCACCGACGGCACCGACCTGTACTGGGGCGTCCGCGGCGGCGGCGCGGCGCTCGGCGTCGTCACCGCGGTGGAGCTGGACCTGCTCGCCGCCGGGCCGCGGTGGGGCGGAGAGCTGCGCTGGTCCGCGGCCGACGGCGCGCGGGTCGCGGAGGCGTGGCGCACCTGGTCGGCGGCGCTGCCGCCGCAGGCGGGCACCTCACTGGTGCTCACCCGGCCGGCGCGGGGCGAGGCGTCGGTGGCCGTCCGGTTCGCCTGGGCCGGCGAGGCCGACGACGGCGAGGGGCTGCTCGACGTGCTGCGCGCGGCCGCGCCGCCGCTGGCGGCCGACCTGGCGCCGCGGGGGCCGGCGGGCCTGGCCGCGCCCGCTCTCGAGGCGGGGGTGGAGTCCTCGCTGCTGCTCGACCGCCTCTCCGACGACGCGGTCGCGGGGCTGCTGCGCGCGGCGGGCGGGAGCCGGCCGCGCACGGTCGAGGTGCGGCTGCTCGGCGGCGCGCTCGGCTGGGTGCCGCAGCAGCCCAGTGCGGTCTGTCACCGCGACGCGCGGCTGGCGGTGCGGGTGGCCGGCGGCGCGGGCGCCGAGGACCGGGCGGCCACGCGGGCCTGCGCCGAGGAGCTGGCCGCGGCGCTCGGCGGCGCCCTCGGCGGCCGGGTCCCGGCACACGGCTGGGGGACGGCGCCGGACGTGCTGGCCCGCACCCCCACGCCCGCCGTCCGGGAGCGGCTGGCCGCGCTGGCCGCCACCACCGACCCGCACCGCATCCTCGAGGGCGCGGCGGGCCGGCGGGCGTGACCGGCGGGGCGGGGAGACCGGGCCTCCCCGCCCCGGTCGCTCAGCGGGTCCCGGGCCGCGCGGGCGTCCCGGCGTTGAACACCTGCAGCGTGTAGGCGTCGAAGCGCCGCAGCCAGCTGCGCAGGTGGCGGCGGGGAGTCGTGCTCGTGCTCGTGGTCGTGGTCGTGCTCATGGCGTCTCCTCGAGGTGGGTCCGGGGGACGTCGTCGTCCGTCGGCCGCGGGTGCGGCCGTCTCCCACGGTCCCCGCCGCGCGTGAAGCCCAGGTGAACGGAGGCCGTGACGCTCGTCGCGTCAGACCGCCCGGCCGGCCGGCGACCGCGGCACCGGCTCGGACGGGCGCAGCACGACCGCGCGACCGCGCCCCGCCGCCGCCTCGAGGACGTCGGCGACGAGCTCGCGGCCCGAGGCCGACAGGGCGGTCACCGACCGCGCGTCGACGACGTCGACGCGCACCGGCTCGAGGCCGTAGCAGCGCCAGAACGCCTCCACGGCGTCCGCGTCGACGACCCCGGCCAGGCAGAGGACCCGCCCGCCGGAGGTGTTGAGCAGGCGGACCACCCCGCGGCGGGCGGCTGCGGACGGGATCACCCGCCCAGTGTGCGCGCGAGCCCGGCTACCGGCCCGCGCCCGCCGGCTCCGCCGGCTCCGCCGTCGCGCCGGGCGCCGGCTCGGAGGCGAGGTCGGCCTGCCACAGGTCGGGGCCGAAGACCTCGTACTGGATGTCGCGGGCGGGCACGCCCCGGTCGATGAGACTGCTGCGGACCGCCCGCATGAACGGCAGGGGCCCGCAGAGGTAGTAGGCGGCGCCCTCGGGCAGGTCGACGTCGTCGAGGTCCATGGTGCCGTCGTGCACGCCGTCCACGGGCAGCGTGGTCTGCGCGCCGCGCTCGTACCAGACGTGCGCCGCGGCGTCCGGCAGCGTGCGGAGGTCCTCGAGGACCTGGTAGCGCAGCGCGAAGGACTCCTCGTCCAGGTCGGCGTGCAGCAGCGTGACGGGCAGCGAGGAGCCCGCCGCGGCCAGGTGGGACAGCATCCCGGCCATCGGGGTGATCCCGATGCCGGCGCTGGCGAAGACCACGGGGCGGCCGGAGTCGTCGAGGACGACGTCACCGAAGGGTGCGGACAGCGTCAGCCGGTCGCCGACCTGCACCCGGTCGCACAGGTGGTTGGAGACCTCGCCGTCGGGCTTGCCGTTGCCGCGCACCCGCTTGACGGAGAACTGGCGGTGCTCGCCGTCGTCGGCGCGGGTGAGGCTGTACTGGCGCGGCTGGCGCACGCCGTCGGGGAGCGGCACCTGCACGGTGCAGTACTGGCCGGGCAGCGACGTCTTGACCAGCCGGTGGTCGACCCGCCGGACCCGGAAGGTGACGACGTCGGCGGTCTCCTGGATCTTCTCGACGACCTCCCACTCCCGCCACACCGTCTCCGGGCGGACGCCCCGGGCGCTGTAGAGACCGCGCTCCTGGTGGATCAGCGCGTAGGCCATGAGCCAGTAGACCTCGTCCCAGGCGGCGGCCACCTCGGGGGTGACCGCGTCACCGAGCACGTCGCCGATCGCCCAGAACAGGTGCTCGTGGACGACGTCGTACTGGGCGGGCGTGATCCCCAGCGAAGCGTGCTTGTGCGCGATCCGGTTCAGCAGCTGCTCGGGGAGCTGCTCCGGGTGCTTGACCAGCGTGCTCGCGAAGACCGCGACCGAGCCGGCCAGCGCGACCTGCTGCTCCCCGGTGGCCTGGTTGCCGCGGTTGAAGACGCCGTCGAACAGCTCGGGGTGTGCGCCGAACAGGTGCCCGTAGAAGCGCCGGGCGATCTCCTGGACGTTGTCGGCGACCACGGGCAGGGTCGCCTCGATCACGGGACGGGAGCGGTCTGACAGCATGCGGTCCTCCTCGGCGGCCGACGGGCGAGCGGTTGCCTGCTGACTCCCCGTGTCCGCGCCCGCCCGTCGTCGCCGTCCGCGGGGGAGGGGTGCCCCACCGGCGCGCCCCTGCGAGCGACCCTGCCAGGAGCGGGTCCGGAAATCGACCGGAGCGGTGTCGGAGGGGGCTAGCCGCCGTCCGGAGGCCTCGCTAGTGTTCGCACGTCACACGGCCGAGCCGATGGCCCATGGGGGCGACTGTGGACATCTCTGCCATGCGAGCGAGCTTCGCCAAGGCCGCAGCCGCCGGGGACGAGGCGCCGCTGTGGTTCTACTCGCACCTGTTCCTCGCCCACCCCGAGACCCGGCAGATGTTCCCGGTCTCCATGGCACACCAGCGCGACCGGCTCTTCGCCGCGCTCGGCGAGGTGGTGGCGCGGGTCGACGACCTCGACTCCCTCGTGCCGATCCTGCAGCAGCTCGGACGCGACCACCGCAAGTTCGGGACGGTGGCCGAGCACTACCCCGCGGTGGGAGCGAGCCTGCTGGCCACGCTCGCGCACTTCGACGAGGACTGGGACGACGCGCTGGCCGCGGACTGGGCGGCGGCCTACGAGTTGGTCGCCTCGGTGATGGTCGCGGCCGCTGACGAGATGGCCGACGAGCCGCCGTGGTGGGACGCCGAGGTCACGGCGCACGAGCGGCGCACCGTCGACACCGCCGTCCTGCGACTGCGGACCAAGGTGCCGCTGTCCTACCGCCCCGGGGAGTCGATCTCCCTGGAGACCGAGCTGCGGCCGCGGCTGTGGCGCTACTACTCGCCGGCCAACGCCTGCCGGCACGACGGCGAGCTGGAGATCCACGCGAGGGCGCAGGCCGGCGGGCCGGTCAGCACCGCCCTCGTGCGGCAGGTCGACGTCGGGGACGTCCTGCGGCTCGGGCCCCCGGTGGACCACATGCGGTTCGACCCCGACTCCGATCGCGACCTGCTGCTGGTGGCGGGGGGGACGGGGCTGGCACCGCTCAAGGCGATCGTCGACCACGTCGTCCGCAACGGCCCGCCCCGGCGGGTGGACCTCTTCGTCGGCGTCCGCACCGAGAGCGACCTGTACGACCGCGCGGACCTGGTGCGGCTCGAGCAGGAGAACCCGTGGCTCACCCTCACCGTCGCCGTCTCCGAGGACGGGAACTCGCAGTGGGCGCACGGCGACGTCGGCGAGGTGGTGGCGCGCTCCGGGCCGTGGGGCAGTCGTGAGGCCTACGTCGCCGGTCCCCGGGCGATGGTCGAGGACACCGTCGAGCGGCTGCTGCGGCACGGCCTGCCCCGGGACCGCATCCGCACCGAGGTGTTCGCCCCCAGCCGTCCCGGACCCGATGTCGATGGAGAGGTGACGTCATGACGACCGAGCAGGTGGCCCCCGACGGCCGGCGGCTGAGTCCCGCGGACGTGCGCGAGGTGCGGTTCACCCGCTCGTCGATGCTGCACCCGGGCTACAGCAACGGTGAGGTCGACCGGTTCCTGGACCGGGTGGGCGCGGAGCTGGCCCGCCTGCACGCGGAGAAGGCCGAGTTGCGCGGCCGGGTGCAGGAGCTGCAGGCCCAGGTGGGCGAGGACAAGCCGCGGGCGGAGCCGACGGCGCAGGCGGTGAGCCTGCTCGCGGTCGCCCAGCAGACCGCCGACCAGTACGTGGCGGAGGCGGAGACGTTCAGCCGGGTCATGGTCAGCGAGGCGCAGCAGCAGTACGACGAGCAGATGCAGTCCGCGCGCGAGAAGGTCGGCGCGATGATCCAGGCGGCTCACGAGGCCGCGGCCCGGATCGTCGCCGAAGGCGGCGCGCCGGTCGCAGCGGGGGACGCCCGTACCGCCGAGGAGCTGCAGGAGCAGGTGGCCTACCTGCAGGCGTTCGGCCAGGCGTGCCGGACGCAGCTGCGGTCCTACCTGGAGGCGCTGATCGCCGAGGTGGAGCGGGCCTGGGGCCACGCCGACCCGACGGCCGTGCCGGTGCTGGACTCCCGGGCCCCGGCGACCCGGCCGGCTGCGTCACCGGCCGCCCCGGCTCCCGGGGCCGGACCCGCCCCGGCGCAGGAACCGCCCACGGTCGAGGCCGCCGCGGTGCTGCTCGGCGAGCAGTCGCTGGGGTCCGGGTCCGCCGACGGGGCGCCCGAGCAGGTGGCCACGGGGGCCGCCCGCGACCGGTCCTGACCCCCGCGGCGGTCCGCGGGGGACCGTGGGCGGGGTCGGGCACACTGCGGCGGTGGACCGGGTCCTGCTGCGCCGCCGCGGGGACGCGGTGGCGGTGCACGAGGCCGCCGGCACCGTCGCCGAGCTCCCGGCGAGCGGCCTCGCCACGCTGGTGCGGGAACGCGAGCGGGCCGGCGTCCGGTGGGTGTGGGACGACACCACCCGCTGGTACCCGGCGCTGCTGGCCGCCGGCGTCCGCGTGGCGCGGTGCACCGACCTGAGGCTGTGCGCCGCCGTGCTGCGCGGCTCGCCGCACGCCGGTCCCGGGCCGGCGGCGGACCCGGGCTGGGCGGCGCTGGAGCCGGTGACCGCGGACGACCCGGCGCTGTTCGCCCTGGCCGACCCCGCCGACGCGCTCGACCCGGTCGCCGAGGACCGCCGCCAGCAGGCCGTGCTCGCCGCGTCGCCGCAGCGCGCGCGGCTGGGCCTGCTGCTGGCCGCCGAGTCCTCCGGCGCGCTGGCCGCGGCGGAGATGACGCACGCCGGGATGCCGTGGCGCGCCGACGTGCACGACGCGCTGCTCGCCGGGCTGCTGGGCCCGCGCCCGGCGGCGGGCCTGCGGCCTGCGGTGCTGGAGGCGCTGGCCGGGGAGGTCCGCGCCGCGCTCGGCGCCCCCGACCTCAACCCGGACTCGCCGGCCGCGCTGCTGCGCGCGCTCCAGGTGGCCGGGCTGCCGGTCGAGGACACCCGCTCGTGGACGCTGGAGCGGGTCGAGCACCCGGTCGTCGCGCCGCTGCTGGAGTACAAGCGGCTGGCCCGGCTGCTTGCGGCCAACGGCTGGAGCTGGCTGGACGCCTGGGTGCGCGGCGGCCGGTTCCGCCCGGTCTACCTGCCCGGCGGGGTGGTCACCGGGCGGTGGGCGTCGTCGGGCGGGGGCGCGCTGTCGGTGCCGGTGCAGGTGCGCCCGGCCGCCGTGGCCGACGACGGGTGGGCCCTGGTGGTGGCCGACGTCGCCCAGCTGGAGCCGCGGGTGCTCGCCGGCATGAGCGCCGACACCGCGCTGGCCGCCGCGGCCCGCTCGCGGGACCTGTACGCCGGCATGGTCGACGCCGGGGTGGTGGCCACCCGCGCCGAGGCCAAGGTCGGGGTGCTGGGCGCGCTCTACGGCGGCACCCGCGGCGAGAGCGGCCGGATGGTGCCCCGGCTGGCCCGCCGCTACCCGCGGGCGATCGGGCTGGTGGAGGAGGCGGCACGGGCGGGGGAGCGCGGCGCGGTCGTGTCCACCCTGCTCGGCCGTGGCTCCCCGCCGCCGGGCGCCGCGTGGGCGGAGCGGGACGCCGACCTCGGCGAGGCGCCCGAGCCCCGCGGCCGCGACTCCGACCGCGCCCGGCGCGCGTGGGGGCGGTTCACGCGCAACTTCGTCGTGCAGGGCACCGGCGCGGAGTGGGCGCTGTGCTGGCTGGCCGACCTGCGCAACCGGCTCTGGCAGCTGGGGGAGGGGCGGCTGGAGGAGCGGCCGCACCTGGCGTTCTTCCTGCACGACGAGGTCGTCGTGCACACCCCGGCCGACCTGGCCGACGACGTCGTCGCCGCGGTCCGGGCCGCCGCGGCCACCGCGGGGCGGCTGCTGTTCGGCGAGTTCCCGCTGGACTTCCCGCTCGACGTCGCGGTCGTGCGGTCCTGGGCGGACGCGGGCTGAGCGTCAGGCGGTGGTGATCAGGCGGTGGCGCTGGTCTCGAGCAGGCGCCGCAGCGCCTCCTCGAAGTACTCCTCGTAGAGGTCGCGGACGAGGTCGGTGCGGTCCTCGGCGACGGCGGCGTTGACCCGCCGGACGTAGTGCTCGTGCAGCGTGGTCATCGACGTGTCCACGGCGGTCTCCCTGTGTCGGCTGCCTCCAGTGTCCGCCGGTGCGGGACGGCGTGGTCGCAGGTCGGACTGCTCGTTCGGTCACACGCGCGGCCCTCCCGCCCGGCCCGGCACGGTGGCAGGGTGGGCTCGCCCCGGACAGCGCCGTCCGTCCTGCCCGCACCCGAGGAGCCCCCCGTGGACCGCGACCTCTACGGCACCGACGGCACCGACCCCGAGGAGGCCTCGGGCCTGCTCGAGGCCGAGGACACCCTCGAGGACCCCCGCCGGCCGCGCGACCTGGACACCGGCTGGTCGCCGCCGGAGCGGCCCTGGGGCGTGGACGACTGGGGCACCACCGAGCGGGAGGAGGCCACCGGCGAGAGCCTCGCCGGGCGGCTGGCCCGCGAGCTGCCGGACCGGTCCTGGGACGACGACGGTCCCGACGGCCTCGGCGACCTCGCCGGCGGCGACGGCGAGCTGCTCGACGACGAGGTCGGCGACGCCCGCGCGGGCCGGCTGGCCGAGGTCGGCGACGACGGCGTCGTCGACCGGGAGGACGAGCTGCTGGGCGAGGACCTCGGCATCGACGGCGGGGCGGCGTCGGCCGAGGAGGCGGCGGTGCACCTCGTGCGCCGCGGGGACGAGTAGAGCGCGTCCTGCGGATCGCGCTCTACCGGCGCCGGTCACCGAGGCCGGCTCCCTCCTCCCGCCTACGCCTCGCTCCGCGGCTCGGGCGGTACCGCGCGCGGAGGATCCTGGGTCGGGCCCCGGTCGTCCCGCTCGCGCCACGGCGATCGGCGTAGCTGCTCGGCGAGAGCGTGGACCGCGGACGGTCCGAAACGCTGCGCCCAACGGTCGAGCCAGTCGTGGTCGTCCAGGAAGAACTTCCAGTCGCTGACGACCCCCTGCCTCACGAACACGAACGGCACGGGCGACCGGAACGGGCGGAAGTCCGCGTTGTAGATCGCGGTCCCCTCGTTGCCCCGGTAGAACGGTCCGAACACGATCCCGTCCTGGGTGTACGCCGGGACGGCGAGTTGCCGCAGGGCGGCGTCGAAGACGCTCCCCGCACGGTCAGCCGGCAGGTCCGGGAAGACGACGACGATCACCTTGGAGTCCACCTCGTCGCCGTCCCTGGGGTCGGTGTCCAGGAACCGTCTCCTGTAGCCGTCCAGGAGTTCGGCGACCCGTGATCCGTCCCGGTCGGCGATCCGCTCGGGAGCGAGCCAGAGCGTCCTGCGCGACAGGGCTCCGGGCACGAAGGGACACACGGGCCCGGGGCGGCCGAGGTCCTCGTGGGGGTTCGCCACGAAGGTCCGGATCCACTGTGCGACGGCGCGGAGCGCGTCCAGGTCGCCCTGCGCGAGCCGACTCGTCCTCCCGGCGTCCTCGAGGTCCTCGAGGAGGAACAGGTCAGCGGTCCGGGTGGGCATCGCAGGTCCTCCTGCCGTGGGGTCGCGCGGGGCCATCGACGCGGGTCGGGGTCGCGGGTGTGCGCAGCGGCCGGGACGGCGCCGGCGCCCGGGCGGAGGAGAGCTCCGGCCCCGTTCCGGACCGGTCGGACCCCGGAGCGCACGGCCGGCGCGATCCGGACCCCGGGACGGAACCCACCCTGGACCCGGTCGTCGCGCGGCAGCAGGGACGAAGGACCCGCGACGGCATGTCAGGACCCGGGGTCACGCTCCTGCTCTCGGGAGGCACTGCCGGGCTCGGACCGGCCCTGGTCCCGCACCGGGCGCCGGAGGCGGGCCGCCAGGGCCTCCTCGCCCAGGACCGCCTGCTCGGTCGTGCCGCGGCCGAGCTCCCGGCCCGCGGCGTCGACCGCGCGGCACGCGCAGGTCAGCCGGTTGCCGCGGACGCCGGTGGCGCGGGCGGTCACCCGGACGCGGTCGCCCACCCACGCCGGCGCCCGGTGCTCGACCGACACCGCGGTGCCGACGCCGGCCTCGCCCGGCTCCAGGTGGCCGAGCAGCAGCTTCCGGCCGGCCTCCTCGAAGTGCTTGGCCATCGCGTAGGTGGCGTAGACGGGGTGCACCGGGCCCAGCTCGTCGAAGTCGACGGTCATCGCCGCGGTGACGACGACGTCGAGCACCGCGGTCTCGCCGACGGCGACCGGGCGCACGGGGGTCAGGCGTCGAAGTCGACGGTGACGGCGTCCGACCGCGGCAGCGACTGGCAGGTCAGGACGTAGCCGGCGTCGATCTCGGCGGGCTCCAGCGCGTAGTTCCGGCGCATCTCCACCTCGCCGTCGGTCACCCGTGCCCGGCAGGTGCCGCAGACGCCGCCCTTGCAGGCGAACGGCAGGTCCGAGCGCACCCGCTGCGCGGAGTCCAGGACGGGGACGTCGCGGGGCAGCGCCAGCGTCGTCGAGCGGCCGTCCAGCACCACGGTGACCTGTGCGCTCGGGCCCGTCACCGTCTCCTCGTCGCCGCGCACCGGCTCGGGCGGGACGTCGTCGACGTAGAACAGCTCCTGGTGCACCTTCTCGGCGGGGACGCCGAGCTCGGCCAGCAGCGCGCGCGCGTCGGTGACCATCCCGTGCGGGCCGCACAGCCACCAGTGGTCCACGTGCTCGGCGTCGACGAGCGCGCCGACCAGCGTGCGCAGCCGGTCGCCGTCGAGCCGGCCGCTGGTCAGCTCGGTGTCCCGCGGCTCGCGGGACAGCACGTGCACCAGCTGCAGCCGGGGGCCGAAGCGGTCCTTCAGGTCGGCGAGCTCGTCGGCGAACATCACCGTGTTGGTGCGCCGGTTGCCGTAGAACACGGTGACGGTCGACGCGCCGTCGCGCAGCACGGTGCTCGCGAGGCTCAGCGCCGGGGTGATCCCGGAGCCGGCGACGACGAACACGTGGTCGGCCGGCCGCGACAGGTCGGCGGTGAAGGTGCCCGACGGCGGCAGCACCTCGATCGCGTCGCCGGGCCGCACCTCGTGCACCAGCCAGGAGGAGAAGAAGCCGCCGGGCACCTCGCGGACGCCGACCCGCGGCGGGGCGCCCACCGGCGCGCAGATCGAGTAGGAGCGCCGCTCGTCGCGGTCGCCGTCGACCCGCCGCAGGGTGAGTGCCTGACCGGGGCGGAACGCGTAGTCCTCGGCGAGGTCCTCGGGGACGTCGAAGGTGACCGCGACCGCGTCGTCGGTGAGCCGCTCGACGCTCGCGACCCGGAGCGGGTGGAACCGCGGACGGCGGCGGGCCGGTGCGCTCACTCAGATCTCCTTCACGTGCTCGAACGGCTCGCCGCAGGCCCGGCAGCGGCGCAGCGCCTTGCACGCCGTCGCGCCGAACTCGCTGATCTCGACGGTGTCGGGGGAGCCGCACAGCGGGCAGGCCGCCGTCCGGCGGGTCGGGCCGAGCTGCAGCGGGATCGGCCCCTCGGGGCGGACCGGCGCCTTGCCTGGCGGCGCGATGCCGGCCGCGGCGAGTTTGCGGCGGCCCTCCTCGGTGATCCAGTCGGTGCTCCACGCGGGGGAGAGCACGGTGCGCACCTCGACGTCGTCGAACCCGGCCGCGTGCAGCGCGTGCAGCAGGTCCGCGCGCATGACGCCCATGGCGGGGCAGCCGGTGTAGGTCGGGGTGATGTCGACGACGACGGTGTCCTCGTGCACGCGGACGTCGCGCAGCACCCCGAGGTCGGCGAGCGTGAGCGTGGGCAGCTCCGGGTCGGTCACGGTCTCGGCGACCGCCCGCGGGTCGGCAGAAATGGCCATTCCTGCCGTCACCAGGTCGCCGCCGGGTGCTGCCGGGCGAGGCCCTGGAGGCCGGCGAGGAGCTCGGCCAGCTCGGGGCCGTGCTCGCCGACCCGGCCGCGTGGCGGCGCGTCGGCCGGCCAGGCGGGCACCGTCAGGGTCGCCCGCTGCAGCACGGTGGTGAGCACGCCGCGCACCTCGTCGCGGACGGCGGCCGGGTCGACGGCGACGCCCGCGGCGACCAGCCGGGCCTCGACGTCGGTGGCGGTGAACAGGTCCGCGAGGTGCGGCCACACCGCGTCGACGCCGGCCTGCGCGCGGCGGTGCGACTCGGCCGTCCCGTCGCCCAGGCGCAGCACCCAGCGGGCGGCGTGGTCGCGGTGGTAGGTCAGCTCGTGCACGCCCTTGGCGGCGATCGCGGCGAGCACCGGGTCGCGGGAGTCCCGCAGCCGGGCGAACACCGCCAGCCGGACGGCGGACGCCGCGAGCAGCCGGACCATCGTGCGCGCGAAGTCGCCGTTCTCCGCCGCGACCAGGCCGGTGCAGCGGAACTCGTCGGGGTCGCGGAAGTAGGCGAGCGCGTCCTCGTCGGGGATCGACGCGGTCGCCCGCTCGCGGGACCGGCCGTGGACGCCGGCCGACCCGGCGCGGGCCAGCAGCAGCCGGGCCTGGCCGAGCAGGTCCAGGCCGACGTTGCCGAACGCGACCTCCTCCTCGAGCTCGGGCGCGGCGGTGATCCACTGGGTCAGCCGCTGGGCGAGGACCAGCGCGTCGTCGCCGAGCATCAGGCAGTAGGCGCTCAGGTCGGCGGGGTCGACGCCGGCGGGGACGGTGGTGTCCACCCCGGCCAGCGGGTCGTCGAACCCGGTGCCGAACGCCCAGTGCCCGGCGTCGTCGTGCGCGTTGGTCAGCGCGTCGTAGACCGTCTCCTCGTGCCCCATGTCAACGGAACCTCTCGATGAGTTCGTGCCCAGCGGTCGGCCCCCTCTCAGGGCCCCGCCCGCGAGGGACGAGCGGGTGGGGGGAGAGGGGGTCCTTCTACATGTGGGGGACGTTCTCCGGGATCTCGTAGAACGTCGGGTGCCGGTAGACCTTGTCGCCGCTCGGGGCGAACATCGGGTCCTTCTCGTCCGGGCTGGACGCGGTGATGGCGGAGGCCCTGACGACCCAGATGCTCACGCCCTCGTTGCGCCGGGTGTAGAGGTCGCGGGCGGCGTGCACGGCCATCTCGTCGTCGGGGGCGTGCAGCGAGCCGACGTGCACGTGGTTGAGGCCGCGCTTGCCGCGCACGAACACCTCGTACAGCGGCCAGTCGCGACGGCTGACCGAGGGCACCGGCGTCGTCGGCACCTCCGGCCCGGTGGGGACCGCGCCGTGCCCGCCCTCGGCGGTCAGGTCGGTGCTCACGCGTGCTTCTCCGCGTACGCGGTGGCCGCCTCGGTCACCCACGCGTTGTCGTCGCGGGCGGCGCGGCGGCGGGCGATCCGGACGGCGTTCATCGGCCCCTCCCCGCCGATCACCCGCTTGAGCTCCGACCAGTCGATCGGGCCGTACCGCCAGTGCCCGCTCTCCTCGTCGAAGGCCAGGTCGGGGTCGGGCAGCGTGACGCCGAGGACCTGCGCCTGCGGCACCGTCATGTCCACGAACCGCTGGCGCAGCTCGTCGTTGGTGTGCCGCTTGATGCCCCACGCCATCGACTGCGCGGTGTTGGGGCTGTCGTCGTCGGGCGGGCCGAACATCATCAGCGAGGGCCACCACCACCGGTCGACGGCGTCCTGCACCATCGCCCGCTGCTCGTCGGTGCCGCGCATCATCGTCATCAGCAGCTCGTAGCCCTGCCGCTGGTGGAACGACTCCTCCTTGCAGATGCGGATCATCGCCCGGGCGTAGGGCCCGTAGGAGGAGCGGCACAGCGGCACCTGGTTGCAGATCGCCGCGCCGTCGACCAGCCAGCCGATCACGCCGACGTCGGCGTAGGTCAGCGTCGGGTAGTTGAAGATCGAGCTGTACTTCTGCTTCCGCTCGATCAGCTTGTCGGTGAGGTCGGCCCGGTCGGCGCCGAGCGTCTCGGCCGCCGAGTACAGGTACATCCCGTGGCCGGCCTCGTCCTGCACCTTGGCCAGCAGGATCGCCTTGCGGCGCAGGCTCGGTGCGGCGAGCAGCCAGTCGCCCTCGGGCTGCATCCCGATGATCTCCGAGTGCGCGTGCTGGGCGATCTGGCGCACCAGCGTCCTGCGGTAGCCCTCCGGCATCCAGTCGCGCGGCTCGATCCGCCGGTCGGCGGCGATCGTCGCCTCGAACTGCTCCTGCAGGGCGGTCTCGTCGACGGCGGCGCGGTCCACGACGGGTGCGGCCATGGCCTTCCTCCCATTT
Organism: Geodermatophilus sp. SYSU D01036; assembly: GCF_054050435.1. Taxonomy (NCBI): domain Bacteria; kingdom Bacillati; phylum Actinomycetota; class Actinomycetes; order Geodermatophilales; family Geodermatophilaceae; genus Geodermatophilus; species Geodermatophilus sp. SYSU D01036. The sequence continues at coordinate 178,936 of NZ_JBJGZJ010000004.1, read as the reverse complement.
ACTGACCGAGCGGTCAGGAATAGTGTGACCCACGGCACCGGGAGAGACAAGCGCGGAACGAGGACGGCGATGACGACCACGACGGCGCAGCGGCTGGGCGAGGCACCGGACCCGGCGACCCTGGACCCCGCCGAGCGGATGGGGATCGACGAGCTGCGGGCGCTGCAAATCGAGCGGCTGCGGTGGTCGCTGCGGCACGCGTACGACAACGTGCCCCACTACCGCCGCGCCTTCGACGCCGCCGGCGTCCACCCCGACGACTGCCGGGAGCTCGCCGACCTGGCCCGCTTCCCGACGACGAGCAAGGCCGACCTGCGCGAGAACTACCCGTTCGGCATGTTCGCCGTCCCACGCGAGCAGGTGCGCCGCGTGCACGCCTCGTCCGGCACGACCGGGAAGCCGACCGTCGTCGGCTACACCGAGCGCGACCTCGCGACCTGGGCCGCGGTCATGGCCCGCTCCATCCGCGCCGCCGGCGGCCGGCCCGGCGACGTGCTGCACAACGCCTACGGCTACGGCCTGTTCACCGGCGGCCTCGGCGCCCACTACGGCGCGGAGGCGCTGGGCTGCACCGTCGTCCCGGTCTCCGGCGGCATGACGCCGCGCCAGGTCCAGCTGATCACCGACTTCGCGCCCCGGGTGGTCATGGTGACGCCCAGCTACATGCTCACCGTCGTCGACGAGTTCGAGAAGCAGGGGCTGGACCCGCGGGCCTCCAGCCTGGAGATCGGCATCTTCGGCGCCGAGCCGTGGACCGAGCAGATGCGCCGCGAGATGGAGGAGCGCCTGGACATCCACGCCGTCGACATCTACGGGCTGTCCGAGGTGATGGGGCCCGGTGTCGCGCAGGAGTGCGTGGAGACCAAGGACGGCCTGCACGTGTGGGAGGACCACTTCTACCCGGAGGTCATCGACCCGGTCACCGGCGAGGTGCTGCCCGAGGGCGAGGAGGGCGAGCTGGTGTTCACCTCGCTCACCAAGGAGGCCGTGCCGGTCGTCCGCTACCGCACCCGCGACCTCACCCGGCTGCTGCCCGGGACGGCGCGGCCGGGCATGCGGCGGATGCAGAAGGTCACCGGCCGCACCGACGACATGGTGATCCTGCGCGGGGTGAACCTGTTCCCCACCCAGATCGAGGAGGTCGTGCTGCGGACGCCCGGCCTGTCGCCGCACTTCGCCCTCGAGCTGGTCACCCGCGGCCGGATGGACCACCTGGTCTGCCGGGTGGAGGCGCGGCCGGACTGCCCGCCCGAGCGGCGGGAGCCCGCGGCCGCGGAGGTCGCGACGGGCGTCAAGGACACCGTGGGCTGCACCATCGAGGTGCTCGTCGTCGACCCGGAGACGCTGCCGCGCTCGATGGGCAAACTGCAGCGCATGACCGACAACCGCGACCGCCCGTGACCGACGCGCGGGTCCGCCGGGGCCGCCCCGGGCACTCGCTGGACTCACTGCTCGACGTCGCGGTCGCGGTGTTCAACGAGCGCGGCTACGACGCCACCAGCATGGACGAGCTGGCCGGCCGGCTCGGGGTCACCAAGTCGGCGATCTACCACCACGTGCCCGGCAAGGTCGAGCTGCTGCGGCTGGCGCTGGACCGGGCGCTGGACGCGCTGTTCGCCGTCACCGGGGAGCCCGGCGCGCGCACCGGCCGGGCGATCGACCGACTCGAGCACGTCGTGCGCGGGTCGGTGCGGGTGCTGGCCGCCGAGCTGCCGTTCGTCACCCTGCTGCTGCGGGTGCGCGGCAACTCCCCGGTCGAGCACGCAGCGCTGCAGCGCCGCCGGGAGTTCGACGCGATCGTCACCGACCTGGTGCGCGCCGCGGAGGAGGAGGGCGACGTGCGTCCCGACGTCGACCCCGCCGTCACCAGCCGGCTGCTGTTCGGCACCGTCAACTCGCTGACCGAGTGGTACCGGCCCGGCGGCAGCCTGTCCCCCGACGCGCTGGCCGACGCGCTGGTCAGGACGACGTTCGAGGGCCTGCGCGCCCGTCCCTGACGGGCGCGCGCGGGCCTCAGCCCTCGCCGCCGAGCTCGGCGTACTCCCAGTCCGCCAGCAGGCGCCGGTCCTCCTCGAGGTCGGCGGGCTCGTCCACGGGCGGCCGGACGGCGACGTCGGCCGTCGGCCCCGCGGGGGCCTGCAGCGCGGTCGGGTCCGGGTACGGCCACTGGTCGCTCATGGCGGGGTTCCCTCGGTCGCCGCCCGGCGGGACCGCCGGGACGGAGGTGGAGGCCGGGTGTTCGGCCGGGGGAGCGGGGCCGGGACGCGGGCTCCCCGACGACACCTGCCCGCGCGGCCCCGTGCCCCGGGAGGCTACGCGCGGTCGGGCCCCGGCGCTCCGGACCGAGGTCCCTGGTCGCCGCCGTCCCGCCCGGCGAGACGGGCACGCAGGTCCTCCACCTCGGCGGTCAGCCCGCCGACGCGCTCCGCGGCCTCCCGTGCCGCGGCCTCGGCCTCCCCGGCGCGGCGGGTGGCGGCCTCGGCCCGCTCCGCGCTGCGCGCCGCCCCGGTCAGCGCCTCGCGCAGGCCCTGCTCGGCCGCGGCCGCGCGGTCGGCCGCCTCCCGCGCGAGGGTCCGGGCGTCCTGCTCGGCGCGCCGGGCGGCGTCCCGGTCCCGCTCGGCGTCGCGGGTCTGCTCCCGGGCGGCCGCCGCCTCGTCGCGCGCCTCGTCCCGGGCGGCCGCCGCCTCGTCGCGCTCCCGCGTCCGCGCCGCCAGGTCCGCGGTGAGGGTGCGCTCGGTGACGTCCCACCGGGCGCGGGCCTCGACGAGCGCGTCGTGCTCCCGGGCGGCGTCCGCGCGGGCCCGCCGCCCGTCCTCCCGCGCCGCCGCGGCGTCCCGCTCGGCGGCCCGCTGCCGGTCCGCGGCCTCCTCGGCCTCCCGCCGGGCGGCGTCGCGCTCCTCGCCGGCCCGGTCGCGCCCCGCCTCCGCCTCCGCCCGGGCGGTCTCCGCCCCCCGGCGTGCCGCGTCCGCCTCCGCGACCCGGCGCGCAGCCTCCGCCTCCGCGGCGGCGACCCGGTCCCCGGCATCGGCGTGGGCGGCCGCGGCGTCCCGCTCGGCCGCCTGCCGCGCCTCCTCGGCGTCGGCGCGCTGCGCCTCGGCGGCGCGGACGCGCTCCTCGGCGTCGAGGCGGGCGGCGTGCGCGGCGTCGACGTCGGCCGAGGCGCGGGCGAGCCGGGCCTCCACGGACGACTCGTCGCGGTACTGCTCCAGCGCCTCGGTCGCGGCGGCGAGCAGCGCGGCCTGCGCCTCGGCCGTCCGGGCCGCCTCCCGGGTGGCGTCGGCCCAGCGGCCCACCAGCTGCCGGACCCGGCCCTCGGGCGGCAGGTCCTGGACGAGGGCGGCGGTGGTCGCCGCCAGCCGGGCGGCCGCCGAACCGGCCGCCCGGGCGCGGGCCTGCCGCGCCGACTCGGGGTTGTGGTCGGGCCGCTCGCAGAACCGGGGCGATGGGCCGCTGCGCCCGGGGGTGCGCGGCCGGGGCGGTGCCGGACAGCCGGGATAGGCGCACGTGGGGGCGGCCGACTCCGCGGGAGGCTCCGTCATGTTCGGCGACGATAGATGGGCGGCACCCATTCATGTATCCAAGACGGTGAAGAGATCGGCAGCACCACTTCTGAGAAGCCCCTACTCTGCGAAGTGAAATCCGGCGGCGGACGGAGGTGCCCGGCATGGCCGTCCCGGCCGGTCCGCGCCCGGAGGAGCAGGGTGGCGTCGTCCCGGCGACGGACCTGACCGCGGTCGGCACCTACCTCGCCGCGTCCCTGGCCGAGAGCACCCGCACGGCCTACGCCCGCGACCTCGCCGCCTGGGCCGACTGGTGCCGCAGCCGGTCGCTGCCGTCCGCGCTGCCGGCCGACCCGCTGGCCGTCGCCGCCTGGCTCGCCGCGATGGCCGACGCCGGGCACAGCCCGCGCTACGTGGCCCGTCGGCTGTCCGCGCTCAACGACGCCTCCCGCACCGCCGGGCACCCCCCGCCCGGGGACAGCGAGGGGGTGCGCCGCACGCTGAGCGGCATCCGCCGCACCGCCGCCCGCGCCGGCGTCCGGCCGCGGCGGGCCCGCGCGCTGGACACCGCGACCGTCCGGGCGCTGGTCGAGGACCTGCCCGACACCCTCGCCGGCGTCCGGGACCGGGCGCTGGTCCTCGTCGGCTACGCCCTGGGCCTGCGCGCCTCCGACCTGGTCGGGCTGCGGATCGAGGACCTCGGCCCGGCCGGGCACGGCGGCCTCGACGTCCTGCTGCGCTACTCCAAGACCGACCAGGAGGGCGCGGGGGAGACCCTCGCCCTCGCGCCGGGCGTGCGCGCGGCCACCTGCCCGGTCCGCGCCGTCCGGGCCTGGCAGGCCGCCCTGGCGGAGCAGGGCGTCACCTCCGGCCCGCTGTTCCGATCGGTGGGCAAGGGGCGGACCCCGCGGCTGGGCGCCGGCGCGCTGACCACCCGCAGCGTCGACCTGGTCCTGGAGCGCGCCGCCGAGCGCGCCGGGGTGCCCACCGAGGGGCTGTCCCCCCACTCGCTGCGCCGCGGCTTCGCCACCACCGCCTACGCCCGCGGCGTGCCGGAGAAGGAGATCAGCCGCACCGGCCGGTGGCGGTCGCTGGTCGTCCGCACCTACGACGACTCCAGCCGCTGGGCCGACCCCGCCTCCGGCGCGCTCGGCCTCTGAGGGGCTCGGCCTCTGAGGGGCTCGGCCTCTGAAGGGCTCGGCCACTGAGGGGCTCGACCTCTCAGGGGCTCGGCCTCTCAGGGGCTACACCTCGTGGTGCCGCCGGAGCCAGGCGAAGGCGGCCCAGCCGGGCAGGATCGGCAGCCAGAAGGTGGCGATCCGGTAGAGGAACACCGCGGGGACGGCGACCGTGTGGTCCATCCCGACCCCGACGAGCCCCGCGATGAGCGCGGCCTCGAGGGCGCCCAGCCCGCCCGGCGTCGGCGCGGCCGCGGCGACGGCGGCGCCGGCGAGGTAGACCGCGCCCACGGCGACCGGGCCCACGTCGCCGCCCAGCGCCCGCGTGGACAGGTAGAGGCAGGACAGGTAGCCGAGCGTCGTCAGTGCCGACCCGCCCAGCAGCAGCACCACCCGGCCGGGGCCGCGCAGCGCGCCGGTCAGGCCGTGGACCGAGCGGCGCAGCGGCGGCACCAGCCGCGCGGCCGTGAACCGCCGGACGGCCGGGACCGCGGCGGCGACGACGGTCACCGCGAGCACCGCGAGGGCGCCCCACACGACGGCCGGCGACTCCACCGGCCGGGCCAGGTCGGGCAGCGACCGGCCGGCCCAGATCCCGAACACCAGCAGCAGCACCACGTGGACGACGGTCCCGGCCGCGTAGCTGAGCCCCACGCCGGACGAGGCGACCGCGACGTCGAGGCCGCACCGCTGCAGGTAGCGCACGTTCAGCGCCATCCCGCCCAGCCCGGCCGGCACCAGCCGGCCGGCGAACGAGGAGGCCAGCTGGGCGAGGAGCGTCGGGAGCGGCCGCAGCCGCGCGGCCACCGCCCCCGCCAGGCTCGCCGCGGCGCCCACGTAGGTCAGCAGCGACGCCGCGAGGACCGGCGGCACCCACGCCCAGTCGGCGTCCCGCACGCGCTCGGCCATGCCGGCGACGTCGCCGAGCTGGGGGAGGAGCAGGTAGCAGGCCAGGGCGAGCACGCCGACGACGAGCAGCGTCCGGGGCCGGACGCGCTCCAGGTCCGCCAGCCGGGGCTCGGGGACGCCGCACCGCTCGCTGACCGCGGCGCGCAGCCGGGCCGCCAGGCGCCGGTCGCGCCGGAGCGCGTCGCGGGTGGCGCCGCTGAGCGAGTCCGGCTGCAGCCGGGGCAGCGCCGCGGCCACCGCCTCCGGCCCCAGCACGGCGACCGCGGTGTCCACGGCCGGCTCCACCCCGGCCTGCAGCGCGAGGGCGACGAGCAGCTGGGCCACGTCCGCGTCGAGCAGCGCGGGCGCCGCGGCGACCTCGCTGAACCCCCAGTCGATCAGCCACGGCGTGCCCGACGGGTCGAGCAGCACGTTGGCCCGGCGCAGGTCGCGGTGGGCCACGCCGTGCCGGCGCAGCACCGCCACCTGCTCCCAGACGCCGCGCAGCACCCGCTCGGTCACGGCCGCGTCGGGCACGCGGTCCAGGGTGGCGCCGTCGACGAGGTCGTAGGACAGCAGCCACGAGTCGCGCCCGACGGGGGCGATCGCGCGGAGGCGGGGGGTCCGGCCGCCGGCGTCGTGGACCAGCAGCGACACCATCGCCTCGTGCTCCACGGTGCGGCGCAGCGAGGAGAACGGCCGCTCGTCGCCGACGTCCTTCAGCCGGAGGAACCGGTAGGCGCGGAACAGCAGGTCCGCCGCCCGGTTCTCCGCCCCCATCACCTTGGCGAACACGCGGTCCCCGTCGCGCAGCCGCGCGGTCCAGGGCACCGAGCCGCGGGCGTCGACCGCGGCCGGCGCCACCTCCACCGGCTCCAGCCCGCTGCCGGCCAGGGCCGCGGCGACGGCGCCCCGCGTCGGGCGGGCCACGGGACGGCCGAACGCCAGCAGGGTCGCGGAGCCGGCCGCGGCGCCCAGCGCCAGCGACACGGCGAGGGTGGCCGGGAACGCCCGGGGCGCGAGGAGCTGCAGCAGCGCGGTGACCGCGAGGACCAGCGCCCCGGCCCGCCGCCACCGCCGGGACACGAACGGCGCCAGCACCACGAACGACGCCGCGACGACGGCCGGCCCGTCCGCCCCGAGCGCGCCGCGCAGGTCCCCCGGCTCCCCGCCCAGGGCCCACGCCGCCGCGCGGGCCAGGACGACCGCGGCGGCGCCGCCGGCGAGCAGGTAGCCGAACAGCCGGGGCCGGCGGAGCAGCAGCGGGGCGGTCCCGGCCGCGGCCAGCGAGACCACCACCAGCACGGTCACCGCCCCGGTCAGGGACCGTTCCAGGGCCGGGGCGGCCGCGGCCAGCCGCGCCACCAGGTCGGCGTCGAGCGCGGCCGCGGCCTCGCGCGACCACGCGGCGACCAGGACCAGCAGCAGCGCGACCGGGGTGAGGACCGCGGTGCGCAGGACGTCGCTGGGGGACCGCTCGTAGCCGGTGACCTCCTCCTCGGAGGGGTCCGCGCCCCGGAGCGCGGGCGGCGCGGCCGCCGGCACCGGGCGAGGCGCCTCCGCCACCGGCGCCGCCGGGCCGCCCGTCCGGGGCGCTCCGGGACCGGGCATCGCTGGCTCCTCCGCACGTCGGGGCAGGGCTCGCGGCGGGCCACAGTGTGGCCCGCCGCGCGGGCGCGGGGACCGGACGGCGACGTCCCCTCGGACGGGCGCGGGCGTACTACCGTTCCCCTGCTGCGGCACCACGTCGGGACGCAGGACCGCCCCGGTGCCGGAGCGGGGTGCCGGGTGATGGCGATGAGGACTCCAGCAGCAGCTCCCCTGGCGGTGCTCCTCCTGGTGGCCGCGTGCGGCGGCTCCGGGGGCGACGACGCGGAGGCCGCGGCCACCACGGTGGCCGGCGCGCCGACGCTGCAGGGCAGCGTCGGGACCGAGGACTCGCCGGACGCCTTCGAGATCGCCCTGGTCGACGAGGACGGCGCGCCGGTGACCGAGCTGCCCGCCGGCGAGTACAACGTCGTCGTCACCGACCACAGCGACGTCCACGACTTCCACCTCGACGGCGGGGACGGCGCGGTCGACGAGAAGACCGGCGTGCTCGGCACCGGCGAGACCGTCTGGGTCCTCGACCTCCAGCCGGGCGAGTACCGCTACCTGTGCGATCCGCACCCGAGCATGAACGGCACGTTCACCGTCACCTGACCGGACGGCAGGAGCGCTGTTCGGGCCCCCCGTGATCCTCCTAGACTCCGCGCCCAACGGCCGCCAGCCACTCCACCGGGAGGTGGGCCCGTGGACGCCCCGTCCGGCCCGGTCACCAGCCGCCGCGTGCACGCCCCACCGGTCCCGCGGGACGAGCCGTGAGCCGCCCCGCCCTGCTCGCCGTCGACGACGACGGCCCGGTGCTCGCCGCGGTCGAGCGGGACCTGCGGGAGCGCTACGGCGAGCAGTACCAGGTGTACGCGGCGTCCTCCGGGGACCAGGCGCTGGACCTGCTGCGCCGGCTGCGACTGCGCGAGGAGCCGGTGGCGCTGCTCCTGGTCGACCAGCGGATGCCCGGGATGAGCGGCGTCGAGCTGCTGGCCGCCAGCCGGCGGCTGTACCCGGACGCCCGGCGGGTGCTGCTCACCGCCTACGCCGACACCGACGCCGCCATCAAGGCGATCAACGACGCCGACGTCCAGCACTACCTGCTCAAGCCCTGGGACCCGCCGGAGGACCGGCTCTACCCGGTGCTCGACGACCTGCTGCAGACCTGGCGCCGGCCGCCGCCGGTGGCCAACCTGCGCCTGGTCGGCGACCGCTGGTCGCAGGCCAGCCACGCGGTCCGCGAGTTCCTCACCCGCAACCTGGTGCCCTACCGGTGGCTCGACGTCGAGACCGACCCGCAGGCCCGCGAGCTGCTCGAGGTGGCCGGCATCGACGCCGGCTCGCTGCCGGCCCTCGTGCTCGACGACGGCGAGGTGCTGGTGCAGCCGGACCTGCACGAGGTCGGCGCGCGGATCGGGCTGCGGGCGCGGGCCGAGCGCGCCGCCTACGACCTCGTGGTGGTGGGCGCCGGGCCGGCCGGGCTGGCCGCCGCGGTGTACGGCGCCTCCGAGGGCCTGGCCACGCTGGTCCTGGAGAGCAACGCGCCCGGCGGGCAGGCCGGCACGAGCAGCCGGATCGAGAACTACCTCGGCTTCCCGGTCGGGCTCTCCGGCGCCGACCTCACGCTGCGGGCCCGCGAGCAGGCCGTCCGCTTCGGCGCGGAGATCCTGGTGCCGGCGGAGGTGGTCGGCGTGCGCCGGGCCGACCCGTACACGGTGGTGCGCCTGGACGACGGCGGCGAGGTCAGCGCCGGCTCGCTGATCGTCGCCACCGGCGTCGAGTACCGCACCCTCGACGTCCCCGGCGCCGCCGGGCTCACCGGCGTCGGCGTCTACTACGGCGCCGGGCGGGCCGAGGGCGTGGACCACGCGGGCGGCCACGTGTTCGTCATCGGCGCGGGCAACTCGGCCGGGCAGGCCGCGCTGTTCCTCTCCACGTTCGCCTCGTCGGTGACGCTGCTGGTCCGGGGCGGGGACCTGGCCACCTCCATGTCGCGCTACCTGGTCGACCGGCTGGCCGCCTCGGAGAAGGTCGCGGTCGAGTACCACACGGAGGTGACCGGCGCGCTGGGCACGCGGCGGCTGGAGGGCCTGCGGCTGCGGACCGGGACGGAGGAGCGCGAGGTCGCCGCCGACGCGCTGTTCGTCTTCATCGGGCAGGCGCCGCGCACCGCGTGGCTGGACGGCCTGGTCCGCCGCGACGACGGGGGGTTCGTGCTCACCGGCATGGACGTCGGCACCTGGGCGCCGGAGTGGCCGCTGTCGACCCCGCCGCTGCCGCTGGAGACGTCGGTGCCGGGGGTGTTCGCCGCCGGCGACGTGCGGCACGGGTCGGGCAACCGGATCGCCGCGGCCGTGGGGGAGGGCGCGATGGCGGTCCGCTTCGCCCACCAGCGGCTGGGCGCCCGGTGATCCGCACGGTCCCCGGCGCCGCGGACGCGGACGTCGCCGCGGCGCTGCGGCGCTCGCGGCTGTTCGAGCACCTCCCGGAGGAGGACCTCGCCGCCCTGGCCGACGCCAGCCGCGGCGTCGACCTGGCCGCGGGGGAGGTGCTCATGGCCGAGGGCTCGCCGCCGGAGGCCATGTACGTGGTGCTGGAGGGCGACCTCGAGGTCAGCCGGGAGGTCGGCGGCTCCGAGGTGCTGCTCAACGTGTGCAGCGCCGGCGACCTGGTCGGCGAGCTCGGCCTCGCGCACCGCCGGCCGCGCTCGGCCACCGTGCGGGCGCGGACCCCCAGCCGCGTCCAGCGGATCGGCGCCGACGCGCTCGACCGGCTGCTCACCCACCCCGCGTCGGCCCGGGCGATGCTGCTGGCCGCCACCCGGCGGCTGGACCGCGAGGAGGGCCTGGTCCGCCAGCACGAGCGGATGGCCGCGCTCGGCGCCCTGTCGGCGGGCCTGCTGCACGAGCTCAACAACCCGGCGGCCGCCGTCCAGCGCGGCGTCGCCCGGCTGCGGGCCCTGCTGTCCGGCGACGACGACCCCGACGCCCCGCTGCGCGCGCTCGCCGGCGCGGTGCCCGTCCCGGACGACCCGCTGGCGCGCGGGGACGCCGAGCGGGCGCTCGCCGACGTCCTCGCCGCGGGGGGCGTCGACCGCGGCTGGGCCGTCGCCCCCGACCTGGTGCGGCTGGGCGTGGACCCGGCGGGCCTGGCCGGCGCGCTGGCCGCGCTGCCGGCCGCCGGGCGCGGCCGGGCGGTGCGCGGGCTGGCCCGCTCGGCCGAGGTCGCCGCCCTGCTGGAGGAGGTCTCGGCCGGCGCCGACCAGCTGTCCCGGATCGTCTCCGGGGTGCGCCCGCTGGCCTACTCCTCCGACCAGTCGCTGGCCGACGTCGACGTGCACGCGAGCCTGGAGCAGGCGCTGGTGCTGCTGCGCCACGCGGTGCCCCCCGGCGTCCGGGTGGTCGTGGACCTCGACCCGCGGCCGCAGACGGTGCAGGGCTGGGCCGCGGACCTGGCGCTGGTGTGGACCAACCTGCTCGACAACGCGCTCGCCGCGGTGGACCCGGACGGCACCGTGACGGTGCGGACCCGCGGGGAGGACGACGCCGTGGTGGTCGACGTGGAGGACACCGGTCCGCCGGTGCCCCCGGAGGTGCTCGCGCGCGCGTTCGACCCGTTCTTCACCACCAAGCCGGTCGGCCAGGGCACCGGGCTGGGCCTGGCGACGTCGCTGGCGGTGGTCGCCCAGAAGCACCGCGGCCGGCTGACGCTGACCTCCGAGGACGGCGTGACCCGCGCGCGGGTGGTGCTGCCGCGCCGCCGCTGAGCGCCGGTCAGCCGGCCGGCAGCGCGTCCGCCGCGGCCGTCTCGGGGATCGCCGTCGTGGCCGGCAGGTCCGCGCGCGCCTCCGCGACGAAGGTCCGCCAGTCCTCCGGCCGGACCTCCGCCGGCAGGCGGGCGAGGTCGAGGGCGGCGCGCAGCCGGGACAGCCGGGCGCCCTGCGCCGTCGCGATCCACAGCGCCTCGGTCAGGTCGGCCGCCGCCCGGGCGGGGTCGCCGCCGCGGGCGAGCGTGGACCGGGCCCGCTGACGCAGCAGCTCCGGCAGGTGGAGGTCCTCGCCGCTGTCCCGGGCCGCGGCGAACGCCGCGGCCAGGTGCTCGTCGGCCCGGCCCGGCTCGCCGGCCTCCTCGTCCAGCCGGGCGAGGAGAGCCAGGTGGCAGGCGACGAAGGCCCGCTGGCCGATGAGCGCCAGGGCCGCGAGGGACTCCTCGAGGAACTCCCGGTCCGGTGCGCCGCCGGGGGTGCCGGTGGCCGCCCAGGCCGAACCGAGCGCCGTCCACAGGGCGTAACCGTGCTCCCGGCCGATGGCGACGGCCTCCTGACCCAGGCGCCGGGCCTCCCCGTCGTCGCCGAGCAGACGACGGACCCAGGCGCCCCAGGCCACCCGGGCGAAGGCGCGGCTGTACGGACCGTGGGGAGGACCGAGCGCCTCGGCCGCCCGGACGGCCTGCTGCTGCACGCGCTCACCCTCGTCCACCTCGCCGCGCGCGGTGAGCACGGCGGCGAGGGCGGCGGCCACGCCGGAGACCGGGTCGTTGGGCAGCGGCCAGATCGGGGAGACCGGTCGCCCGGCGGGCCGGGCGGCGAAGCCGGCCAGCGCCTGCTCCAGGTGCTCCTGGGCCGTGACCAGGTGCCCCCGGTAGAACTCGTGGACGCCCGTGACCGCGTCCAGCTCCGGCCCGAAGCCGGCGAACGCGGGCTCGCGGACCATGGCGGTGAGCTGGTCGAGCACGCCGCGACCGGTGGTCAGCCGGCCGCTGGTGAGCCAGTACGCCCACAACGCGATCAGCGCGGGCAGCGCCTCCGGGCGCCCGAGCCGGGTGGCGAGCTCCTGGGCCCGCCGGTAGTCGGCCTCCACCTCGGGATCCGCATAACCCCGCATCGCGCTCCTGGACAGGCCGCGCAGCATCCGGGCGCCCAGCTCGGCCAGATCGCGCTCCTCGGACGGAGGCAGGGGCGCCACGAGCTCCAGCTCCCGGGAGAGCAGCCGCACCGCCTCGGCGTGGGCGCCCTGGGCCTGCTCGGCCTGCGCGGCCTCGACGTAGCGGCCCGCTGCGGGCATCGCCGCACCGGCCAGGTCCAGGTGCTGGGCGATCAGTGCCGGCTCGGCACCGCGCGCGGCCAGCGCCTCGGCCACGGCGGCGTGCGTCCGGCGCCGCACGTCGAGGACCTGGGTCTCGTAGGCGGCGTCGCGCATCAGCGCGTGCCGGAACCGGTAGGCGCCCGTCGCCAGCCCCGCCGGCTCGACGACGCCGAGGTCGGCGAGCACCGTCATCTGCTCGGCCACGACGTCCGGGTCGCCCACCGCCGCGGCGACGGTCGCCGGGTCGAAGGTGGGCCCGATCGTGGCGGCGGCCTGGACCACCCGCAGGTCGACCCCGGGCGCCTTGAGCCGCCAGGTCAGCAGCTCCTGCAGCCGCAGCGGGATCGGCTCGGCCCGCCGCGCCTCGATGCCGGAGCGGGTCAGCTCCTCGACGAACAGCGGGATCCCCTCGGCGTGGTCGACGATCGCCGACCGCACCGCGGCGTCGAGCTCCCGGCCGGCCGTCAGGTTGCCGACCAGCCGGCCGGCGGCCCGGTCGTCGAGCCGGCCGAGCGGGAGCACGCGGGCGGCGTCCCGCCACGGGACGACGGCCTCGTCGCGGCTGGTGGCGAGCAGGAGCAGGCCGGGCGGCCGCCGCGCGGCGACACGGCCCAGCAGGTCGACGGTCGAGGGGTCGGCCCAGTGCAGGTCCTCGGCCACGAGCAGGTGCGGCCGGCGGACGGCGGCCGCGGCCATCCAGTCGACGAGCCGGTCGAGGGTCTCGTCGAGGAGGGCGCCCGGGTCCAGCTCGGGTGCCGGGAACTCCGGCGTCGGGGGCAGCCCGGCCAGCGGGCCGATCAGCGGGACGACGGCCGCCGGGTCCAACCCGAGGGACTCCAGGTGCGCGACCAGCGGGCGCAGCCGGTCCCCGCCCTCGCCGGCCCGGCTCACCAGGCGCTCGATCATCCGCGCGATCGGCCACAGCGACACGTTGGCGTGGTAGGGCAGGCAGGCGGCGCCGACCACCCGGCCGCCGCTGGCCTCCACCCGGTCGAGGACCTCCGCCGCCAGCCGCGACTTGCCGATGCCCGGCTCGCCGACGACGAGGAACGCCGCGCCGGTGTCGCCCCGCCGCACGGCGTCCCACGCGCCCAGCAGGCGGGCGCGGGGCTCGTCCCGGCCGACCAGCCCGGCCTTGCGGTACCGCTCGGACTGGAAGCGGGCCGCGGCGTAGCGGGGGCGGTCGACGCGGAACACCTCGACCGGCCGGCTGATCCCCTTGAGCGCGCGCTCGCCCAGGGACTGCAGGTAGAAGTCGGCGTCGACCAGCTGCTGGGTGACGTCGCTGATGACGACCGTGCCGGGGTCGGCGGTCTGCTGGACCCGCGCGGCGAGGTTGGGCACCAGGCCGACGACGGAGTCCCGCTCGGCGACGGCGCCGTCGTCGACCAGGTCGGTGACCACCACCCGGCCGGTGTGGATCCCGACCCGGACGTCGAGGGCCACGCCGAACCGGTCGGTCAGCCGCGCCCGGGCGTCGTGCAGCGCCACCACCAGGTCCAGGCCCGCGAGCACCGCCCGCCGGGCGTCGTCCTCGTGCGGGACCGGGTGGCCGAAGCCGGCCAGGATGCCGTCGCCGGAGTAGTGCATGAGGGTGCCGCCGTACCGGTCGACGGCCTCGCGCGCCGCCGCGCGGTAGAAGGCGAACAGGTCCCGCAGCTGCTCGGGCTCGACCTGCTCGGACAGCAGCGTGGACCCGACCAGGTCCGAGAACAGCAGGGTCATGAGGGCCCGCTCGCCGGCCGGGCCGACCTGGCGGCGGGCCACCCGCTGCAGGACGAGCGCGGCGCGCCGGTTGTCGGGGTCGACCGCGCGCACCTCCTCGGCCGTGGTACGCGCGGGCTCGAGGTCGCCGGCGGCCAGCGACGCCTCGGCGGCGGTGAGCAGCCGCTCCAGCAGGCGCGCGAGCCGGGTCTCGGCCGAGAGCGCCACCCCGGCGGTCACGCCCGGCCGCCCGGGGGACCGGGGAGCGGTGGCGTCATCGGGATCCGCCTCGCTGCACGCGTCGAGCATCGCTGGGTGGAGCACTGCCGGGTCGAGCATCGGCAGGATGGCCCGCCGCGCCGTAGAGGCGTAGGTCCCGAGGGCGGTACCGGACGGGGACGGAAGTCCGGTGACAGTCCCCGGCGCCGGTGCTCCAATGGGGCGCGCACGGGGGCGGAGCGACCACGGAGGTCCGCGGTGGACCCTGCCCCCCCGGCCGTGCGGCGGCCTGCGACCGGGCGGCGCGAGCTGCTGCCGGCCATGCGGGCGCTGCTGCTGGCCTTCAGCGTCCTCACCGCGCTCGGCTTCGTCGCGCTGTTCGTCCTGTCGACGCGGACCAGCGAGAGCTTCGCGTGGACCATCGAGCCGCCGGCGACCGCGGCCTTCCTCGGCGCGGGCTACGCGGCCGGCTTCACCCTGGTGGTGCTGTCGTTGCGCGACCCGGTGTGGGCGCACAGCCGGGTGCCGGTGCTCACCATCCTGGTGTTCACCGTGCTCACGCTGGTCGCCACGCTGGTGCACGTCGACCGGTTCCACTTCCAGGCCGAGTTCGCCGCGGCGCCGGCCCTCGCCCGCGGCGCCGCCTGGTTCTGGACCGCCGTCTACGTGGTCATCCCGCTGGCGATGCTCGTCGTCCTGCCGGTCCAGGAGCGGGCGCCGGGCACCGACCCCCCGCGGACCCGGCCGGTGCCGGTCGTGCTGCGGGCGGCGCTGGCGGTGGAGTCGGTGGTCCTGCTGGCCGTGGGTGCCGCGATCTCGGTCGCCCCGTCGTCGGCGACGACGCTGTGGCCCTGGACGCTCACCCCGCTCACCGCCCGGGTGGTGGGCGCCTGGCTGGTCGCCTTCGGCGTCGCCACCGCGCTGGCCGCGCTGGCCGGGGACCTCGAACGGCTGCGCACCGCGGCGATCGCCTACACCGTGTTCGGTGTCCTGGAACTCGTGGTCGTCCTGCTGCACCGCGGCGACGTCGCGTGGGACCGGCCGGCTGCCTGGCTGTACGTCGCCGTCGCGGCCGCGATCGCGCTCACCGGCGCGACCGGCTGGCGCCTGGCCCCGCCACCCCGGGGGCTCCACCACTCCTGAGGGTCGTGGCCCTCGTGGCCGCTGCCGGGCTCCTCGCGGCGTGCACCTCCTCCGCGGGTGGCGACGGGGACGAGGCCGCACCGGCGACGGCGGCCGCACTCGAGGAGCAGGTCGCCCGCAGCGACGCGCTGCTCGAGGAGGTCCTCACCGCCGACGAGCCGGGCTGCTCCGCGGCGGTCGGGGTCGACGGCGAGGTGGTCTGGGCGGCGGCCCGGGGCCTGGCCGACACGGGAACGGGGCGTCCGCTCACCACGGAGACCACCTTCGACGTCGCGTCGGTGGGCAAGCAGTTCACCGCCACGGCCGTGCTCCTGCTCGAGCAGGACGGCGTCCTGTCGCTGGAGGACCCCGTCTCCCGGTGGCTGCCGGACCTCCCCGCATGGGCGGACGGGATCACCCTCGACCAGCTGGTGCACCACACCAGCGGCATCCCCGACTACCTCACCGACTTCGAGTCGGCCGGGATCGCGCTGACCGACCGGACGACGCAGGAGCAGGCGGTCGCGGCGATCGCCGCCCACCCGGAGCTGCCGACGACGGAGGGCTTCGCCTACTCCAACTCGAACTACGTGCTGCTGGCCGAGGTGGTCCGGGTCGCGTCCGGGCAGCCGTTCGCGGAGTTCCTCCGCAGTCGCGTCTTCGAGCCCCTCGGCCTCACCCTCGCGGTCGACCCCTCCGCGTCCTCCCCGGACGCCACCGACCCGGCCTCGGCGCGCGGCCACGTCAAGGACACCGCCACCGGACCGTGGCGGCCGGCCGGCTCGCGGTTCGAGCAGGTCGGCGACGGCGCCGTCCGGGCGACGCCGTCGGAGCTGGTGCGCTGGGCCGACGAGTACCGCACCGGCCGGCTCGGGGGCGAGGCCCTGCTCGCGGCCCGGCTCGCCGACCCCGCCCCGGTCAACACGGCGCGGGACTACGCCGCGGGGGTCTTCGTCACGCGGGCCGGGGACCTCGAGCACGGCGGCAGCTGGGCCGGGTTCCGCAGCGCCTTCCGCGTCTCGGCGGACCGGCACACCGCGGTGGCGGTCACCTGCAACGGCGAGGAGCCGGGCGTGACCGACCTCGACCGGATCTGGCGGGTCCTGCCCGGCGTGTGGCTCTGAGCCCCGGCCGCCGGGCGGCGGCCGGGGCCCCGGGCCTCAGGCGCGGCCGAACAGCTTCCGGTCGTACCAGGCGGACAGCACCGGGTACCGGGCCGGCAGCAGCCGGACCAGCCGGTCGACCAGGACGGCGTCCTTCCCGACCCGCACCCGCGGCTTCCCCGCCTCGACGCCGTCGACGACGATCCGCGCCGCCTGCTCGGCGGGCATCGTCAGCAGCTTCTCGTTGTAGACGCGGTTGCGGGTCAGCTCCGCGGGGGAGAGCTCGAGGCCCTGCGCCTGCGCCTCGGCCACCGTCGCCGACGCGATGTTGGTCTTGACCCCGCCCGGGTGGACGACGGTGACCTGCACCGGGTGCCCGCCGGCGATCATCTCGGTGCGCACCACCTCGGTGAACCCGCGGACGGCGAACTTGCTCGCGCAGTACGCCGACAGCGTGGGCTGGGCCATGAACCCGTTGAGGCTGGAGACGTTGACGACGTGGCCGTCGCCGGAGGCGATCAGGTGCGGCAGGAACGCCTTGGTGCCGTTGATGACGCCGTACAGGTTGACCCCGAGCGTGCGGTCGTAGGTCTCCCAGTCGGTGTCGAGCACCGAGCGGCCGCCGCCGGAGATGCCGGCGTTGTTGTAGACCTGGTGCACCACGCCGAAGTGCGCGGCCACCGCGTCGGCGTAGGCGACGACGGCCGCCCGGTCGCTGACGTCGAGCCGCGCGGTGTGCACCTCCGCGCCCAGCGCCTTCGCCCGGTCGGCGGTCTGGCCCAGGCCCAGCTCGTCGACGTCGGACAGCGCCAGCCGCGCCCCCCGCTTGGCCAGCTCGAAGGCCAGCTGCCGGCCGATGCCGGACCCGGCGCCGGTGACGACGGCGACCTTGCCGCGCACGCTGCTCATCGGTTCTCTCCCGTCAGGTGGGCGCCCGCTCCGCGGGCGGTGTCACTGCGGCCCGCTCCGCGGGCGAGGTCGGTGGTGAGCTCGACGAGCCGGTCGACGACGCCCGGCGCGAGGTGGTGGCCCATGCCGGGGATCTCGACGTGCCGGGCGCCGGCGATCGCGTCCGCGGTGGCCCGCCCGCCGCTGGGGTGGACCATCCGGTCGACGTCGCCGTGGACGACCAGCGTCGGCGCGGTGATCCGCGCCAGGTCGGCGGTGCGGTCGCCCGTGGCCTGGATGGCGCCGATCTGGCGGGCCACCTCCCGCGAGCGGTCGCCGCCGCCGCGCTCCCACACCGCGGCCGCCCAGGCGCGCTCGAGGTCGTCGTCGGGCGGGAAGCCGGGGCCGCCGATGTGGCCGAGCATCGCCAGGTGCCGCTCGACCGACTCCTCGACGGTGCGCGGCGCGGCCGTCGCCAGCCGCAGGACCGTGGAGCGGGCCGGCTGCCCGACCCGGCGCGACCCGGTGGTCGAGAAGATCGAGGTCAGGCTGGCCACCCGGTGCGGGTGCCGGGCCGCGACCACCTGGGCGATCATCCCGCCCATCGACATGCCGACCAGGTGCACGCGGCCGAGGCCGAGGGCGTCGAGGACGCCGACGGTGTCGGCGGCCATGTCGGTGAGGTCGTAGGCGTCCGGCCGGGGCCGGGCCAGCAGCTGCCGCGCGCGGCCCGGCGGCGGGGTGGCGATCCGGCCCGACCGGCCGGCGTCGCGGTTGTCCAGCCGGACCACGCGGAAGCCGCGGCCGGTGAACCCGTCGACCATCCGCCGCGGCCACGAGGTCAGGTCCAGGCCGAGCCCGGCGACCAGCACCAGCGGCTCGCCGTCGTCCGGGCCGTCGACGCGGTAGCAGATCCGCGGGCCGGCCGGCAGGTCGGCGAAGCGGTCCTCCGCGGCGGCCGCCGGACGGGCCGGCGCCTCGGCGGCGGTCACGCGGGCACCGCCTCGGCGGCGGTCACGCGGTCGGCCGCCCGGGTGAGCCGGAGCTCGGGGTCGACGACGCTGTCGGCCCGGAGCAGCTTGACGTCGGAGTGGTAGTCCATCGAGGTCAGCCACGGCATCCGGTCGCCCTGCCGCGGCAGCCGGCCGACGGCGCGCTGGATGTAGCCGGCGGCGAAGTCGAGGAAGGGCCGGGTGGGCATGTCCGGGTCGGCGAGCACCGGCCGCGCGGTGTCCAGGCCGCGCTCGTCCATGTGCCGCAGCAGCCGGACGAAGTGCTCGCAGAGCAGGCCGACCTTCAGCGTCCAGGACGAGTTGGTGTAGCCGATCGCGTAGGCGAGGTTCGGCACCCCGGACAGCATCATGCCCTTGTAGGAGACCGTCTCTGACAGCGTCACCGGCGCGCCGTCGACGGTGATCGCGACCCCGCCGAAGGCCTGCACGTTCAGCCCGGTCGCGGTCACGATCACGTCGGCGTCCAGGTGCCGCCCGGAGGCGAGCTGGATGCCGGTCTCGTCGAAGGCGACGACCCGGTCGGTGACGACGTCGGCCCGGCCCTCGCGGATGGCGCGGAACAGGTCGCCGTTCGGCACGGCGCACAGCCGCTGGTCCCACGGGTCGTACGGCGGGTTGAAGTGCGTGTCGACGTCGAAGCCCTCGGGCAGCTGCTTGGTGTTGACCCAGCGGATGACCTTGCGGGCGGCCTTCGGGTGCTTCTGGCAGAAGCTCCAGATCGCGCGCTGCTGGGCGATGTTCTTGCGGCGGGTCAGCGCGTAGCCGCGCTCGTCGCCGAACCACTTCCGCAGCAGCGCGGCCACCTTGTCCTCGCGCGGCACCGGCAGCACGTAGCTGGGGGTGCGCTGCAGCATCGTCACCGACGCGGCCGTGCCGGCGATGGCCGGCACGATCGTCACGGCGGTGGCGCCGGAACCGACGACGACGACCCGCTTGCCGGTGAGGTCGAGGTCCTCGGGCCAGGCCTGCGGGTGCACGATCTCGCCGCGGAAGCGGTCGCGGCCCTCGAAGACGGGGGTGAAGCCCTCGTCGTAGCGGTAGTAGCCGCCGGCGCAGAACACCCAGCCGGCGGTCAGCTGCAGCCGCTCACCGGTGTCGGTGCGCTCGACGTCGACCGTCCAGCGGGCGTCCTCGCTGGACCACGCCACCGCCAGCACCCGGTGGTGGTAGCGGATCTTCTCGTCCAGGCCGTTCTCGGTGGCGGTCTCCCGCAGGTAGGCCAGGATCTTCGGGGCGTCGGCGATCGACTGGCGGTCCCGCCACGGCTTGAACTCGTAGCCGAAGGTGGACAGGTCCGAGTCCGAGCGGATGCCGGGGTAGCGGAACAGGTCCCACGTGCCGCCGGAGGCGCCGCGCGCCTCGAGGATCGCGAAGCTCTTCGCGGGCAGCTCGGTGGTCAGGTACCGGCCGGCGCCGATGCCGGAGATCCCGGCGCCGACGATCAGCACGTCGAGGTGCTCGACCGGCGTCTGCGTGGTGGTCAATGCGGTGCTCCGTCCTCGGGACACGGGTGCAGCGGCCTACGAGACTGCGTGGTCCCGGTCACCCGGTGCAACGACGAACTGCACCGTCCCGATACTGGAGCGGTGCAGAGTGCTCCAGGGAGCGTCGAGTGGCCGGCCGTCTCGCCCCGCACGCGGGAGCTGTTCCGCCGGGGCGCGGAGGTGGCGCTGGACCCCCGCGCCGACTGGATCGAGGAGCTGCACCGCGCGTCGCTGGGCACCGAGCGGATGCGCCCGGTCGCCGAGGACCCCGTGCTCGCCGCCGCCACCCGCCGGGCCAACCTCGCGAACCTGCTGCACTGGGCGGCGGCCAACGTGCAGCACCCCGGCCGGCGGGTGCCGGCCAACACCGGCGGGGAGGTGCTGGACACCGCCCGCGACCTGGTCCGCCGCGGCCTGGACCAGAGCGGGCTGGACGCCTACCGGACGGCGCAGGGCGTGGCCTGGCGGCGGTGGATGGAGATCTGCTTCGAGCTGACCGGCGACCCGGCCGAGCTGCGCGAGCTGCTCGACGTCTCGGCGCTGTCGATCACCACGTTCATCGACGACACGGTCGCGGCGCTGTCCGAGCGGATGGCCGCCGAGCGGGCCGAGCTCACCCGCGGCGCGCACGCCGAGCGCCGGGCCACGGTCACCCTGCTGCTGGAGGGCGCGCCGATCGGCCGGGCCCGCGCGGAGGCGCAGCTGGGCTACGGGCTGACCGGGCCGCACACCGCCGCCGTCGTGTGGACCGGGTCGGGCAGCGCCGCGCCGGGCCAGCTGGAGGCCGCCGCGGAGGCGGTGATGCGCGCGGCGGGCGCGACCCGGCGGCTGACCGTCGTCGCCAGCGCGGCCGCGCTGTGGGTGTGGCTGCCGGTGGGCACCGCGCCGCGGGCGGCGGAGCTGGCCGGGCCGCTGGCCGCGCACCCCGACGTCCGGGTGGCGGTGGGCCGGCCGGGGCACGACGTCGACGGGTTCCGCCGCAGCCACCTCGACGCGGCGACGGCGCAGCGGATGCTGGCGCGGCTGACCTCCCCGCAGCAGGTGGCCCGCTTCGAGGACGTGCAGCTGGTGTCGCTGCTGACCACCGAGCCGACCCAGCTCGAGGAGTTCCTGGCCGGCACGCTCGGCCGGCTGGCGACCGCCGACGCCGACACCCGCCAGGCGGTGCTGACCTACGTGCGGGAGCTGGGCAACGCCTCCCGCACCGCCGAGCGGCTGTACACCCACCGCAACACCGTGCTGCGCCGGCTGGCCCGCGCCGACCAGCTGCTGCCCCGGCCGCTGGCCGAGAACGTCCTCGGCGTGGCCGCCGCGCTGGAGGTGCTGCGCTGGCGCGGAGCGGCGGACTGACGGGATGCGGACGACCGTGGACCGGTACCCGGTCGTGACTCCGGTCACATTCGGGTGGACGATGGGTGGACAGCAGGTGTCGTGCAGGGGGGAGCCCGCCGATGCGCGTCCTCCACCGCGCCGCCACCGCCCGGCGCGCCCTGGCCTCCACGGCGCGACTCGCGGTGACCGGCGCGCAGGTCGCCGCCGCG
Source organism: Geodermatophilus sp. SYSU D01036 (assembly GCF_054050435.1). Taxonomy (NCBI): domain Bacteria; kingdom Bacillati; phylum Actinomycetota; class Actinomycetes; order Geodermatophilales; family Geodermatophilaceae; genus Geodermatophilus; species Geodermatophilus sp. SYSU D01036. The sequence goes on along the minus strand of NZ_JBJGZJ010000004.1, from coordinate 157,622 downwards.
CCGGCCGTGCTCACCGCCGGCCTGCTCGGCGTCTCCACCCGCGCCGCGGTGCGCACGGCGGAGGGCCTGACCAGCCGGATCGCCGGCCGCCCGGTCGACCTCACCCAGGCCGCCGTCTCCGGCGTCCGGGCCGCGGGCACGCTGCTCACCGGCGCCGACCCGCTGCCCACCGGCCGGCTGCGGGAGCTCGCGCGGGTCGCCGCCGGCATGTTCGAGCCCGACGGCGGGCGGCAGACGCCGCGGGTGTGGGCCGACGCCGGCCTGCTGCAGGTCGAGCTGCCCGAGTGCGCCCCCGGCGCGCCGCCCGACGCCGGCCGCACGCTGCGCGCGCGCCTCGAGCGGCTCGACGGCGTGCAGTGGGCCACGGTCAACGAGGTCCTCGGCCGGGCACTGGTCGCCGTCGACACGCGGCGGGTGGGCGTGGACGACGTCCTCGGCACCGTGCGCACGCTCCAGGACGCCGGCGACCGGCGGGACGTCCTGCGCGAGGCGGCCGACCACCCCGCCGACCTCGAGCCGCTGCTGGCCACGGCGACCGCGCTGGCGGTGGACGCGCTCGGCGTGCTCACCGCGCTCACCGCCCGGGCGCTGCCCGTCCCCGCCCTGTCGCGGCACGCCACGCTCGCGGTCACGCTCATCGACACCCAGGACTGGATGACCGAGCTGCTCGCCCGGCGGATCGGCCGGTACGGCACCCGGCTGGTCCTCGAGGGGCTCTCCGCCGTGCTGCACTCGGCCACCCAGAGCCCGGTCATCCCCGCGCTCAACGCGGCCGCCTCCGCCCAGCAGGTGCTCGAGGTCCGCGCCCGGCGGCAGGTGTGGCGCCGCCGGGAGGAGCAGCTGTGCCGGCCCGAGCCGGACGGGGCCGAGCCGGAGGACGCGGCCCCGGCGGCCCGCGCCGGGGAGCGGCCGGTGCCGCTCCCGCCCGGCGTCGTCGACCGCTACCAGGGCCGGATGGGCCCGACGACGACCGGCGCCGTGCTGGCCGTCCTCGCCCTGACCGGCCGCCCCGGCCGCGCCGCCGACCTGGTCAAGGCGCTCACGCCCAAGGCCGCGCTGGCCGGACGCGAGTCCTTCGCCGCCACCCTGGACTGGCTGCTGTGCCGCGCCGGCGTGCTGCCCCTGGACGGCACGGCCTACCGCCGGCTCGACCGCGTGGACTGCGTGGTGGTCGACGGGGCGACCCTGTGCACCGGCCCGCCGGCCGTCCTGGAGGCCACCGCCGAGGCCGACGGGTGGGACCCCGCCGCCGTCTGGACGGCCGCGGCGCGGCTGCTGGGCGACGGCGGCGGCGCGGACGGCACCCGGCTCGGCCCGCCGCGGGAGGCGCCGGACGCGCCGGGGGCCGCGCTGCGGACGCTGTACGCCGGGCGCCGGCGGGTGGGCTCCGTGCTGGTCGCCCCCGAGCTCGACCCGCACGCCGAGGCGCTGCTGACCACCGCCGCCGGCACCGGCGCGCGCCTGGTGCTCACCCCGCACGCCGGCACCCGGGAGATCGCCGGCGTCGCCGGGGAGGTCGCGCCCGCGGACGAGCCGCCGGTCGCCGTCGTCCGCCGGCTGCAGGCCGACGGGCACGGGGTGCTGCTGGTCTCCTCCGGCGACGCGGCCGCGCTGCTGGCCGCCGACGTCGCGGTGGCCCCCGTGCGGCCGGACCGGGCGCCCGCCTGGGCGGCGGACCTGGTGACCGGGGCCGGCCTGGCCGACGCCTGCCGGGTGGTGCGGGCCGTGACCGACGCGCGGCGGCTGGCCCGCCGGTCGGTGCAGAGCGCGGTCACCGGCAACGTGCTGGGCGGGCTGCTGGCCGCCGTCGGCTCGGCCCGCGGCGGGCAGCGGCGCGCGACGACCCCGGGCAAGACCGCGGCACTGTGGACGATGCTCGACGGCACCGTGACGGCGGTCCGCGCCGCCCGCCGCCCCCCGCCGCCCCCGTCGGTGCACACGCCGTGGCACGCCCTCGACCCCGACGACGTCCTGCGCCGGCTGGCGGACCTGCCCCGGGACGAGGACGCCCCGCCCGGCCCGCTGACCCGCGCCTGGCAGCGGGGGACCGGCACGGCCGCGGTCCGGGTGCCGGTCCGGTTCGGCCGCACCGTCGCCGCGGAGCTCTCCGACCCGCTCACCCCGGTCCTGGGTGCCGGCGCCGGCGCCACCGCGGTGCTCGGCGAGACCGCGGACGCGTTCCTGGTCGGCGGGGTGACGGTCGGCAACGCGCTGCTCGGCGCGGCGCAGCGGATGCGCGCGGAGACGGCGCTGGCCTCGCTGCTGCTGCAGCAGGACGCTCCCGTCCGCCGCGAGACCGACGGCGGCGCGCAGGAGGTGCCGGCGAGCGCGCTGCGGGTGGGCGACGTGGTCCTCGTCGGGTCCGGCGACGTGGTGACCGCCGACGCGCGGCTGCTGGCCGCCGAGGACCTCGAGGCCGACGAGTCCAGCCTGACCGGCGAGTCGCTCGCGGTGGCCAAGTCGGTGGCGGCGACGCCGGGGGCCGAGGTGCCCGACCGGCGCTGCATGCTCTTCGACGGCACGACCGTCGTCGCCGGCACCGGCCGCGCGGTCGTCGTCGCCGTCGGGCCGGCCACCCAGGCGGGCCGGGCGGCGCGGGCGGCCGGGCGCGGGGCGCCGCCGGCCGGCGTCCAGGCCCGGCTGGCCGAGCTCACCCGCTCGGTGCTGCCGCTGACGCTGGCCGGCGGGGGGACCGTGGCCGCGCTCGGCGTGCTGTGGCGGCGGCCGCTGCGCGAGGCGGTCAGCTCCGGGGTCGCGGTCGCCGTCGCGGCCGTCCCCGAGGGGCTGCCGCTGGTCGCGACCGTCGCCCAGCATGCGGCGGCCCGGCGGCTGTCGCGGGACGGGGTGGTGGTGCGCAGCGCCCGGGTGCTGGAGGCGCTCGGCCGGGTGGACACCGTCTGCTTCGACAAGACCGGCACGCTCACCGAGAACCGGCTGCGGGTCGCCCGGCTGCTGCCCCTCGGGGACGGCACGGGCGGCGGGGGCGACGGCGAGGACGGCCTGCTGCGCCTGGCCGCGGCCGGGATCGGCGCCGGCGACACCGACGCGCACGAGACCGACCGCGCCGTCGACGCCGCCGCCACCGACCGCGGTGTCGCCGGCGACGGCGAGCCGGAGGCCTCGGTGCCCTTCGCCACCGGGCGCGGCTTCTCGGCGGCGCTGCGCTCGGGCCGGCTGGTGGTCAAGGGTGCGCCGGAGGTCGTGCTGCGGCTGTGCACCGACCCGGGTGACGCCGCGGACCGGGTGCGGGAGCTGGCCTGCGACGGGCTGCGGGTGCTCGCCGTCGCCGACCGCGCGGTCGACGGCCGCCCCGACGACCTCGAGGCGGCGGCGACCGGGCTGACCCTGCGCGGCCTGGTGGGCCTGGCCGACACGGTGCGCGGCTCGTCGGCCGCGGCGGTCGAGCAGCTGGCCGCGGCGGGCGTCCGGGTGCTCGTGGCCACCGGCGACCACCCGGAGACCGCCGCCGCGATCGCCGCCGAGGCCGGGGTCCCCGACGCCGGCCGGGTGGTCACCGGCGCGCAGCTGGCGCGGGCGTCGGAGTCCGAGCGGACCGCGCTGGTGCGCGAGGCAGCGGTGTTCGCCCGGCTGACGCCGGAGCAGAAGGTGCTGCTCGTGGGCGCGCTGCGCCGCGCCGGCGCCACGCTGGCCATGACCGGCGACGGCATCAACGACGCCGCCGCGATCCGGCTGGCCGACGTCGGGGTCGGCGTCGCCGGCGCCGAGTCGCCCGCCGCCCGCAGCGCCGCCGACCTGGTGATCACCGACCGGGACCTGACCCGGCTGGTCGACGCCGTCGCCGAGGGCCGCGCGCTGTGGTCCCGCGTCCGGGACGCCGTCGCCATCCTCGTCGGGGGCAACGCCGGCGAGGTCGCGTTCACCGTGCTCGGCTCCGCGCTGGGCGGCCGGGCGCCGCTGGGCACCCGGCAGCTGCTGCTGGTCAACCTGCTCACCGACATGTTCCCGGCGCTCGCCGTCGCCGTCGCCCGGCCGCGGGCGGCCGCCCCGGCCGCGGACGGCGGGCCGCTGGCCGGGCACCCGCTCGCGCCGGTGCTGCTCGCCGGACCGTACCGCGGCTTCGCCGACGCGGTGCGCCGCCTGGTCGCCGTCCGCGGGCTGGCCACCACCGCCGGCGCGACCGGCGCGTGGGCCACCGGCCGCGTCACCGGCCTGCGCCGGCGGGCCAGCACGATGGGGCTCGCCGCGCTGATCGCCACCCAGCTCGGGCAGACCGCCTGGGCCGGTCGGCGCAGCCCGCTGGTGCTGGCGACCGCCGCCGGGTCGCTGGCGGCCCTGGCCGCGGTCGTGCAGACCCCGGGGCTCAGCCGGTTCTTCGGCTGCACCCCGCTGGACCCGCTGGCCTGGCTGGTCGTCCTCGGCTGGGCCGCGGCCGGCACCGCCGGTGCGGAGGTCGTCCCAGCCCTGGTGCGCCGGCGGGCGGGTCAGGACGCGACGCGCTCCGGCGCCCCCGACCGGGAGGACCGGGTCATCGCCCAGCCGGCCAGCGCGGCCACCGGGAACATCAGCACGCCGTAGACCGCCGCGGGGACGGCCAGCTCCACGCTGCCGAGGACGCTGATCGCCACCGTGATCGCCAGCGTGCTGTTGTGCACGCCGATCTCGAAGGCGCAGGCGACCGCCTGCCGGTGGCCGACGCCCAGCGCGCGCGGCACGGCGAACCCGGCCAGCAGGCTCAGCGCGCAGAAGGCGAGCGCGACCAGCCCGACCTCCCGCAGGTACCCGGCCACGTTCTCCCGCTCGGCGACGACGGTCCCGGCGATCACCAGCGCGAGCACGACCGCGGACAGCACCCGCACCGGCCGGTCCATCCGCTCGGCGAACGCCGGCGCCGCCCGCCGCACGAGCATGCCGAGCGCCACCGGCACCAGCACGATCGCGAACACCTGCACGGTCTTGCCGAACTGCAGGCCGATCGACCCGGCACCGGGCGGGTCGAAGACGGTCACGGCGAGGTTTGTCACCAGCGGCAGCGTGACGACGGCGAGCAGCGAGTTGACCGCCGTCAGCGAGACGTTGAGCGCGACGTCACCGCGGAACAGGTGGCTGAACAGGTTCGCCGTCGTCCCGCCGGGCGAGGCGGCCAGCAGCACCATCCCCACCGCGAGCACGGGCTCCAGCCCGGCGGCGACCACGAGGCCGAGGCACAGCGCCGGCAGCACCAGCAGCTGCAGGCCCAGGGCCACGACGGCGGCGCGCGGCCGGCGGGTGACCCGGACGAAGTCGTCGACGGTGAGCGACAGCCCCAGCCCGAACATGATCACGGCCAGGGCGGCGGGCAGGGCGACGGCGCTGAGGGCCGAGTCCACGGGCGACCTCCGGAACGGCCGCGGCCCCGTCGCCGCGGATCGCCCGGATCCTGGCCGACCGGGGGCCGGTCGCGCGAGCACCGGCACGCGACCGGGGGAGCCGCCGGTGGGCGGCCCGGTGGTTGACGGGGCCTCCGGACGGGCACCGACCCGGGGTCGGCCGCCCGGCGGGGAGCGGTCGCACGGGCTCCTGGTGGGGGCCGGAGGAGGCGGGCGCACCCGCCGAGCGGACGGGACGGAGTCGCGCAGTGACCACGGTGGAGCAGGGGAGCCGGACCCTGGGGGACCGCTACGAGCTGCAGGGACTCATCGCCACCGGCGGCATGGGCCAGGTGTGGCGGGGCCGGGACCACCTGCTGGCCCGGCCGGTCGCGGTCAAGGTGCTGCGCAGCGAGTACGCCGACGACCCGACCTTCCTCGCGCGCTTCCGCAACGAGGCCCGGCACGCGGCCGCGCTCACCCACCCGAACATCGCCACCGTCCTGGACTACGGCGAGGGCACCGACGACGCCACCGGCGAGCACCTGGCCTACCTGGTGATGGAGCTGGTCGAGGGCGCGCCGCTGTCGACCCTCATCCACACCGAGGGGCCGCTGGACACCGACGCCGCGCTGTCCGTGCTGCGCCAGGCCGCGGCCGGCCTCGCCGAGGCGCACCGCCACGGCGTGGTGCACCGCGACGTGAAGCCCTCGAACATCCTCGTCCGGCCCGACGGTCGGGTGAAGCTCACCGACTTCGGCATCGCCTGGTCGGCCGAGTGCGTGCCGCTCACGCAGACCGGCCAGGTCATCGGCACCGCGCAGTACATGTCCCCGGAGCAGGCCGCCGGGGAGCGGGTCAGCCCGGCCAGCGACGTCTACGCCCTCGGCCTGGTCGGCTACGAGTCGCTGACCGGCCACGCCGCCTTCACCGGCACCAACCCGGTCACCGTCGCGCTCAAGCAGGTCCGCGAGCAGCCCGAGCCCCTGCCCGAGGACCTGCCGCCCGACGTCCGGGAGCTCATCGGCGCCGCGCTCACCAAGGACCCCGGCGCCCGCCTGCCCGACGGCGCCGCCTTCCTGTCCGCCGTCGAGGAGACGCTCGACCACCAGGCCACCCCGGTGCCGCCCACCCGCCCGGTGGCGGCCCCCGCCCCCGTGCCCGAGCCGGCACCCGCCGCGCCCGTCGTCGGGCCGGAGCCGCACCGGCGTCGCCGGGGACTGGTCCTGCTGCCGCTGCTCCTGGTCCTGCTCGTCGCCGGCGGCGTGCTGTTCACCGTGACCCGCGCCGGCGACGCGCCGGTGGCCGACGCGGCCGAGACGCAGCAGGCCGGGATCGTGCTGCGGGCCCCGGACTACGTCGGCCGCCCGGTGGCCGAGGTCGCCGACGACCTGACCGCCCTCGGCCTCACCGTCGGGCAGCGCAGCGAGCAGACCGCGGACGCGGCTCCGGGCACCGTCGTCCGGCTGGACCCGGTGGACGTGGAGCTCGCCGCCGGGGACCGGGTGCAGGTGTTCGTCGCCGTCGCCCCCGACACCGCGGTGCCCGGGCCCGGCACGCCCGCCGGCGGTGCCGGTCCCGGCTCGCCCGGCGAGGCCGCGCCGGAGCCCCCCGCCGCGACGCCCGAGGCGCCCGCCGCGGACGGCGGCACCCCCGGGGCCACGACGCCGGAGGCGACGACCCCGGAGGCCACGACCCCAGAGGCGACCACCCCGGAGGCCACGGGCCCGGAGGCCGGGACCCCGGGGACTCCCGCCCCGGAGGCCACGACCCCGGAGAGCACCACGCCCGGGTCCACGACTCCCGAGGCCGGCACCGCGGAGGGCACCGGTTCCGCGGGCGCGACGCCGGAGGGCACCCCGGAGGCGACCGGGACCCAGCCGTCGGGCGGCACGACGCCGGAGCCCACTGCGCCGGCGACCGGGACACCCGGGGACACCGCCCCGCCCACCACGGAGGAGCCCCCGGCCCCCGACGCGGGGACGACGTCGACGGGCGAGGCGCCGGCGACCTCCCCGGCCCCGGACGCCGGCACCGCCCCGGCCGGTCCCGCGGAGCCGGCCCGGGACGGCTCCCCGGCGGGCGCCTCGGGGTGAATCCAGGGCTAGGGTCCGACGCCATGTCGACGAGGTCGCGGGGCGTGCCGAGGGGGAGCGTCCGGGAGCTGGGCCTGCCCGCGCGGGCGGTGGGCGCGCTGACCCGCGCCGGCGTCACCACCGTCGAGGAGCTGTCCGCGCTGACCCGCCGCGAGCTGGCCGCCGTCCCCGGGCTGGGGCCGGCGATGGTGGCCGCCGTCCGCGCCGTCGTCCCCGAGCCGGTGGCGGTGGGCCTGTGGCCGCTGCCCGACGAGGACGACGCGCCGCCGTCCCCGGCGATCCCGTCGTTCGACTCGCTGCGCGCCCCGCGCCGCCGGACCGCGTTCGACGTCCTCGTGCCCGAGGAGGAGCCGGGGGAGCCCGTGCCGTCGGCAGCGCTGCCGGCGGACGCGGCGACCGGCGGGACGCCGGAGCAGGACGAGGAGCCGGAGCAGGACGAGGAGCCGCCCCCCGCCGGGCCGCCCCCCGCCGCCGCGCCGGCCGCCCCGGCGCCGCGGCCGGCCGAGTGGGCCGACCTCGCCGCCCTCGGCGCGCGCGGCGTCCGGGCCGCCGCGGCCCTGCCCTGGCGGGTGACCGGGTGGTGGCTGCGCCTTCCGCTGCGCGTCGCCGGGCGGCTGCTCACCCGCCCCTGACCGGGACGTGGTCCCCGCCACGGAACACGGCCGCGGTTTGTCACGGACGCATAACGGCCGTTACCGTGGCCGAGGCCGTCCGGCCCCGTCCCCGCCAGGGGACCCGGGCGGTCGCCGCCGAGTCGCCCCCTGGGCGAGCCGGGGACCCACCGCAGTACTGGGGTGAATCCCGCACCGGAACCGTGCATCCGGGCGGGTAGGGCCGCTTCCCGCCCGAACCCGTCAGCTAACTCGGTAGGCGGCTGACGGGAGACCTGCACCCATGCCCTCGAGCACCACCCCCGGCCGCCCCGGTGCGGCCGTGAACCGTTCCAGCCGCCGCCGTCCGCTGGCCGCGCACCGCCGTCCGGGTCTGTACCTGGGCGTCGCCGCCGCCGGCGCGGTCCTGGTCAACGTCCTGGTCGGCCCGCAGCCGGCCGCCACCGCCGAGGCCGGGACGGCGAGCGAGTCGGTCGCCGTCGCCGAGGCGCTGGGGCTGTCGGCGCAGTCCGGCCCGGTGACCGCCACGACCCCGCCGGACCTGGCGCCGCTCGAGGACCTCGCCGCCACCCGCAGCTCGCGGGAGGCCGCCGAGACCGCGGCGCAGCAGTCGCAGGCCGCCGCCGACCAGGCCATCGTCGACCGGCAGCGGGCCGAGGCCGAGGCCGCCGCCCGCGCCGCCGCGGAGGCCGCCGCCGCCGCCGAGGCCGCCGCTGCCGCGGAGGCCGCCGCCGCTGCCGAGGCCGCCGAGGCCACGGAGACCACCGCGGCCGCCGGGACCACCGCGGCCGCCGGGACCACCGCGGCCGCCGGGACCACCGCGGCCGCGGACGAGGAGGCCGGCCCCGCGGAGACCGCGGGCACCACCGCCGTCTCGGTCGTCGCCCGGATCACCAACAGCGCCGGTCCCGTCGAGTCGCAGGTGCAGGCCGCCGCGAACGCCGTGGTCAGCAACGTGCCGGGGGCGGACTCCATCACCCTCGGCGGCACCCGCGCCAGCGCGGCCGACCCGGGCGGCCACCCCTCCGGCAAGGCGCTGGACTACATGGTCATGAGCGACGCCGCCCTCGGCGACGCGATCGTCGCCTACCACCGCGCGCACTGGGACGAGCTCGGCGTCGACTACCTGATCTGGGAGCAGCGGATGCTGTCCTCGCCGAACGGGTCGTGGCAGACGATGGAGGACCGCGGCGGCACGACGGCCAACCACTACGACCACGTGCACGTCAACTACCTCTGACCGCCCTCAGCTACCTCTGACCGCCCTCAGCGCTCGCCCGGGTAGGGCGGCGCGCTGTCGGCGACCACCGCGCCGCGCTCGCCGCGCGGCCGCTCGGGGCCCACGGTCGAGTCCCGGGCGGTCTGCCGCTCGGTCTCGGCGTTCACGACCGCGCCGACGATCACGAGGAAGACCGTCGTCCACAGCCAGAACATGCTGATGGCGACGCCGGCGAGCGACCCGTACGTCGCGGAGTAGTCGCCCAGGCTCCGGACGTAGCTGAAGAAGCCGATCGTCGTCGCCAGCCACAGCCCGGTGGTCAGCACCGCCCCGGGGGTGATCCACCGCCACCGGGCCTGCGCGCGGTCGGGACCGAAGCGGTAGAGGACGGCGAGCACCGCGCTCATCAGCACCGCGGCGAGCACCCACGTCAGCACGGGGGCGACGTCCCGGACGGCGCCCGGTGCCCCGGCGAGCGCACTCGAGACCTCGCCGGCGCCGGCGATGATCCCGCCGAGCAGGACCGCACCGCCGAGCACGAGGACGAGGGCCAGCGCGCTGCGGCGGAGGAAGCCCCGCGTCTCGGTCTCGTGGTAGGCGAGGGTCAGCCCGTCGATGAGGTAGGTCATCGCGGTCGTCGCCGTCCACAGCGCCGCGGCCAGGCCGCCGAGCCCGCGCCAGGTGTTCACGTGCGTGGAGGCGGTGGTGATCGTGGTCAGCTGGTCGACGACCAGCGACCGCAGGTCCTCCGGCAGCATCCCCGCCACCCCGGACAGCTGGTGCAGCGCGTCCTCGGGGCTGTTGACGACGCCGTACACGGACACCGCCGTGACCAGCACCGGAGCGACCGACAGCAGCGCGAAGAACGCCACCGCCGACGCCTGCACCATGAGCCGGTCGCTCAGCACGTGCCGCGCGACGCGGCGCAGCACCCGGCGCCAGTCGCGGGCGGTGAGCCGGTGCGGCGAGTGGGCGTCGGTCGCCGCCACACGGCCGGGTGGCTCCTCGTCCCGGGTGTGCGCCATGCCTGATCGCACCGCCGGACGGCACCGGCCGCAACGCGGCTCCCCGGACCTGGCGCCGGCGTCCGCCCCGGCGTCGGGGAGGCTGGCTGTCCGTGACCGCATCGGGACCCGCGCGTGACTGACCTGCTCCTCCCGGAGGGCCTGACGCCCTCCCTGCTCGCCCTCGTGCTCGTCGCGGCGCTGGCCGCCGGCTGGGTGGACGCCGTCGTCGGCGGCGGCGGGCTGATCCAGCTGCCCGCGCTGCTGCTGGTGCCGGGCCTGGCCCCGGTGCAGGCGCTGGCCACCAACAAGCTGGCGTCGGTGTTCGGCACCACCACCAGCGCCGTCACCTACCAGCGGCGGGTGCACCCGGACCTGCGGACGGCGCTGCCCATGGCCGCGGTCGCCCTGGTCGGCTCGTTCTGCGGGGCGTCGGTGGCGGCGCTGCTGCCGGCCGCGGTGTTCAAGCCGGTGATCGTCGTGGCGCTGGTCGGCATCGCCCTGTTCACCGCGTTCCGCCCGGCGCTGGGCGAGGTGACGGCGCTGCGGCACACCGGCCGCCGCCACCACGGCACCGCGCTCGCCGTCGGGGCGGTGATCGGGTTCTACGACGGCGTCCTCGGCCCCGGCACCGGCTCGTTCCTCGTGTTCGCCCTGGTGTCCCTGCTGGGCTACGACTTCCTCAACGCCAGTGCCAAGGCCAAGATCGTCAACGTCGCGACCAACGTGGGCGCGCTGGCGTTCTTCGTGCCGCACGGGTCGGTGGTCTGGGGTCTGGGCCTGTGCCTGGGCGCGGCCAACACGCTCGGCGGCTACGTCGGCTCCCGGACGGCGACCTCCCGCGGCACCGGCTTCATCCGGGCCGTGTTCCTCGTCGTGGTCACCGCGCTCGTCGTCCGGCTGGGCTGGGACGTGTGGACGGAGAACGTGCGCTGACCGGCCCGGTCGTGCCCCGGGGCCCTTGTCCCGGCGGCGGCGACGCGTCAGCCTGGGACGCCGGTGCAGGCACGGTGCCGGTGTGTGCGCGAGCCCGATCGACAGGCGGCAGCGGATGGAACCCGTCGCACCGCGGACGACGGACCCCGCCGAGGAGGTCCGCCCCGGCACCCGGTGGCTGCTGACGGCCTTCCTGGGGCTCACCCTGCTCGCCGTCTCCGAACTGCTCCTGCTCGCCGACGTCGCCGACCGCTTCTGGGCCTGGTCCATCCGCACCGAGGCGACCGCCGCGTTCCTCGGCGCCGCCTACACCGCCGGCGCGGTGCTGTCGGTGCTCTCCCTCCGGGAGGACCGGTGGAGCCGGATCCGGGTCCCGGTGCTCACGGTCACCCTGTTCACCGTCCTCACCTGCGCCGCGACGCTGATCCACACCCACCGGCTGCACCTGCTCACCGGCGGGCCGGTCGCCCGGGCGGCGGCCTGGATCTGGCTGGGCGTCTACCTCGTCGTCCCGGCGCTGTGCCTGGCGGTGGTCCTCGGGCAGGAGGTCCGCCGGGGCCGGCCCCCGCCCGTGCGGCTGCCGATGCCGGCCCGGCTGACCGGGCTGCTGCTCGTCGAGGGGGTGCTGCTGGCCGCGGCGGGCGGGGTCCTGTTCGCCGGCGGGCTCACCGTGCACCACCACGTGGAGACCGTCGCGTCGTTCTGGCCGTGGGAGATCACGCCGCTGAGCTCGCAGGTGATCGGCGCCTGGCTGCTCGCCCTCGGGTTCGCCGCGGCCCTGTCGGTCCGGGAGCGGGACCTGGACCGGCTGGGCGTCGCGGCGGTCACCTACACCGTGTTCGGCGCGCTCGAGCTCGTGGTGGTGTTCTGGTACCGCCGGGACGTCGAGGCCGACGACCCGTGGCTGTGGGCCTGGGTGGCCCTGCTGGTCGCGGTCGTGGGCACCGGCGCGGCCGGGATCCGGGCCGCCCGTCCCACGTGGGCGCACCGGCCGGGCGCGCCGGTGCGGTGACCGGGTCCCCGCCCCTCGGGGAGCGGGGACCCGGCCGGGATCACGTCCCCCGCAGCTCGCGGCGGAGGATCTTGCCGGTGACCGTCTTCGGCAGCTCGTCGAGCACGACCACGCTGCGCGGGTACTTGTAGGCGGCCATCCGCTCCCTGCAGTGCGCGATCAGCTCCTCCGGGGTGGTGCTGGCCCCCGGCCGGAGGCTGACGAACGCCTTGACCGTCTCGCCGCGCTTCTCGTCGGGCACCCCGACGACGGCGGACTCGCGGACGGCGGGGTGCTCGGCCAGGACGTCCTCGACCTCGCGCGGCCACACCTTGTAGCCCGACGCGTTGATCATGTCCTTCTTGCGGTCGACGATGAACACCCAGCCCTGCGGGTCCATGAACCCGACGTCGCCGCTCTTGAGCGCCCCGCCGGGCAGGTTGGCCGCGGTCTCCTCGGGCTTGCCCCAGTAGCCGGCCACCACCTGCGGGCCCTCGGCCACGATCTCGCCGACCTCGCCGAGCGGCAGGTCCTGCCCGTCGTCGCCCTGGATGCGGACGACGGTGTTCGGCGCCGGCACGCCGACCGACAGCGCGCCCGAGGTCGGGTCCACCGGCGACGGCGACCCGAACGGCGTCACCGTCATCGGCGACGTCGTCTCGGTGAGGCCGTAGGCGTTGTGCACCTGCTTGCCGGTGGCCTCGAAGAACCCGCGCTCGGCGGCCGGGGAGATCGCCGCCCCGCCGGAGTAGATCGACGTGAACGAGTCGAAGTGCTCCTTGGAGAACCCCGGGGCGTTGAGCAGCGCGCTGAACGCGGTGATCGCGCCGATGGTGAACGCCGGCCGGTGCTCGAGGAACGCGTCGAGCACCACCTGCGGCTCGAACCGGTAGGCCAGCACCAGCGGCGCGGGCACCAGCATGCTCACCGCCACGTGGCCGATCAGGCCGGTGATGTGGAACAGCGGGGCGATGCCGAAGATCGCGCCGTCCCGCCCGGCGTGCACCCAGTCCCGGTAGACCTGCGCGGTGAACACGACGTTGCGGTGGGTGTTCATCGCGCCCTTGGGCACGCCCGTCGTCCCCGACGTGTAGGTCAGGAACGCGACGTCGTCGGGGCCGAGCTCCACCGGCGGCGGGGTCTGCCCGCGGTACCGCTCGACGAACTCGAGCAGGTCGGTGGTGCCCTCGTGCCGCTGCCGGGTGACGCCGGCGAACAGCCGCTCGTCGTCGCGGGTCTGCAGGTCCAGCCCGCTGGTGGTGAGCACCAGGCGGACGTCGGTGCCCGGGACGACGTCGCGGGCGACCTCGTCGTAGAGGGTGTCCAGGCACAGCAGCACCGTCGCGCCGGAGTCGGCCAGCAGGTAGGACAGCTCCCGCGCCCGGCTCATCGGGTTGATCGACACCATGACGCCGCCGGCCTTCCAGGTGGCGACCATGGCCATGACGAACTGCGGCACGTTCTGCAGGTAGACCGCCAGGCGGTCCCCCGGCCGGAAGCCCGACTCCAGCAGCCCGGCGGCCATCGCGTCGGTCACCGCGTCGAGGTCGCGGCGGACGACGGTGCCGTCGAAGTAGCGCAGCGCGTCGCCGTCGGGGTCGCGCTGCACGCCGGCGCGGAACATCGACAGGGCGTCGCCGAACTCGATGTCGTAGTCCGGCGGCTGGTCGCCGTAGAGGGCCAGCCAGGGGCGGTCGTCGTAGACGCTCACGAGGGCCTCACTTGAGGACGACGGGGTTGACCGGCGAGCCGCTGCCCTTGTGCACCTTGAGCGGCGCGGCGACGTAGAGGCCCTCGTACTGCCCGTCCTCGGCGGAGTCGGCGGCCAGCGCCTCGAGGTCGGCGATCTCGGTGAGGGTGACGCCGAGGTTGCGCATGAGTGCGTTGTGCAGCACCAGCGCGACGCCGTTGTTGGGGTCGGTGGTGACCTCGTTGGCGATGGTGTCGGTGACCAGGTTGGGGATCTCCATGTCCTGGAACCACTGCACCAGCTCCGGGCTGTAGACCAGGCCGGGCTCGTTGAAGCCGTCGTAGAAGGCGTCGCCCTGCTCGAAGAACAGCTGCAGGAAGTTGGTCCGGATGATCAGGATGTCCCGCTTCCGGATCTCCACGCCCTGCTCCTCCGCGCAGGCCAGGAGGTCCTCGTGGGTGAACGTCTCGCCCTTGTCGAGCGTGGGCTTGCCGCGGAAGCGGGCCATGTCCAGCAGCACGCCGCGGCCGACGACGCCGCGCTGGGCGATCGGCTCGACGCTGGCCTTGTCCAGCCCGCCGACGGTGGTGCGGGCGTCGTAGCCGTTCCAGATCTTGCCGCCGTACCAGACGTGGCCGAGGCCGTCGTACTGCGTGGAGCCCTGCAGGAAGGCGTTGATCTTGTCGTCGGCGTAGTGCAGGCCGCCGGGGTACTGCGGCGCGTCGTCGGAGTCCCAGGTCGACTCGTCGAGGATCTGGGTGCGCTCGGCGGGGGAGCGACCGGGCCACACCGGGTCGCCCTTCGGGTCGCCGATCAGCCGCTGCAGCGTGAACACCTTGCCCTGCCGGACCAGCCCCACGGCGGCCAGCACCTGCTCGGGGCCGAGGTAGTTGAGGGCGCCGACCTCGTCGTCGTCGCCCCACTTGCCCCAGTTGGTGGGGGAGTCGGCGAGCAGGTCGTCGAGGGCGGGGACGGCGGTGGTCTCGGGTTCTGCGGTCACGGCTGACCTCCAGGGGGAAGGTTGGTGGGGGCACCCGACCCTGCCGCGCTGTGGTCCCCGCCACAAGGAGGGTGCAACGATCCGTGCAACCGGATCCACCCGAGCCGAGGAGGCCGACATGACCGCCGAGTCCGTGTTCACCTACGGGGCGCCGCAGCTGAAGTTCGGCAGCGGGGCCTCGGAGGAGATCGGGTACGACCTCAGCCGCTTCGGCGTGCGGCGGGTCCTGGTGGTCACCGACGCCGGCGTGTCGGCCACCGGCCTGCCGCAGCGGGTCGCCGACCAGATGGGCCGCTTCGGCATCGAGGCGCGGGTCTACGACGGCGTGCACGTCGAGCCGACCGACGTCAGCCTGACCGAGGCGATCGAGGCGGCCCGCGCGTCCGGGCCGTGGGACGCGTTCGTCGCCGTCGGCGGCGGGTCGAGCATCGACACCGCCAAGGCGATCAACCTGCTCACCACCAACCCCGGCGAGCTGCTGGACTACGTCAACGTGCCGGTGGGGAAGGGGCAGGCGCCGACCGAGCAGCTCAAGCCGCTGGTCGCCGTCCCGACGACGACCGGCACCGGGTCGGAGAGCACGACGATCTGCGTGATGGACGTGCTGGCGCAGCGGGTGAAGACCGGCATCAGCCACGCGCGGCTGCGGCCCACCCTCGCCGTCATCGACCCCGACCTCACCGTCACCCAGCCGCCCGGGGTCACCGCCGCGGCCGGGATGGACATCCTGTGCCACGCGCTGGAGAGCTACACCGCGCGCTGGTACACGACCTACGACCGCAAGGCCCCCGAGCAGCGGGTGCCCTACTGCGGGTCCAACCCGATCTCGGACATGTGGTCGGAGAAGGCGCTGTCGCTGCTGGCCGGCTCCTTCCGGCGGGCGGTGCGGCACGGCGACGACACGCAGGCGCGGGGGGACATGGCGATGGCCGCCACCTTCGCCGGGATGGGCTTCGGCAACGCCGGGGTGCACGTCCCGCACGCCAACGCCTATCCGATCGCGGGGCAGGTGAAGGACTTCCACCCCAAGGACTACCCGGCCGGCGAGCCGATGGTGCCGCACGGGATGTCGGTGGCGCTGACCGCGCCGGAGGCCTTCCGGTTCACCTTCGAGGCCGCGCCCGAGCGGCACGTCCGGGCCGCGCAGCTGCTCGCCCCCAACGCCGGGCAGCCCGACGACGCGGCCGAGTTCCTGCCCACCGTGCTCACCGACCTGATGCGCGACATCGACATCCCCAACGGCATCGCCGCGGTCGGCTTCGACGAGGGCGACGTCGACGACCTGGTCGAGGGCACGATGAAGCAGCAGCGGCTGCTGGCCACCTGCCCCCGGGAGGTCACCGCCGAGGACGTCGCCGGCATCTTCCGCCGCTCGATGTCGCTGTGGTGACCTCGCTGGGGTGAGCCCCCTCAGCCCGCCGGGACGATCGTCTTGGTGACCTGCGCCGAGGCGACGAGGGCGCCGTCCACCGTCGCCTCGGAGCGCAGGAACGCCACCGCGCGGCCGCGGCGCAGCACCGAGCCGGTGACGTCGACCCGCGCGCCGGCGCGCACCGGCCGCAGCAGCGACGCGGTGAGGTCGTGGGTGACCGCGTGCTCGCCGTCGCCCAGGGAGGGCAGCAGCGACAGGAAGGCCGCGACGTCGAGGAAGGTGTAGACGACGCCGCCGTGCAGCAGCGCCGCCTGGTTCTGCGCGGCGGCGCCGACGGGGAACCAGATGCCGGCGGTCGGGTCGGCGGGGTCGCGCAGCTGCATGCCCAGGTGCCGGTGCAGCGGGATGTCGAGGACCGCCTGCACCCGGGCGGCGGCCACCTCCGGCGAGCTCACGCGCGCGCCAGCAGGTCGAGCACCCGGCGGGTGAGCAGCGCGGCCGCCTCCGGGTCGTGGGAGGGCAGCGTGCGGTCGGCGAAGCAGTGCTGGTCGCCGGGGTAGAGGAACACCTCGGCGTCGTCGGTCCGCTCCGCGAGCGCCCGGGCCGCCGCGAGGTCGCCCTCGTCGACGAACAGCGGGTCGGCGTCCATGCCGTGCACCTGCACCGGGACGCCGGCCGGCCAGGAGCCGAACTCCTCCGCCGGGAGGCACGAGTGGAGGAGCACCGCGCCGCGGGCGCCGGGCCGGGTCTGCGCCAACTGCTGCGCCGGGAGCACGCCGAGCGACATGCCCGCGTAGACCAGGTCCGCCGGGAGGTCCGCCACGGCGCGGGCGCCGCGGTCCGCCACCTCGCCGAGGCCGACCTCCCGCGCGTGGGCGACCCCGTCCTCGACCGAGCCGAACGTGCGGCCCGCGAACAGGTCGGGGGTGTGCACCGTGTGCCCGGCCGCGCGCAGGTCGTCGGCGAACGCGGTGACGCCGGGCGTCAGCCCCAGCGCGTGGTGGAACAGCACGACCTCGGCCACGGCGGCTCCTTCATCGGGCGGCAGTCCGGCGTCGGACCGTAACCCGCGGGTCCGGCGCCGCCCCGCTCAGGCCGTCAGGCGCTGAGCGGCATGCTGCGGCGGGCCAGGCGCACCCGCCGGCGCTCGCGCTCGGACAGCCCGCCCCAGATGCCGAAGCGCTCGTCGTTGGCCAGCGCGTACTCCAGGCACTCGGTGCGGACGTCGCAGCCGGCGCACACGCGCTTGGCCTCGCGGGTCGAGCCGCCCTTCTCCGGGAAGAAGGCCTCGGGGTCGGTCTCGGCGCACAGCGCGTCCAGCCGCCAGCCGGCGTCGCCGCCGGACAGGACGCTCCAGGCCGAGCCGGCGAGGGCGTCGGGCTGCGCGGAGGACTCGGTGATCAGGCTGAGGCGGGAGGACGGCACGGGGAGCTCCTCGGGGTCTCGGAGGTGGCGCGACCCGTGCGTGACGGACGGGTACGCCCTGACTGCTGACAGTGACGTTACGGAGTCCCCGCCTCGTCGCGCACCGTCAGAACATCCGCGGAACCCGGCCGTCCGGTTGTCAGATCATGCCGGAGACGGAGCGGCGGGAAGTCCTTCCGCGGGGGCTGTCGATCTGGTGCGGTGCTGCGTGTCGTAGAGGTGGAGGGCCCGGCAGGCGGGCCCCCGGAGCCCGGAGGACACCATGACGAAGTACCTGGTCCTGATCTACGAGGACGAGGCGCAGTACGCCACCGCGACCCCCGACGTCTACGGCGAGATCATGGCCGAGCACGACACCTTCTCCGCGGGCGTGGAGCGGCACGGCGCGAAGCTGCTCGGCGGCGAGGCGCTGGAGCCGACGACGACGGCGACCAGCGTGCGCGGCGGCGAGGTCACCGACGGCCCGTTCGCCGAGACCAAGGAGGCCCTCGGCGGCTACTACCTCATCGACGCCCCCGACCTCGACACCGCGCTGGCCGTCGCGAAGACGGTGCCGGCCCGCTTCGGCGGCGTCGAGGTCCGCCCGGTGATGACCTTCGACTGACCGGTGTCCTCCCCGACCGCCGGTCCCCTCGGCCCCGCCGTCGCGGCCGCGGTCGCCGATGCGCACCGTCGCGAGTGGGCCTTCGTGCTCGCCGCGACGGTGCGCGTCACCCGCGACCTCGACCTCGCCGAGGAGTGCGTCCAGGACGCCTTCGCCGCGGCGCTGACCGACTGGGCCGCGCACGGCGTCCCCGCCCGGCCCGGCGCCTGGCTGACCACGACGGCGCGGCGGCGGGCGCTCAACGTGCTGCGGCACCACGGCGTCGAGCGCCGGTACCTGCCGCTGCTGGTCGAGGAGGACCGTGTCGACGGCGGGATCGCGCCCGCCGTGGTCGACGAGGCGCACGGCTACCCCGACGACCGGCTGCGGCTGGTGGTCACCTGCTGCCACCCGGCGCTCGACCGCCCGGCGCAGGTGGCGCTCACCCTGCGCCTGGTGTGCGGGCTGAGCACCGCCGAGGTCGCGCGCGCCTTCCTCGTCCCGACGGCGACCATGGCCGCGCGGATCACCCGCGCCAAGAAGAAGATCGCCGTCGCGCGCATCCCGTACCGGGTGCCGCCGGCCGCGGAGCTGCCCGAGCGGGTCGACGCCGTCCTGTCGGTGGTGCACCTGCTGTTCACCACCGGCCACACCACCCCGGCCGGGGAGGACCTGGTGCGCCGGGACCTGGTGGAGCGCGCGGTCGGGCTGGCCCGGATGCTGCGCCGGCTGCTGCCGGGCGACCCGGCGGTCGCCGGGCTGCTCGCGCTGCTGCTGCTCACCGACGCCCGCCGCGAGACGCGCACCGGCGCCGACGGCCGGCTGCTGCTGCTCGAGGAGCAGGACCGCACGCGCTGGGACCGGGCCGCCATCGCCGAGGGCGTCGCGCTGGCCCGCGAGGGGCTGCGTGCCCGGCCGCCGTCGCGGTACGCGCTGCAGGCGGCGATCGCCGCGGTGCACGCCGAGTCGCCGTCGTGGGCCGACACCGACTGGGCGGAGATCGTCGCGCTCTACGGCGTCCTCACCGCGGTGTGGCCCTCGCCGGTGGTGGCGCTCAACCGCGCGGTCGCCGTCGGGTTCGCCTCCGGGCCCGCGGCGGGGCTGGCCGCCCTCGACGAGCTCGCCGCCGAGCCGCAGCTGGCCGGCTACGGCTACCTGCCCGCCGCCCGCGCGGACCTGCTGCGGCGGCTCGGCCGGGTCGCCGAGGCCCGCGAGGCGTACACCGAGGCGCTGCTGCTGACCGGGAACGCCGTCGAGCGGGAGTTCCTCGCCGGCCGGCTGCGCGAGCTGGGCTGAGCGGTCAGCCGAACGCGGCGACCGTCCGGTCCAGGTAGTCGTTGCGGAACGCGCCGCGCGGGTCGTACCGGCGCACCAGCGCCCGGAAGTCGGCCATCCGCGGGTAGAGCCCGGCCAGTTCCGCGGCCTCCGTGGTGAACAGCTTGCCCCAGTGCGGGCGGGCGCCGAACGGGCGCAGCGCGGCCTCGATCGCCGGCAGCACCGCGGTGACGGCGGGCTGGTCGGGCACCCAGGTGAAGTGCAGCGCCATGACGTCGCCGCCGGACGCCGGGCTCAGCCACAGCTCGTCGCCGGCGACGGTGCGGATCTCGCTGACCTGGAGCAGCGGCGCGACCCGGTCGGCGAGCCCGCGCAGCGCCTCGACGGCGGCGCGGCCGTGCCGGCGGGGGACGAACCACTCGCTCTGCAGCTCGTCGCCCTTGCTCGGGGTGAACTCGGCGCGGAAGTGCGGCAGCCGCTCGTGCCACTCGCCGGGGACGCCGAGCTGCTGGGTGAGGTTCTCGACCGGGGTGGCCGGGAGCATGTGCGTCGGCTCGGTGGCCGCGCGGGCGCCGAAGAAGTCCTCGGGTGCGGCGGGGTCCTCCGGCCGGGACTTGACCCACACCGAGGTGACCCGGTGCCAGTCGGTGAAGACGCTGACGCTGTAGGCGGCGTCGGCGACGGCGTCGAGGTCGGCGAACAGCCGGTCCCAGGTCATGTCGACGTACACGGTGTTGGCGACGTCGAAGGTCGGCTGGAACCGCAGCGCGACCCGGGTGACGACGCCGAGCGCGCCGAGGTGCACGACCGCGCCGGGCAGGTCGGCGTCGTCCTCGCCGAGGACGACGGCCTCGCCGTCGGAGCGCACCAGCTCCAGCCCCGCGACCGACGTGGCGAGCGAGCCGTTGCGGTTGCCCGAGCCGTGGGTGCCGGTGGCGGTGGCGCCGGCGACGGTGATGTGCGGCAGCGACGCCAGGTTGTGCAGCGCCCGCCCGGACCCGGCCAGCTCGCGCACCAGCTCGCTGTAGCGCATCCCGGCCGGCACCCACAGCACGCCGCCGCCGTCGTCGTCGGCCCGGGCGACCTCGACCCCGGTCTCCAGGTCGTCGAGGACCACGAGGTCGGCGGTCGTGTCGGCGATGTCGTTGAAGCAGTGCCGGGAACCCAGCGCCTTGACCCGCTCGCTGCCGGCGACGACCTCCTGCACCTCGGCCACGGTGCGCGGCCGGTGCACCCGCGCGGCGCGGTACGTGAGGTTGCCGGCCCAGGTGCGCAGCGGGGTCTCCACCGGCGGCACGCTACGCGGCCCCCTCAGCGGGCGAGGTCGGCGGCCGGGGACCGCGCCGGGGCGAGGGAGACCGGCAGCGACTCCCAGCCGCGCAGGATGACCGTGCTCCGGCGGTGCCCCGCGCCGGCGGCGGCGAGGTCGGGGAACCGCTCGAACAGCGCCTGCAGCGCCACCTCGCCCTCCATCCGCGCCAGGGCGGCGCCCAGGCAGAAGTGGATGCCGCCGGAGAACGCGACGTGGTCGCGGGCGTTGCGGCGGGTGACGTCGAAGGCGTGCGGGTCGTCGAACACCCGCGGGTCGCGGTTGGCCGCGGCGAGGACGAGCAGCACCAGGTCGCCCTCGGCGATCGGCACGCCGTGCACCTCGGTCGCCCGCTTGGCCCGTCGCCCGGTCCGCTGCACCGGCGACTCCAGCCGCAGCACCTCGTCGACGGCGTTCGGCCACAGCGACGGGTCCTCGGCGAGCAGCCGGCGCTGGTCCGGGTGGGCGAACAGCAGCGCGGCGCCGTTGCTGACCAGGTTGACCGTCGTCTCGAAGCCGGCGCCGAACACCAGCGCGGCGGTGGCCATGAGCTCCTGCTCGGTGAGCGCGGCGCCGTCGTCGTCGGCCGCGGTGACCAGGTTCGACAGCAGGTCGTCACCGGGCTCGCGGCGCAGCCGGCGCAGGTGGCCGCGGAACCAGGCGTCGAGCTCGCCGAGGTTGCGCTCGACCTCGCGGTGGGTGCGCCGGGCCAGGCCCATGTCCAGGCTGGGGGTGGCGCCGTCGGCCCAGGCGAGGAACTGCTCGCGCATGGCCACCGGGACGCCGAGCATCTCGGAGATGACCGTGACCGGCAGCAGGCTGGCGTAACGGGCGACGAGGTCGGCCCGCCCGCCGGTGGCCGCGGCCTCGCGCTCGAGGTCGTCGAGCAGGTCGTGCGCGATCTCGCCGGTGCGCTCGCGCAGCCGGGCGACCGCCCGGGCGGTGAAGGCGCGGCTGACCAGCCGGCGGTAGCGGGTGTGGTCGGGCGGGTCGACGGCGAGCATCGACGGCGGGTCGATCGGCCCGACGCTGGGCCGCGGGCCGGCCAGGCGCAGCGCCAGCCGCAGCACCGGCGGCAGGCCCTCGGTGCGGTTGCCGCCGATCTGGCCGAAGTCGTCGCTGCGCAGGACGTCGGTGCAGACGTCGTGGTGCACGCTGACCCGCGCGAACGCGCCGCCGGCGAACGGCGCGGGCGTGCGCAGCCGCTCGTAGTGGGCGTAGGGGTCCTCGCGCACCACCGGGTCGCGGAGGACCTCGGCGTCGGCGTTGCCCGCCCGGGCCCGCGCCCGGATCGCCAGCCGCATCGCGCCGTGTGTCGCGGCCCAGCGGACCGCACTGCGCACCGTCACGTCCCTCAGCCCTCCGGGGTGCCGTCGCGGGCCTCGTCGCCGGCGACGGCGCACATCCTGTGACACGGAGCCCACAGGTACCAGTACCGACCCGTATCAGCGGCCGAGGTGCGCCCGGATCGCCGCGACGACCATCCGGTGGTCCTCCAGCTGGGGCAGCCCGGACACCACGACGACGCCGACCGGGCCGACGTCGCGCACGAGCACCGGCACGGCGCCGCCGTGCGCGGCGTACCGACGCGGATCCAGCCCCGAGGACTCCTCGAAGGTGGTGCCGCGCTCGATCCACGACTGCCGGACGTACAGCGAGCTGTGCCCGAAGCGGTGCACGGTCCGGGCCTTGCGCGCGATCCAGTCCGCGTTGTCCGGGGTGGCGCCGGTCAGGGCGGCGGAGAACAGCCGGTGCCCGTTGCGCCGGATCTCGACCGCGACCGGCGCGTCGGCGCGGCGGGCGGTGGCCACGAGCGCCGAGCCGAGGTCCCAGGCGTCGTCGTTGGTGAAGGTCGTGAACCGCAGCTCGTCCTCCTCGGCGGCGAGCTCGGCGACGGTCGGGAAGCCGCTCACGACTGCTGCCCCCCGACGACGACGTTCCACGGCCGGACCGTCCAGCCGGTCACCAGGCCGTGGACGACGTACGGGTCGGACTCGGCGAAGCGCTCCACGGCCTCGTGGTCGGCCGTCCAGACCAGCACGGCCCGGTCGAACGGGTCGGGCAGCGCGCCGGCCAGCAGCAGCTCACCCCGCTCGTGCGCCGCGCGGGCGAGCGCGAGGTGGTCCTCCCGCAGCGCCGCCCGCCGCTCCAGGTAGTCGTCGGTGAGGGAGTACTCGAGCAGCAGGTACATGGCCGCCACTCTCACACGGGGGCGTGCCCGCCGGGCGTCCCGCGGTCCGGTTCCGGGCCCGGGGACGACGGGACCCCCGCGGCCTGAGGGCCGTGGGGGTCCGGTGGTGGTGCGGCGGGAGGACGCGGCGCGGTCGCGCCGCGTGCTCCCGGTGGTGCTCAGATCGCGCGGACGTTCTCCGCCTGGGGGCCCTTCTGGCCCTGGGTGACGTCGAACTCGACGCGCTGCGCCTCGTCCAGCGACCGGTAGCCGGAGCCGCTGATCGCCGAGAAGTGGCAGAAGACGTCGGGACCGCCGCCGTCCTGCTCGATGAAGCCGAAGCCCTTCTCCGCGTTGAACCACTTCACGGTGCCCTGGGTCATGTCGTTCTCTCTTCCGTGCTGGGGTGTCGGTCCGGCAGGTGCCGGCGCCGGGTCGCCGCACCGACCGGCAGGACCGAGAGGAACGTCAGGCAGAGACGACTGCGGACGTCCGAGAACGAAGCAGAGGCACGACAGCGACCGGACGCCACTGTACCGGCTCCCGGCGGGGGGACGGCGGCCGTCCCGCCACCGTCACCAGCGGAGCGGGTCGGTCAGCCGGGACTGCGCCGTGCGGCAGACCCGGCAGTTCCCCCAGGTGAGCAGGGACAGCGGGGTGGTGAGGGAGCCGCACTGGGGGCAGTCCACCGGTTCGCCGGACCGGGCACGGGCGTCGCGCATCTCACTCGCGCGTCGCTCGTGGACGGTCTCGTCGCCCCGGCAGGGGCATCCGAGGTGGGCTTCGGCGCAGCGTCCGCGGTGTGTGGGAACGGGACCTCCTCCGGTCCGCCCCGACGCTACCGGTCGCGGGCCCGCCCCGGTGCGTCCCGCGGCCGCCGCCCGGTCCGGGAGGGTGGTGGTGCGGGCCGTCCGCGACCATCGGGTCGTGCGCTCCGGACCGCGGGCGGCGCTGGTCGTCGTCGTCCTGTTGGCTGTGGTCGTGGGCCTGCTGTGGACCTTCCAGCGGCGCCTCGTCTACCTCCCCGACGACGGCCCCGTGCCGGCCGCGGCCGTCGCGGTCCCCGGCGCCCGGGACGTCGGGCTGACCACCGCCGACGGCCTGACCCTGGGCGCCTGGTTCGTCCCCGGCCCGGACGCCGGCGCGCCCGCCGTCCTGGTGGCGAACGGCAACGGCGGGCACCGGGGGCTGCGGGCGCCGCTGGCCCGGGCGCTGGCGGACGCCGGGCTGGCGGTGCTGCTGTTCGACTACCGCGGCTACGGCGGCAACCCGGGCAGCCCGAGCGAGGAGGGCCTGGCGCTCGACGTGCGGGCGGCGCGGACCTGGCTGCTCGAGGAGGCCGGCGTGCCCGCCGGCCGGCTCCTCTACTACGGCGAGAGCCTGGGGGCGGCGGTGGTGACCGAGCTGGCCGTGGAGCACCCGCCGGCCGGGCTGGTGCTGCGGTCGCCGTTCACCGACCTGGCCGCCGTCGGCGCCGAGCACTACCCGTTCCTCCCGGTGCGGCTGCTGCTGCGCGACCGCTACCCGGTCGCCGAGCGGGTCGCCCGGGTGCGGGTGCCGACGACGGTCGTCCTCGGCACCGCGGACACCATCGTGCCGCCGGCGCAGAGCCGGCGGGTGGCCGGCGCGGCCGCGGGTCTCCACCGGCTGGTGGAGGTCCCCGGCGCGGACCACAACGACCTCGTCCTGCTCGACGGCGCGGCGCTCGTGGACGCCGTCGTGGAGCTGGCCGCGCTGACCGCGGGGGAGTGAGTCAGCGCGGCTCGTCCGGCAGGACGCTGCCCACCAGCCGCCGCCCCACCCAGTGCAGGACCTCGTCCTCGGGCGCAGGGGTCCCGGGATCCGGGTCCCAGCCGTCCGGGGAGAGGTACGTCTCCCACAGGTACACCTGGGCCTGCCAGTAGCGGGTCACCGCCCGCCGGACCCGGCCCGCCGTGCTCGGGGTCACGATGTCCATGCCCCAGGATCGGTCGCCGCGCCGTGCCGCGACAGGGGTGTCCCTGCCGGGGACCGCAGCGGTCCTGCCGGATCCGGCTCAGGGGCTCGCCGGCGCGGAGGTGGTCGTCTCCCCGGTGGTCGTGCCGCCGGAGGTCGTGGTGCCCGGGGTCGTGGTGCCCGGGGTCGTGGTGCCCGGGGTCGTGGTGCTGCTGCTCGCCGAGGTCTCGGCCGGCGTCGCGGTCGGGGCGGGCGTCGGGGTCGGGGTCGTCGTCGGGGCCGGTGGCGTCGTGGTCTCCGCCGCTGCGGCGGTGGTCTCCGCCGGGGTGGTGGTCCCGGCCGCCGGGGCCGTCGTGGCGGCGGGCGTCGTGGTCTCCGCCGTCGGGGTGGTCGTCTCCGCCGGTGCGGTGGTGGTCCCCGCCGCCGGGGTCGTCGTGGCGGTGGTCGGGGCCGTGGTGGGCGCCGGGGTCGGCGGCGGCGTCGTCGGCGGCGGCGTCGTGGTGGGTGCGGCGGCCGTCGTCTCCGGAGCCTGCTCGGGGGTCTCGGTCCGGGCCGGGGGCGCGACCGCGGCCGGGGCACGGGACTGCTGGGGCCGGGCGGTCTGCGGCGCCGCGGTGAGCGCCGCGGGGGCGGTGCCCGCCATGGGGGCGTCGGTGGCCCGCGAGAGCGTGTGGGTGAGCAGGACGACCCCGCCGAACACGCCCAGCACCACGCCGCCGGCCAGCAGCGCCTCCACGCCGCGGGGCAGACGACGGGTGGGCACCGCCACGGACACCCGCGCCACGCTCACCACCGGGCGGCGCGGCGGCGCGACCGGGCCCGGCTGCCCGGCACGGTGCTGGGCCGCGCGCCGGGAGGGCGCGAGCACGCCGCACAGCAGCGCGCCGCCGAGCAGCACCGCGGCGCCGATCAGCAGCGCGGTGGCGTAGCCCGCGCCGAACGCGTCCCGGGCCCCGCCGGCCACCGCGGCGCCGTCGGGACCCGACCGGCCGGCCACCTCGACCGCCTGCGCCAGCCCCGCCCCGGCCCACTCGCGAGCCTGCGCGGGGAGGCCGGAGACCACGGGGACCAGCTCGTCCCGGTAGACGGCGAGCAGCACGCTGGCCGCCACCGCGCCGCCGAGGGCGCCGCCCACCTCGCGGGTCACGTCGTTGACCGCCGCGGCGAGCGTGCGCCGGTCGGCGGGCAGCCCCTCGATGATCAGCGCCGTGCCCGGGGTGAGGGCCAGGCCGAAGCCGACCCCGAACACGAACAGCGCCGCGGCGAAGTGCCACAGCGGCGCGTCGCCGTCGGCCTGGCGGGCGAGCAGGAACAGCCCGGCGCCCATCTGGGACAGCCCCCACGCCGCGACGGTGCGGGCGCCGAGCCGGCGCAGCAGCACGGGCGCGAGCTGCGCGGTCGGGCCGATGCCCAGCGCCATCGGCGCCAGCCAGAGCGCGGCCTGCAGGGGCGAGAGGCCGTGCACGTACTGCAGCCACTGCGGCGCGAGGAAGAACAGCCCGAAGGCGGCGAAGAACTGCAGGAAGACGGAGATGCTGCCGGCGGACAGGCCGCGGTGGCGGAACAGCCGGACGTCGAGCATGGGGTGCCGGCTGCGCAGCTCGTGCACGGTGAACAGGAGCAGGCACAGCCCGCCGGCGGCGAGGGCGGTGAGCGTCGTCCGGTCGGTCCACCCGCGCTCGGGACCCTCGATGACGCCCCAGACGACGCCGCCGAGGCCGGCGAGGGCGAGCAGCCCGCCGAGCGGGTCCAGCGGCAGGTCCGGGTTCCGCGACGCCGGGACGACGACCAGGCACAGCAGCAGCACCAGCCCCGACAGCGCGCCGAAGGCCACCTGCACGCTGCCCCACCAGGCGAACTCGAGCAGCACGCCGGCGAGCACCAGCCCGAGCAGCGCGCCCGCGCCGGAGACCGCGGCCCACACGCCGATCGCTGCGGCGCGGCGCTCGGCGGGGTAGGCGTCGACGAGCACCGACAGCGTGGCCGGCATGACCGCCGCCGCCCCGACCCCGGCCAGGCCGCGCAGCACGATCAGCTGGACCGGGTCGGTGACCAGGCCGGACGCCGCGCTGCAGGCGGCGAACACCGCGAGCCCGAGCAGCAGCGCGCCGCGCCGGCCGAAGCGGTCGGCGGCGATGCCCAGCGGCAGCAGCAGCGCGGCGAACGTCAGGGCGTAGACGTTGACCGCCCAGGTGAGCTCGGTCTGGGTGGCGCCGGTGGCGCGGGCGAGCTCCGGCAGGGCCAGGGCCAGCGACGAGCCGGCGCCGATGACCAGGGCCAGGGCTGCGCACATGACGGCGAGCAGCGCGCCGAGCCCGCCCCGGACTCCTCGAGCGTCGGGCATGCTGTGGCTCCAGACGATCGCCTGATACGCCCGTCTCAGGGCGGTGACCCAGGATGGAGGGGCCGTGACCGGGACCGCAACCCCAGCCCGGTTGCTGGACGCGGCCGAGGAGCTGCTCGCGACCGCCGGTGCGGCGGGCACCTCGGTGCGTGACGTGCTGCGGCGGGCCGGCGTCGCCAACGCCGCCGCGGTCGGCTACTACTTCGGCGGCAAGGACGGCCTGGTCGCCGCGGTGGAGCGCCGGGTGGTGGACGGCGTCGTCGCCGACCGGGAGCGGGTGCTGGCGGGCCTGGGCGGGGACGCCGGCGTCGAGACGCTCGTCGACGGCTGGGTGCGGCCGATCGTGGCCCTGCGCTGCGCGGGCCGGGGCCGGTACGCCGCGCGGGTGTTCACCCGGATCTTCGACCAGCCCCCGGACCGCTGGGAGGTCAACGGCGCGGCGGCGGTGCGGGCGACGGCCGGGCGGTACTGCGCTGCCCTCGCGCCGCTGCTCCCGCACCTGGACGCCCGCGAGCTCGCCTGGCGCTGGCAGTGCGTCACCGCGACGACGGACTTCTACGCGATCGGCGCCCTCGACTTCGGCGAGCCGCCCCCCGGCCCGGACGACGTCGACGCGCACGTGCGCCGCCTCGTCGTCCCGGGCGCCGCGCTGCTGCGGGCCGACCCGGCCGGCTGAGTCAGAACGTCACCGGCAGCGCGTCGACGCCGTAGACGAACGACAGCCGGCGGAAGGCGAGCCGCCCGGGCGGGACGGCGAGGGCGAGGTCCGGGAACCGCCGGAGCAGCGCGGGCAGCACGATCCGCAGCTCCAGCCGGGCCAGCCCGGCGCCGACGCAGCGGTGGATGCCGTGGCCGAAGGCCAGGTGCCCGCCGCGGGTCGGCCGCCCGGGGGCGAGCGCGTCGGGGTGCGCGCCGGCCCAGGCCGGGTCGCGGTTGGCGGCGCTCAGCGAGACCAGGACCGCGTCGCCGGCCCGCAGCCGGTGCCCGGCGACCTCGGTGTCCTGCCGGGCGAAGCGGGGGAAGGCCACCTGCACCACCGAGAGCAGCCGCAGCAGCTCGTCCACCACCGTCTCGACGTCCCGGCGCGAGCCCTCGCGCACCACCGCCGCGGCGGCCGGGTCGCGCAGCAGGACCAGCGTGCCGAGCGAGATCGTCGCGGCCGTCGTCTCGAACCCGCCGGTGACGATCCCGTCCGCCAACCCGGCCAGGTCGGCGTCGGAGACGGCGTCGCCGTGCTCGCGGACGATCCGCCCGAGCAGCCCGTCGCCGGGGTCCCGGCGCTGCCGCGCGACCGCGTCGAACAGCAGCCGGCGCTGCGCGGACACCGCGCCGAGCGCGCCGGCGGTGCCCCGGGCGGCGTCGAAGCGCCGGGTGGCCAGCCGGGTGACCAGCTGCTCGTCGGGACGGTCGAGGCCGAGGAGGTCGCAGACGGTCCGCATCGGGACCGGGCCGGAGACGTGCCGGGCGAGGTCGGCCGGCGGTCCGGCCGCGGCGAGCTCGTCGAGCTGCCGGGCCACGGTCGCCTCGATCGCCGGCTCGAGGCGCTGCAGGCGGGCCCGGGTGAACTCGGGGGCGACCAGGCCGCGCAGCCGGGTGTGGTCGGGCGGGTCGGTGAACCCCAGGCCGCCGACGTCGTCGGCCGTGGCCGGGCCGGTGCCGCTGAACAGGTGGCGGACGTCGGTGCCGAAGCCGTCGCGGTCGGCGAGCACGGCGCGGGCCTCCGCGGCGCCGGTCACCAGGAGCACGGAGAGGTCGAACGGCAGGTCCAGCCGCCGCACCGGCCCGCCGTCGCGGAGTTCGGGCACCGGGTCGACGTCGACCCGCCGGAGCGGGACCGTCGCGGCGGCCGGGAGGAACGTCAGGCGGGAGAGGTCCAGCCCGCGGCGGCGGACACGGCGCAGCGCCAGGCGGCCGAGCCAGCTCCGGACGCGCGCCGCCGGACCGCGGCGGGGAGGGGGCGGAGGGGAGGGCTGGGGGAGGTCGAGGGTGCACTCGGGAGCGGACACGGCGCCTCGTCGTCGGGCCACGGGGGTGGAGCCCGGCGGGACGTGACCTCGGCCCCGCCGGGCAGCTCGAGCCTCGCGACGGCGCCGCGCGCGGACCATCGGGTGACGCCCCCGAAAGCGCTGGTCGCACTGGGGGTGTCCCCGGACGGTGGAGCCCCCGGGGCCGTGGCGCGGTCCTGTCACACCCGCGCGGCAGCATCGGCCCATGACCGGTCCGGTGCGTGTGCAGCTCTCCCGGGCGCGCGGCTGGCGGAAGCCGCCGAACACCGTCGTCGTCGCACGCCCCTCGCGCTGGGGCAACCCGTTCCGGGTGGGGGAGACCTACCTGTGGCTGCCCGGCGACGACGAGAGCGCGTGGCCGCTGCCGACCGCGCGGGAGCCCGGGGAGCAGGAGGACGGCAGCCGCGTCGTCCGCTGCGCCGACCGCGCCACCGCGATCGAGTGGTTCCGCCGCTGGGCCGCCTCCGGTGACCTCGCCGCCCAGGCCCGCCGGCAGCTGCGCGGGCGCAACCTCGCCTGCTGGTGCCCGGCCGGCGAGCCGTGCCACGCCGACGTGCTGCTGGAGCTGGCCAACCGGGTGCCGGCCCTGCGCTGACCTCGCGCGGCCCCGCGTCCTGTGGCTTGCTGGGCGCATGGACCTGCGCACCCTCGGCCGCAGCGGCTGTGCCGTCTCCTCCCTCGCGCTCGGCACGATGACCTTCGGCGCGGAGACCGACGAGGCGGGGGCGCACGAGCAGCTCGACGTGTTCGTCGAGGCGGGCGGCACGCTCGTCGACACCGCCGACGTCTACTCCGCCGGCGCGTCGGAGGAGATCGTGGGGCGCTGGCTGGCCGCGCGCCCGGCCGACGTCCGCGACCGCGTCGTCCTCGCCACCAAGGGCCGCTTCCCGATGGGCGAGGACGCCAACGCGCTCGGCACCTCGCGCCGGCACCTGCGCCGGGCGCTGCACGACTCGTTGCGCCGGCTCGGCGTCGACTCCGTCGACCTGTACCAGTTGCACGCGTGGGACCCGCTCACGCCGTTGGAGGAGACGCTGCGCTTCCTCGACGACGCCGTGTCCGCGGGCGAGATCGGCTACCCGGGGCTGTCGAACTTCACCGGCTGGCAGGTGCAGCGCGCCGTGGACGTCGCCGAGCGGGCGCACCTCGCGGTCCCGGTGACCCTGCAGCCGTCGTACAGCCTGCTGGTGCGGGACGTCGAGGCCGAGATCGTGCCCGCCTGCCTGGCCAACGGCCTGGGGCTGCTGCCCTGGGGCCCGCTGGGCGGCGGGTGGCTGTCGGGCAAGTACACCCGCGACCAGCGGCCCGCCGGGGCGACGCGGCTCGGCGAGGACCCGGCGCGCGGGATGGAGGCCTACGACCGGGTCGCCGCGCGCGAGCGGACGTGGGACGTGCTGTCCGCGGTGCAGGACGTCGCCGAGGCCCGCGGCGTGACGATGCCGCAGGTCGCGCTGGCCTGGCTGCTGGCCCGGCCGGGCGTCAGCTCGGTGATCCTCGGTGCCCGCACCACCGACCAGCTGCGCGGCAACCTGGGCGCCGCCGGCCTCGTGCTCACCGAGGAGGAGACCGCGCGGCTCGACGCCGTCAGCGACCCGGGCTGGGCCGACTACCCCTACGGCGAGATCGGCGCGGAGCAGCGCAGCCGCTCGCTGAGCTGACGCGGGCGCGCGTCCACGTCACGCGGTCAGGCGGCGGGGGCGAGCAGGGGCGCCGGGGTGGTGATCTCGGTGCCGTCCGGGCGGTAGGTGTGCCATCGGCCGTCGGGTTGTCGTTCCACGCGGAAGCCGTGGTGGACCTTGGTGTGGTGGCGCTCGCAGAGGAGCGCCGCGTTCTCGAGGCTGGTGTCGCCGCCGTCGATCCAGTGGACCAGGTGGTGGACGTCGCACCACCAGGTCGGGGCGTCGCATCCGGCGAACACGCACCCGCCGTCCCGGAGTTCGGCTGCCTTGCGGATGTGCCGGCTCATCAGCCGCTGCTCGCGGCCGAGGTCCAGCGGGGCGCCGTCGGGGCCGAACACCACCCGGGACACGGCGCCGTCGCAGGCCAGCCAGCGGACCCGGGCGGCGGAGATGGTGGCGCCGAAGCCCATCCGCCCGGCGTTCGGGCTTCCGGCCGGGTCCACCAGGTCGTCCAGGTCCACGACCACGGCGATCTGCGGCTTGTGGCCGCGCAGCGTCGGCAGGCTGCCGGCGGCGAGGGCGTTGTCGGCGACCTGCACGAGGGCGTCGCCCAGCCGCTGGGCGCGGGTGCGCTCGTCGCCGGCGGGTCGGTCGGCCTGCACGTGCGCCTCGAGTGCGGTCTGCAGCCGCTCCCCGCCCACGGCGTCCAGGTGCCCGCGGAGGGACAGGCTGCCGTCGGCGTGCCTGGCCAGCGTCAGCGACCGGCCCTCGGTCGGATCCGGCTCGGGCCCGTCGGGATCCAGGTCGGTGCAGTAGTGCTGCACCACCTGCACCAGGTCGGCGTGCGCGCGCTCGACCGCCACGCCGGTGAGGACCGCGTCGATCACCGCCAGGTCCACCCCGGCGGCCGCGGCTGCGGCGAGCCGCTCGGGGGTCACCGCCCGCGCCGCGACCGCGACCTGCTCGGCGGACACCAGACCGGCGTCGTGGGCCTCGGCGAGTGCCGGCAGGTGCTCCAGTGCCCGGCCGTTGCGCACCAGCCGCGCGGCCTCCGCCGTCGAGAGCCGGCAGTGCCCGCGCAGCCACGAGGTCATCGATCTCAGCCCGTCCCGCTCGGGAGCCTGGGACAGCTCCGCGGCGCGGACCGCGTGTGCCAGCCGGGCGTCGCTCCGGTTGTGCTCGGCGACCAGCGCGGCGACGTCGTCGAGGACGTCACCACTCCCCACCCCAACCGAACACATGATCGAAGTCTAGCCGATCGGACACCGTCCCGCGCCGTGAATCCGCAGCTCAGGCGCCTGTCCACAGTCTAGGCGGGGGCCTTGACACGGGTCCCGGAGCGCGGCCGTCCGGTAGCGTCCCGCGACCGTGCACCCGACCGCCGGTACCGGCGATGCTGCCCGTCCCCGCGGGCCGGGTGACCCTCTCCGACCGCCGCACGCAGCGCCACGGGGCGACGGGCTGCCGACCGAGGCCGAGTGGGAGCACGCCTGCCGCGCCGGCACCACGGCCGCCCGGCACCGGCCGCTCGACGACGTCGCCTGGTACCGCGGCAACTCGGGGGAGCGGCCGCACCGGCCCCTACCGGGTGCTGCGCGGCGGCGGGTGGTTCGACGAGCACTGGAGCTCCCGCGCCTCGGTGCGACGCCGGAGCCACCCCCGCCTCCGGATCGACGACGTCGGCTTCCGGATCGCGCGGTCCGTGACCGGCGGTCGTCACCTCACCCGCGGGCGGTGGAGCGCAGCTCCCACCACAGCCAGACGGCGAGCGCGAGCGGCACGGCCACGAACGCCGCCAGTGCCGGGACGGTGCCGAACACCGAGCCCAGCCAGGCGAGCAGCAGCGGGGTGCCGAAGCCGACGTAGGCGAAGGCGTAGAAGGCGCTGTTCATCGCCCCGCGGGTGTGCGGGGGCGCGAGCTGCGCGGTCAGCGTCAGCCCCGCGGTCAGGCACAGCCCGCCGCCGGCGCCCATCAGTGCCGCGGCCGGCAGCAGCAGCGGCTCGAAGGTGGTCGCCACCGCCACCACTCCGAGGGCGAGGCCGACGGCGCCGAGCGTCATCCCGAGCGGACCGCCGCCGCCCCCGGCCCGCCGACCGAGCCGCGCCGCGACCGCGCTCGCCGCCAGCGCCAGCCCGCCCACCAGCCCGGCGTACGCGACGCCGACGCCGTCGGGCACCACCAGCAGCGGCAGCACGGTCGCCGCCACCGCGGGGAAGGCGAACACGCCCGTCGCGGTCGGCGCGAGCACCGCGCGGAACGGCCGCCGC
Organism: Geodermatophilus sp. SYSU D01036; assembly: GCF_054050435.1. Classification (NCBI taxonomy): domain Bacteria; kingdom Bacillati; phylum Actinomycetota; class Actinomycetes; order Geodermatophilales; family Geodermatophilaceae; genus Geodermatophilus; species Geodermatophilus sp. SYSU D01036. The sequence continues at coordinate 124,463 of NZ_JBJGZJ010000004.1, read as the reverse complement.
GCCTCCGGCGGCAGGCCGAGGGTCATCAGCCGGCCCGGCCGGCGCTCCCGCACGGTCTCCGGCACGGTCAGGAGCGCGGCCAGCCCCACCAGCAGGACGGCGACGTGCACGAGGTAGGGCAGCGTCGTCGGCGCCGGGCCGTACTCGGCGAGCACCCCGCTCATCGCGGGCGCGATCGCGAAGCCCAGCGACGTCGACACCGCGCCGCGGGTGGCCGCCGACTGCTGGGCGGCGGGCCCGGCCAGGTCCTGCAGCCACGCGTTGGCCACCGAGAACACGACGCCGGACACCGCGCCCTGCAGGAGCCGCCCCGCGTACAGGAGCGGCAGGTGCTCGGCCGCGGGCACGAACAGCAGCGAGACCAGCCCGGCCAGCACCGCGAACGGGAGGACGACGGTGCGCCGGCCGAACCGGTCCGAGGCGGCCCCGGACACCGTCAGCGCGGCGATCAGGCCGATCGCGTAGCAGCCGAAGACGGCGGTGAGGTCGGCGTCGGACAGCCCGAGGGTGCGGCGGTAGACCAGCAGCAGCGGCGTCGGGACGTTGGTGCCCAGGGCGACGGTGAACAGCCCGAAGGTGAGGGCGTCCAGCCGCCGCCCGACCTGCTCCGTCGCAGCGTCCGGCACCCGGCGGACGCTACCGGTCCGCTGCCACGATGGGCGTCCGGCGACGAGAGGAGCAGGACCCGTGTCCCTGCACCGCCACTACCCGCCCGACCTCTACCGCGGCACCACCGGCGAGGCCACCGCCTGGCTGCGCCGCACCGACACGCCGCCGGACACCGTCTCGGCCGCCGGGATCACCTGCGAGTTCCTCGCCACGGGGGACCAGACGACCGGCCGGTTCGGCCTCTACCGGTGGACCTTCGGCGCCGACGCGTCCGGCCCAGGCCCGCACTTCCACCGCTCGATCTCCGAGCAGTTCTACGTCCTGCGCGGCGAGGTGGAGCTCTACGACGGGCGGAGCTGGGTGACCGCGGGCGCGGGCGACTTCCTCTACGTCCCGGAGGGCGGGGTCCACGGGTTCCGCGGCGGCGACCACGCCTCGATGCTGCTGATGTTCGCGCCGGGCGGGCCGCGCGAGGAGTACTTCCGGACGCTCGCCCGGGGTGCGCAGATGACGCCGGAGGAGCGGGCGGAGTTCATGCTCCGCCACGACACGTACTGGGTCTGACGGGCCGGCCGCCGGGGGCGGCCGGCCCGCCGTCTCAGCCGCGGAGCAGCTCGCCGAAGCGCGCGCAGCTCTCGTCGATCGCGGCCTGCGCGGCCGGGGACCAGGCGCCCATGTCGAAGAAGCCGTGGATCATCCCGTCGTAGCGGCGCACGTCTGCGGCCACGCCTGCGGCCTCCAGCGCCTCGCCGTAGGCCTCGCCCTCGTCGCGCAGCGGGTCGAACTCGGCGGTGACCACCAGCGCCGGCGGCAGGCCGGCCAGGTCGGCGGCGTGCAGCGGGGACAGCCGCGGGTCGCGGGCGTCCTCCCACGTCCCGGCGTAGTGGCCGTGGAACCAGTCCATCGTGTCCTGCTCGAGGAAGTAGCCCTTGCCGTTCTCCACCCGGGACGGGTACTCGCCGGCGACGTCGACCGACGGGTAGACGAGGAACTGCGCGGCGGTCTTCGTGCCCTCGTCGCGGAGGACCTGGGCGACGACGGCGGCCAGGTTGCCGCCGGCGCTGTCGCCGGCCAGCCCGAGCCGGGAGTCACCGCCGAGCTCGTCCAGGTGCTGCGCCACCCACCGCGCCGCGGCGACGGCGTCCTCGGCGGCGGCGGGGAACGGGTGCTCGGGGGCGAGCCGGTAGTCGACGGCGACCACCACGGCCCCGGCGCCGCGGCAGACGTTGCGGGCCATGTTGTCGTGGGTGTCGAGGTCGCCGATCACCCAGCCGCCGCCGTGGAAGAACACGACCGTGGGGAACGGGCCCTCGCCCTCGGGCCGGTACACCCGCGCCCGCAGGTCGCCCTCGGCGCCGGGGACGGTGCGGTCCTCGGCGCTCGCCACCGGCACCACGTGCTCGGGCGAGCGCGCGCTGTGGGTGAGCGCCAGGTACTGGGCGCGGCCGGCCTCGGGCGTGCCCTCCCACATGGGCGGCGCGCCGGACTGCGCGAGCAGGGACAGCAGGGCGGCGATGTGCGGGTCGACCGGCACGGGGCAACTCCAGACGGCGTCGTCGGGTGGGGGCGGGGCCGTGTGGCCCCAGCTCCGGACGGTACCGAGCCGGGACGGCTACAGGTCCCGGCGGGAGAACGCCATCCCCGCGAGCCCCAGGACGACGGCGACCCACAGCGCCGCCCACGCCAGGTAGGTGGCGGTGAGCGGGGCCTCGCCGAAGAACGGCGACCCGCCGAGCTCGGTGAACTGCCCGACCAGCGTCGGGTCCTGGAAGGCGTTCATCGCCCCGCGCCACAGCCCGTCGGTGGGCAGCAGCATCCGCGACACCGCGCCCACCCGCGCGACGCCCTCGTTGCCCAGCGCGTCGCCGATCCCGCCGACGACACCGGCGATCCAGGTGGCGCCGAACAGGCCGACCGCGACGACGCCGGAGGCCATCGGCGAGATCACCGTGGACAGCAGCAGCGCCAGGGTGAGCAGCACGGCGGTCTGCGCGGCGAGCAGCGCGAGCCCCACCAGCGGCCGCGGCGGCCAGTAGCCGACCGTCACCTGGACGACGACGAACTGCGCCAGCCCCGCCAGCGCCACGAACGCACTGCCGAACGCCACCAGCCCCAGCCACTTGCCCACCAGCACCGCCGACCGGCGGACCGGCCGCGCCAGCACCGCGAGCGCCGCGCCGGACTCCACCTCCCCGGAGACGGTGGGGCCGGCGAGGAACGCCGTCCCCAGCGCGGCGATGAGGCTGAACCCGAACATCACCAGGTTGAGCACGGTGGACGCGGCGATCCGCGCCTCGCCGCTGGTCAGCCCGCCGAACTCGGCGTCGAGCCGGGCGAAGCCCCACGCGGACAGCCCCAGCAGCGCCAGCGTGAGCACGGCGAGCGAGCGCAGCACCTTCCGCCGCGCCGCCTCGCGCAGGGTCAGGCCGGCGATCGTCAGCACGACGCGGGCGGTGCTCACCGCTGCGCCGCCGACCCCGAGCGGAGGACGTCGAGCAGCCGCTCCTCCAGGCTGATCCGCCCCGGCTCCACCGCGTGCACCCGGACGCCGAGCGCGACCAGGTCGGCGACCAGCGCCGGCACCGCGGCGTCGGCGTCCTCGGGCAGCGTGACGGTGAACCGGTCGCCGCTGCGGGTCAGCCGGCCGGTGGCGGCCAGCCGGGCCTCGGCGCGGGCGTCGACGCCGTCGAGCCGCAGCCGCACCTCCCGCTGCCCGAGCAGCTCGGCCAGCGTCCCGGCCGCCGCGACCCGCCCCTTGTCGAGGATGACCACGCGGTCGCAGACCCGCTCCACCTCGCCGATGAGGTGCGAGTTGAGCAGCACCGCGACGCCGCGCTCGCGCAGCGACAGCACGACGTCGCGGACGTCGACGCGGCCGATCGGGTCCAGCGCGCTGGTGGGCTCGTCGAGCACCACCAGCTCCGGGCGGGCCACCAGCGCCACGGCCAGCCCCAGCCGCTGCTGCATGCCCTTGGAGAAGCCGCCCACCCGGTCGCCGGCGCGGTCGGCCAGGCCGACCAGCGCCAGGGCGTCGCGCTGCCCGGCCGCCGGCACCGCCGCGCCGGACAGGCGCGCGTGCAGGGTCAGCACCTCGGCCGCGCTGAGCCACGGCTGGTAGCGGAACAGCTCGGGCAGGTAGCCGACGCGGGCCCGCGCCTGCGGGTCGCGCGCCGGCCGCCCGAGCAGCAGGACCTCCCCGGCGTCGGGCCGGACGAGGCCGAGCAGCATCTTGATGACGCTGGTCTTGCCCGCGCCGTTGGGCCCCAGCAGGCCGAGCACCTCGCCGCGGCCGACGGTGAAGGACACCCCGTCGACCGCGGTGCGCCGTCCGTACCGCTTGCGCAGCCCCTGGCACCACACCGCCGGCGACGGCGGCAGGTCGGCCAGCAGCCGCTCCGCGGCGGCGGTCGGTGAGGTCACTCCCCGAGACCCCGGGCGACGGCGAGCACCTCGTCGGCGCCCAGCGACCCGGCCACCGCGGTGACGACGCCGTCGGTCACCCACACCACGCCGGCGACCGAGCCGTCCCGCGAGGTGAGCACCGTGGCCTCCTCGCCGCCGACGTCGGCGGTCGAGCTGGTCGCCAGGCCCGCCGGCACCGGCAGCGGCAGCGTCGTGCCGTCGCCGAAGAAGGACCGCAGCTGGTCGGCGAGGTCCTCGGGCAGGCCGGGCAGGGACAGCAGGTAGTCGCGGGCGGTCGCGAACGGGACGCCCGAGGACTCGGCGGTGGGGGCCACGACCCGCGCGACGACGAGGCCCGGCGCGCCGCTGCCACTGGACCAGACCGCGGCGACGCCGGGGCCGGCGGTCAGCCGGAACCGGCCGCCGTCGAGCCCGGCCGGCGGGGGCGGCAGCGTCTCGCCGGACGCCGCGGCCGCCTGCGCCGCGCGCTCGGCGGAGAAGGTGAACTCCACGGCTGCCCGGTCGCCGACCTGGTAGGACGGGTCGCCGCCCACCCCGCCGGGGAGCTGCCCGACCGACGGGACGGCGAGCCCGGTGACGTCCTCCGCGGCGGCGGCGTCGGCCACCGGGCGCACGTCGGGCTCCTCCAGCACCTGCACGGTGCCGTAGGCGGACAGGTCGGGCAGCGCCACCAGGTCGGCCTGGGTGACGGTGACCGGCGCGATCTCCTCGGTGCGGAAGACCTGCAGCCAGTCCGTCGCGGCGGCGACGCCGCCGCCGGCCAGCAGCGCGACCACGCCGGCGGCGGCCACGAGCGGGCTGCGCAGCCGGGCGCGCCGGCGGCGGGCCGGGGCGGGGGCGGCCGCGCGGCGGCGCTCGTCCAGGGCGACCGCGGACGACAGGCGGTGCCAGGCGGCCCCGGTGTCGGGGGCGGTGTCCGGGGCCAGGGCCGCGGAGACGGCGGCGGCGTCGCGCTGGGCGGCGGCGAGGCCGGTCAGGCACGTCGCGCAGCCGGCGACGTGCTCGCGGTCGGCGTCGGGGACACCGGCCGGCTCGTCCACGAGCCGGCGCAGCGTGCCCTCAGTCGGATGACGCATGGCGGGTCAACTCCTCGCGCAGGGCGGACTCGGCGCGTCGCACGGTCGTGCCGACGCTGCCGGGGGACAGGTCGAGCGCGGCGGCGACCTCGGCGTAGCTGAGGCCGCTGTGCCGCAGGACGAGCGCGACGGCCTGGCGGCGGGGGAGCCGGGCCAGGGCCGCCCGCACGCGGCGGCGCTCGTCGAGGGTGACGACGTCGTCGGCGACGTCGGGCACCGCGGGGCCGGGGCCGCCGGCCGCCTCCTCGCGGGTGGCGCGGCGGCGGCCGGAGCGGAGGTGGTTGAGGGCGGTGTGGGCCGCGGCCACCGAGAGCCAGCCCGGCGCCTCGCCGGCCGGCACCGTGGTGCGGGCGAAGGAGAGGAACACCTCCTGGGCGACGTCCTCGGCGCCGTCCCGGGAGCCGAGCACCCGGGCGGCGACGCCGACCACGCGCGGGTAGGAGGTGCGGAAGACCTGCTCGAGGTCGGCGCGGACCGCTCCTCGTCCCGACACGGCCCCGCCGTCCTCCCGATCCGCCCGTCCCGCGCGCCGGCTCCGGCCGGCCCGGGACAGGACGGCCGGCACGGCGGCCGCCGGTGCGGGGACACCGTGCCTCATCGCGCTCACGTCCAGGTAGCACCGCCGCGCCCGCGGATGTGACAGCACCGGTCCGGGTTCCCCCGGCAGGGGGTGCGCGGGAGGATCGGCCGGCACCCCGGGCGAGGGGAGTACCGGGTGGACGACGTCGTGGTGATCGACACCCTGGCCGCGGTCACGGCCGTCTCCCTGCTCGCCGCCGTCCTCGTCGGGCTGCTCCCGCGGCTGCCGGTGCCCCAGGTGGTGCTGCTGCTCGTCGGCGGGATGCTGCTGGGCCCGCACGTCCTCGACGTCGGCACGGCGCAGGACGTTCGGGTGCTCGCCGACGTCGGGCTGGGCTTCGTCTTCCTGCTCGCCGGCTACGAGCTCGACCCGCGGCTGTTCCGGGAGGACGCCGGCCGCCGCGCGCTGCTCGGCTGGACGGTGTCCCTCGTGCTGGCGCTCGGCGTGGTGGGCCTGCTCGCCGCCGGGGACGTCGTGGAGGCGTTCCTCCCGGTGGCGCTCGGGCTGACCACCACCGCCCTGGGGACGCTGCTGCCGGTGCTGCGGGAGAAGGGGCTGCTCGGCGGCCGGCTCGGGCGGTACCTGCTGGCCGCGGGCGGCGTGGGGGAGCTGCTGCCGGTCCTCGCGATCGCGGTGTTCCTGGGCAGCCAGGGCCGGGTGGCCGCGCTCGTGTCGCTGGGCGCGGTCGCCGCGCTCGCCGTCGCCCTCGCCGTGCTGCGCCGCGGCATCCGGGACGGCGGCCGGCTCGCCCGGGTCGTCGCCGCGGGCCAGGACGCGACCGCGCAGATCACGCTGCGCGCCACCGTGCTGCTGCTGATCACGCTGATCGCGGTCACCGAGCAGTTCCACCTGGACGCGGTGCTCGGGGCCTTCCTCGCCGGGATGGTGCTGCGGCGCTGGGTCGGCGGGGCGGCGCCCCAACTGGAGGCCAAGCTCGACGCGGTCGGCTACGGCTTCTTCGTGCCGGTGTTCTTCGTGGCCTCGGGCATGGCGCTGGACCTCGGCTCGATCGCCGACGCGCCGCTGCGGCTGGTGCTGTTCTTCGGGCTCATGCTCGCCGTCCGGGGCGGCCCGGCGCTGCTGGTCTACCGCCGGGTGCTGCCGCTGCGGCAGCGCGCGCAGACCGCCCTGGTCAGCGCGACCGCGCTGCCGGTGCTGGTCGCGCTGACCGAGATCGGCCTGCGCAGCGGCCACATGCTGCCGGAGAACGCCGCGGCGCTGGTCGGCGCCGGCGTGGTCACCGTGCTGCTGTTCCCGGCCCTGGCCGTCGCCCTGGACCGGCGGGCGGCCACCCCGGCGCCCGTCCCGGCCGCCGGGGGCGCGGCCGGCCCCGCGTGAGGCGCCCCGGCCGGTGGCGCCCCGGTCAGTGCCGTCCGGGACGCCGGACGGGCAGGCGCACCCGGAGCACCGTCTCGCCGGGCCGCAGGTCGATGTCGATGTCGCCGCCGTGCCGGTCGACGATCCGCCGGGAGATGTCCAGGCCCAGCCCGGTGCCCTCGCCGACGCCCCGCGTCGTGAAGAAGGGGTCAAAGGCGTGCGCCCGGACCTCGGGGGTCATCCCGGCGCCGGTGTCGCCGACCTCGACGACCACCGCGTCCCGGTCCACCCGCGTCGACACCCGCAGCGTGCCGCGGTCGCCCATCGCGTGCAGGGCGTTGTCGACCAGGTGGGTCCACACCTGGTTGAGCTCGGCGGCGCGCGCCTCGATGCGCGGCACGCCGGGCGCGTGGTCCCGGACCACGGTCACGCCCGGCGGCACCCGCGGGGCGAGCATCGCCAGGGTGCTCTCCAGGCCCTCGGCCAGGTCGGTCTCGCGCACGGCGGCCCGGTCGAGCTGGGAGTAGGACCGCACCGCCGCCACCAGGTCGGAGATGCGCCGGGTGGACTCCTTCACCTCCGCCAGCAGCCCGCCCGCCTCCAGGGTGCTCGCCACCCACTCCAGCGCGGGCTCGAGCCGGTCGGCCCCGACGACGGCGGCCACCTGCTCGCCCCAGGCGACGTCGGCGCCCGCCCCGCTGAGCGCGGGGGCCAGCGCCCACTCCCGCGCCACGCCCTGCCGGGACAGCCAGTCGGCGAAGGCGTCCTCCCGGTCGGCGACCTCCAGCGGGTCCCCGCCGGGCCGGCTGCCCAGCTCCTGGCGGAGGGTGTCCAGCCGGGTGAACTCGTCGGCGGTGACGGGGGCGGCGGCCAGCCGGCGCAGCGACGACAGCATCGCCGCGTGGGCCTCGGCGAGGGCGTCGACCGCCCGGGTCGCGGCCGCGGCCGGGTTGTTGAGCTCGTGCGCGAGGCCGGCGGCCAGCGTCCCGAGCGCGGCCAGGGCCTCCCGCTGCCGGGCCATCGTCTCGTAGTTGCGCGCCGACCGGGACACGCCCTCGGTGAGGTACAGCCCCAGCGGGAAGCGGCTGGTCCACAGGTCCCGCAGCGCGCCGGCCGGCACCCGCAGCACCCGCCCGTCCGTGGCCGCCCGGCCGGTGGCGAGGTAGACGCCGTGCTCGTCCCAGGCCCGGAAGCCGCCGGCCCAGCGGCCGGGCACGTCCATGACCCCGAGCCGGGTCTCCTCCGACCCGAGGTGGCGGACCAGGTCGATGCTGCCCTCCAGCAGCACCCACCAGGACTCCGCCGGCGCGTTCTCCACGAACAGGACGTCGCCGCCGGTGAACGACACCTCGGTGCCGACGGCGGCCAGGGTGCGCAGCTGGTCGTCGTCGGTGCCGTCGAACAGCCCGATCCCGCGCAGGGCGGGGACGGCGGGATCGGTGGTCTCGGTCATCCGGGCGACCTCCTGACGCCCGGTCTCCCCGGGCGTGCCCGGAGCATGCCGGGCCCGCCGGGGCCCCGACAGGCCCCCGGGCGCGGCGACCTCAGCCGGTGAGGACGGCCCAGCCGTGGGCGGGCAGCCCGACGTCGCCGTGGCCCACCGACGCGCCGCCCGCCTGCACCGACCCCGCGCCGGGGGCGGGCACGCGCACCGCGGCGTCGGCGAGGTTGAGCGCGACCAGCAGCCGCTGCCCGTCCCCGGCGACGGCGTACACCAGCTGCTCGTTGGCCACGTGCACCTGATCGGGCGCCGCGGTGTGCAGCCAGCGGTGCCGACGGCGCAGGCCGACCAGCTCCCGGTGCAGCGCGAACGTCGGCGCGCCGAGCGGCGAGAGCCCGGACGGGTCGGCGGGGAACGGCGGGCGGACGGCGTCGTCGCCCCCGGCGCGGTGCTCCTTCACCCCGCGGAAGGCGTGCTCGTCGCCGGACCACACCGCCGGCGTCCCGCCCACGGTGAACAGCACCGCGAGGGCGTGCGGGAGGTGCCGCACGTCGGGGAGCTGGCTGGCGATGCGGGTGACGTCGTGGTTGCCCACGAACGTCCACGGCACGAAGGAGCGCAGGAAGCCGGCGTGCCGCTGCAGCGACCAGGCGAGCTCGAACAGGTTGCGCTCGGCGATCCCGTGCCAGACCGCCTGCCACAGCTCGTACTGGGTGACCGCGTCCAGCCCGCCCTCGGCCACGAGCCGCGGGTAGTCGCCGTGGATGACCTCCCCGACGACGTAGGCCTGCGGGTGACGGGCGCGCACGGCGGGCAGGACCCGCGCCCAGAACGACGGCGGGACGGCGTAGGCGGCGTCCAGGCGCCAGCCGTCGGCGCCGCGGTCCAGCCAGTGCGTCATCACGCGGGTCACCAGGTCCGCGACGGCGGGGGAGGAGTGGTCGAGCTCGACGAGCAGGTCGTGGCCCTCGAAGACGTCGGCGCCCGGCGCGGTGCCCGGTGTCCAGTCCGGCGGCCAGTGCAGCCGGAACCAGTCCGCCGTCGGGGCGTCGCGCCCCTGCTCGACGACGGCGCGGAACGCGGGGTGGTCGCGGCCGACGTGGTTGAACACGCCGTCGAGCAGCACCCGGACGCCGCGCTCGTGCGCCGCGGCGAGCAGCGCGTCGAGGTCGGCGTCGTCCCCCAGGCGGGGGTCGACGCGGAAGTGGTCGACGGTGTCGTAGCCGTGGGTGCCGCTGGCGGACACCGGCCCGAGCGCCAGGCCGTTGCAGCCCAGCGCCAGCAGGTGGTCCAGCCAGCGCTGCAGGTGGGGCAGCCGGTGCCGCAGCTGCCCGGGCGGGAGGGCGGCCGGCTCCGCGCCGGTGAACGACAGGGGGTGCACCTGCCACCAGATCGCGTCGGTCACCCAGTCCGGCACGTCGCTGCTCCCGCGGTCCGCGGCCCCGGGCGGGGCCCCCGCCACCCTCCCCGAGCGGGCGCGGTCCCGCAGTGCGGGCGGCGGCTCAGCCGCGGGCCGCGCGCCCGCCGGTGGCGCGGACGAGCAGGTCGGCGGCCGGCGTCCGGCCGAGCTCCGCGAGCAGGTCCGCGGCCTCCTCGTCGAGGCGCACCGCCAGCCGGGCCCGGCCGGCCCACGTGCCGCGCTGCCGCAGCAGCGCCCGGCCCAGCGACCACGCGCGGAACTCCCCGACCAGGCCGCGCGCGTCCGCCGCCGGCGCGGCCGCGACCCGCTGCCGGGCCCGCCGCAGCGCCTCGTCCCGGTCGAGCACGGCCGCGACGTCGCCGGGCAGGTCGGGCCGGGCGGCGACCGCCGCCCGCACGTGCACCAGCGGCGTCGCCGCGACCTCGCCGAGCGCGGCGGCGGGACCGGTGAGCGCGGCGGCCAGCCGGCTCGCGGCGGGGGAGGCGTCGTCGAGGACGGACCGGACCAGCCGCACGACCTGGCCGCCCGCCCAGGGGGAGGCGTCCTCGGCGTGCTCGGCGGCCGCGAGCACCAGCGCCGTGGCGGCGACGTCGTCCCCGCGCCAGAGCCCGTGCCGGCCGGCCCACTCCCAGGGGTCCTCGGCGGGGTACCAGCGGGGGGAGGGGCGGTGCGGCGTCACCCGGTCCCATCGGCCGCCCGGGCGGGGGAGCTGGAGCCCTCGGCGGCGCCCGTCCCCCCGTCGTGGGAGGGGACGGCCCGCAGACCGTGCAGGTGCGCGAGGCGCCGCTCGGTGCGCGCGACGGCGGCCCGGACGACCGGCGCGCGCCGGGGGTGGGCCCGGGCGGTGGCACTGTCGGGGCCGTGTCGGCCGAGCACGTCGGCGAAGCGGTCCTCGACGTCGACGGTGCGGCCGTCGGCGGCCGTGGTCTGGTCGGCGTAGGTCAGCGCGTCGGCCAGCGGACCGGAGGCGCACCCGCCGGGGTCGAGGTCCCGCACCCGCTGCCCGAGCCCGCGCTCGTCGGCGACGAAGCGGGCGCCGGAGTGGTGGGCGACCAGCCCGACGACCACGGGGTGCCAGCCGCGGTCGCGCAGGTACTGGGCGCCGTCGAGCGGGTGGAAGCCCGTGCGCCGGACCTCCGGGGCGTAGCCGATGTCGTGCAGCCACGCGGCGGCCAGCAGCAGCGGCCGATCGGCGGGGGCGACCGCGGCCGCCGCCTCCTCCGCGCGCCGCGCCACCCCCTGCTCGTGCCGCCAGCGCGTCCCCGTGTCCCCCAGCAGCCGGGCGGCCAGCCGGTGCGCGGCCGCGACGAGCAGCGGGGACGGGAGGCGCGCCGGGGCGGTCCCGGCGCGGACCGTCCCGGACGTCGCCTCACGCGGTGGCACGGGTCCTCCCCGGTCGGGTGTCGCGCGCACCGACCCTCCTCCGGCGTCGCCCGCCGGAGCCTCGTCCGCGGGGGACGGCCGGGTCACCGCCGCTGCGCGGCGTGCCGGTACTCGAGGAGGGCGTTGAGGTTGGCCTCGGCCTGCGTCCGCAGCTCGAGGGCCAGTTCGAGGGCCCTCGCGTCGCCCGGCCGGCCGCAGGCCCGCCGCGCGGTCCGGAGCTCGGCCAGTGCCCGCACGATGAGGGAGTCGAGGACGGTGAAGCGGTCCGGGGTCGGCGCCAGGGTGGGCATGACGGACCTCCCGCCGGTCGTCGCGGCCCGGTGCTGCCGGGGCCGGGGCGCACGGGGCACGGCGTCCCGGACACCCCGAGCCTGCCCCGCGGTCCGGCGGCGGTCATCGTCCGCCAGGGACGACCGGGGGCGGCGGCCGGTCGTAGACGACCGAGGTCCGCAGCACCAGGTCCTGCACCGACCGGTTGCCCCGGCTGACCAGCACCCACAGCAGGCCGACGGGGAACGCCACGCACAGCACCGCCCGCACCGCGGACCGTCCCCAGCCCAGCCGGTCCCCGCGGTCGTCACCGACCCGCAGCCCGAGCAGCCGGTCCCCGTAGGTCCGCCCGGCGTCGGCCCAGGTGACGGTGAGGTAGACCGCCAGCACCCCGAGCGCCCAGGACAGCAGCGCCGACGACGACGGCGCGGGGAAGGAGAAGCCGGCCGGGTTCACGAGGAACCGGGCGGCCGCGACCGCCGCGTAGCCCCCGACCACCAGCAGCGCGACCACCAGCAGGTCGACCACGTTGGCCAGCGCGCGGGTGACCAGGCCGGCGCGGCCGCCCCGCGGCCCCGCGCGCTCCACCGGCGCCGGTGCCGGGACGGCGGCCCGCGTGCCGCGCCGCTCCTCGGCCCGGGTCACGACGGCTCCGGACCGGCGGGGCCGCGGACGCCGTCACTCGCCGTGGTCCGCCGCGCGTGCCGGCGCAGCAGCCGGTCGACGACCCGCTCCACCGCCCGGTCGGCGTCGGCGCCCTGGTCGCGCACGGAGCGCACCACCTCCGAGGTCACCGAGCCGGTCGAGGCGCGCAGCAGGCCGGGCAGGTCGATGACCTCGACCACGTACCGCGCGAGGCCGGCGAGGTCCATGCGGAGGGCCGCGGCGTCGAGGTCGAGGCGCGCGGCCGCGCGGTCGAGGTCCACCCGGTCCACCGCGGCGTCGAGGTCGACCCGGGCCACGGCGCGGTCCAGGTCCACCCGGTCGACCACGCCGTCGAGGTCCACCCGGTCCAGCACCCGGCCGACGTCGACCCGGTCCACCGCGGCGTCGAGGTCGACCCGGGCCACGGCGCGGTCGAGGTCCACGCGCGCCACGACGGCGTCGAGGTCGACCCGGTCCAGCACCCGGGCGACGTCGACCCGGTCGGCCACCGCGTCGACGTCGACCCGGCCGACCGCGGCGTCGAGGTCGACGCGGGCCACGGCGCGGTCGAGGTCCACGCGCGCCACGACGGCGTCGAGGTCGACCCGGTCCAGCACCCGGCCGACGTCGACCCGGTCGGCCACCGCGTCGACGTCGACCAGGGCCGCCAGGCGGTCGAGGTCCACGAACTCGCCGACCAGTGCCGGGACGTCGAGGCGGGCGAGCAGTCCCCGGGCCACCGCCGGGACCACGCGGTCGGCCGCCCCGGCCAGCGCGCGCGCCGTCGCCGCCACCGGGTGGGCGAGCACCTCCGGGGCGCGCCCGGGCCGCGGCAGCCGCGCGGTGACGGCGCGGCGGCGGGTGGCGGCGCTGTCGGCGAGGAGGCGGGCCAGCGCGGCGGTCACCTCGAGCACCGCGACCGCCGCCTGCACCACGTCCCGGACCGCGCCGTCGGCGTCGAACCGGTCCGGTGGCGGGGAGACCGGCGGTGCCCCGGCCGGCCGCAGCCCCTCGGCCGGTGGACCACCGGGGTTCACGGCCACCGGGGGACGCCGCCCGCTGTCAGGACCATGCGCCCTCCCGCCCTCGGAGCCGCCAGCGTCCGGCAGGGGCCGGGGCCGTCCCTCATCCGGAATGGATGAACCCGTCCCCCCAGCGGGGCGGGAGGCTCCGGTGACCTCCCGCCTCGCCACCGCGGGTTCCGTGGACGGGGAGGCCGGTGACCTTCGGCTCTGAGGTCCCGCAGGCGAGACGGCCAGGCTGGGGTAGGGGCCGGTCGCACGTCCGGCCCGGTAGGCGCCCATAGGGAGGCTCCGGAACGGGGGACGGCCTGCACCGCACGCGGGAGGACGCGCCATGGCGAGTCTGTCGCCGATCCACGCGACCGGGTCGGGGACGGCGGTGCCCGCCGCTGCGCGATCCGGTCCCGCCCTGCTGGCCTCCAAACTCACCCCGCCCGAGCCGGGGGAGGCCACCGTCCTCCGGCCGCGGCTGACCACCGCGCTCACCCAGGCGGTGCAGCGGTCGCCCCTGACCCTGGTCAGCGGGCCGGCGGGGTCGGGCAAGACGGTGCTGGCGGCCTCGTGGGCACGCAGCCGGCCGGACGACGGCCCGGTCGCCTGGCTCACCCTCGACGACTACGACGACGCCGCGGCGTTCTGGAGCTACGTCGTCGGTGCGCTGGAGTCGGTGGGGCTCGCGCGCGCCGGCCTGTCGTCCCTCGAGCCCGGGGAGCCGGAGCCGCCCGGGTTCGTCCCGTCCCTCGCCGGCCGGGTGGCCGCGCTGCCCCGGCCGGTGACGCTGGTGGTCGACGACGCCGACCACGTGCAGGACCGGTCGATCGGCACCGGGCTGGACCTGCTGGTCCGGCACTCCGGGGGCAGGCTGCGGCTGGTGCTGTGCGCCCGCGCGGACCCCCCGGTGCCGCTGCACCAGTACCGGCTGGCCGGGACCGTCTCGGAGATCCGCGCGGACGAGCTGGCCTTCACCGCGGACGAGACCCGGGAGCTGTTCGCCGCCATGGGCGTGCCGGTGTCGCCGGAGGTCGCCCGGAGGCTCCACGCGGAGGCACAGGGGTGGGCGGTCGGCCTGCGGCTGGCGGGCGCCGCTCTCAGGCAGGGGGCGTCCCCCGAGCACCTGGTGACCTCGCTCGCGCAGGACGACGGCAGCGTGGCGCAGTACCTGTTCGCGGAGGTGCTGCAGCGGCAGCCGGCCCCGGTGCGGAGGTTCCTGCTGCGGGTCAGCGTGACCGCGGAGCTGTGGCCCGACCTGGTGGACCGGCTGTGCGGGCGGCCGATCGGCCGGCGGGTCCTCGCGGGCCTCGCGCGCGCCAACGCGTTCGTCGAGGTCGCGCCCGGCGCGCCCGGCGGGTACCGGGTCCACCCCCTGTTCCGGGAGATGCTGCAGGCCCAGCTGGCCTACGACCACCCCGGCGACGTCGCCGCCCTGCACCGCACCTGCGCGGCCTGGTACGCGGCGGCCGGCCGGGTGCCCGAGGCGGTCGGTCACGCCGTCGCCGCGGAGGACTGGCCGGTGGTCGCACGGCTGATGGTCGACGACCTGCTCGTCCCGCGCCTGCTGGCGCACGGCACCGACCCCACCCTGGACGGGGTGCGCGCGCTGCCCGAGCGGTTCCGCGGCCCCGACGCCGCCGTGCTCCGCACCGCGGTCGCCCTGACCGACGGGGCCGCGCCCGCCGCCGCCGACCTCGCCGACGTCGCGGCGGCCCGCGGGGAGGGCTCCCGGCCGGCCCTGCGCGCCTCGGCCGCGCTCGCCTCGCTGGCCACCGCCGCCGACTCCGGGGTCCCCGCCGGCGCCCGGCTCGCCGAGGCCGACGCCGCGGCGCCGCTGATCGCCGCTCTCCCGGACGACGACCGGCGGGAGGGCGCCGCGGTGCTGGGCGCCCTGCGCGCCACCGCGGCCCTCGGCACCGACGAGCCCACCGGGCAGCTGGCCGCCGGGTTGCGCTCGGCGGCGGCCGCGGCCCAGTCGGCGGGCTCGCGGCACCTGCGCAGCAGCACCGTCGCCTCCCTCGGCCTGCTCGAGGCCCTCGAGGGCCGGCTCAACCGCGCCGTCGAGCTGGCCGGCGAGGCCGAGAGGCTCGCGGCCGGGGAGGGCCGGGACGACGCCGCCCGCGAGCCGGCGTCGGCAACTGCGCTCGCGTGGACGCACCTGCGCCGCTACGACCTCCCCGCGGCCCGCGAGTGGCTGGGCCGGGCGCACGCCCGCACGCGGTCCCGGGGCGACGGCACGGCCGGCGCCGCCCACGCGGAGCCGCTCCTCGCGGTGCTGCAGAGCCAGCTGCTGCGGCTGCGGCACGAGTACGACGCGGCGGAGCGGTGCCTGGGCCCGCACCTGCGGGGGCCGCGCCTGCCCCGGTGGGTGGCCGAGCCGGTGATCAGCGAGGTGGTCCGGCTCGCGGTCGCCCGCGGCCACGTCACCGACGGGCTGTCGATCCTCCGGGAGACCCGGGGCGACGAGCCGTGGAGCCGGCGGCTGCGCGCGACGGTCGACCTCCTGTCCGGCGACCCCACGGCGGTGACGCCGACCGAGCCGACGCAGACGCGGGCACCGGCCGCCGTCGTCGAGGCCCGGGTCATCCGCGCCTGCCAGCTGCTGGAGGGCGGCCACGCGCCCGCCGCGGTGGACGAGCTCGCCGAGGCGCTGGAGACGGCCCGGCCCGAGCTGCTGCGCTGGCCGTTCGTCGACACCCTGCCCCAGGCCCGGCGGCTGCTGCGCACGCAGCCCCGTCTGCAGGGGCCCGCCGCCTGGCTGAACCCGTCGGCGACCAGCGCGCCGCGCCCGGGCGGGGCCCGCCCGGCGGCCGCCCGGGAGGTGCCGGACGTGGTCCAGGAGCTCAGCGACCGGGAGACCGAGGTGCTGCGGCACCTGGCGGGGATGCTGTCCACGGCGGAGATCGCGGCGACCATGTTCATCTCGGTGAACACCGTCCGCACGCACATCCGCAGCATCCTGCGCAAGCTCGCCGTCAGCCGGCGCAACCAGGCGGTCCGGCGGGCCCGCGAGCTCGGCCTGGTCTGACCTCCCGGCGGGCGGGTCGCCGCGGCGGGAGGTGACCGGGGTCATGCGGAGCGGACGATGCCCGCCCGCCCGCCGCGGCCCCACGCTGCTGCCGCACACGCCCCGGTCCCGCCCGTCGCACGGGTCACCGGGACCCGGGGCCGGACCGAGGAGGAGAGGCACGTGACAGACACCTCGCGCGCGGACGCGACGTCGACGAGCACGTCGGTGCCGCGGCCGCGCTACGAGCAGCAACCCCTCGAGGAGCGGCCCAGCGGCTGGGCGGGCTGGGTCGTCTTCGCCGGCGTCATGCTCGTCATGCTCGGCACGTTCCAGATCATCCAGGGGCTCATCGCCGTCTTCGACGACGGCTTCTACCTGGTCGCGGACTCCGGCCTGGCCGTGAACGTCGACTACGACGTCTGGGGCTGGACGCACATGATCATCGGCGCCGTCGGGATCGCGGCGGGGCTCGGCCTCCTGGCGGGCAACATGGCCGCCCGCGTGGTCGGCGTCTGCATCGCGTTCCTGAGCGCGCTGGTGAACCTCGCGTTCATCGCCGCGTACCCGGTGTGGTCGGTCCTCATGATCACGATCGACGTCATCGTGATCTACGCGATCATCGTCCACGGGCGGGAGCTGAAGTCCGACTACCGCTGACCGCCGTTGCGCGCGGGGGTGCCCGTCCCGGGGACGGGTACCCCCGCCGTCGTGCGGATCGTCCGCGCGGGGGGACGTGGACCGGCGGCCCCCGCGCCGACGCTGGGTCGACCGCCGTCCACCCGCACCCCCTGGGGCAGAGATGACCACGGACCTCCAGCAGCCGACCGACCCCGACCTCGACCAGATGGGACCGGTCGACTACCTCGTCGTCGCCTTCCCGGCCGACCGCATGACCGGCGAGGCTCTCCCGCTGCTGGTCGACCTCGTCGACCGCGGCGTGATCCGCATCCTGGACCTGGTGTTCCTGCGCAAGGACGCGGACGGCTCCGTCACGGCCCTGGAGCAGAGCGACCTCCGGCGGATGCAGGTCCTCGAGGCGGCGCTGTTCGACGGCGCGCGCTCCGGCCTCCTCGGCGACGACGACCTCGCCGAGGCCGCCGCGGCGCTGGACCCGGGCACCGCGGCGGGCATCCTCGTCTACGAGAACGTCTGGGCGGCGCCGTTCGCCCGCGCGCTGCGGCGCTCCGGCGGCCAGCTGGTCGCCTCCGGCCACGTCCCGGTCCAGGCGATCCTCGCGGCGCTCGACGCCCTCGAGGCGGAGCAGCCGGCCCCCGCCGAGCGGCCCTGAGCGGCGTCCGGCCCCTCAGGGCCGGGCGCTCCACCCCCGCTCGACGGCGGTCCAGCCCTCGGTCCACTGCCGGTCCCGGCGGGCGTCCAGGGACCAGCACAGGACCACGTACAGCAGCCCCGTCACCAGCGGCACGCCGACGAGGACCAGGCCCCCCGTCGCCACCGCCGACCCCGGGATGGTGGCGGGGTCGAGCGGTTCCCGGGTGACCCTGCCGCCGGCGTCCACCCACACGGACACCCCCGTCCCGGCCGGGGCGCCGGGGCGCACGTGCAGGACGCCCTCGCGCGGCTCCCCGTACCGCCCCGGCCAGGTGGCGGGCGCCGGCACCGCCCCGGCCACGCGGTCCCCGGCCCCCTCCAGGTGGTCCACGCCGGGAGCGTCCTCGAGCAGCACGGCGCGCACGCGGTGCCGCTCGGCGGCCTGCGCCTCGGCCTGCGCCTCGAGGGAGTGCCGCGTGGCGGTCGTGGCGGCCACCGCCAGGGGTGCGGCGGCCAGCAGGGCGAGGACGACGGCGAGCCGGCCGAGCACCTGCAGCCGGTCGGTGCCGCGCTTGAGCGGCCCCGAGCCCAGGGTGAACCACCGGACGGGGTGCAGCGTGCCGTCCACGGCGGGTCCCGGGGGTCACGCGGGCGGCGCGGGCGCCCGGCGCGGCGGGTGGGGGAGCAGGAAGGCGGCCAGCCACCCCACGACGGCGAACCCGCCGACCACGACGATCGCGGTGAGGAACGGGGGGTTGCCCGCGGCGGCCGCGCCCACGAGCACCGAGCCGGCGATCGCGACGCCGAGCGAGGACCCGAGGTTGGAGACGCTGCGCGAGACCCCGGAGATGTCGCCCTGGACGTTCTCCGGCCACGCCGACTGCACCACGTTGACCGACGCGGTCAGCATCGCGCCGACACCGAAGCCCATGAGGAACAGCCCGGGCCAGAAGGTCCAGATCGCGGAGTCCTGGCGGGCCAGCGCCAGCAGCAGCGCGAGCCCCGCGACGGTGAGCGTGAAGCCGGCCCGGATCAGCAGGCGCTGCGGGTGCCGGCTGGCCATCCGCTGCGCCGCCCCGGAGGCCAGCAGGATGCCCACGGTGGCGGGCACCAGCATCAGCCCGGTCTGCACGGCCGAGTAGCCCCGCTCCTGCTGCAGGAAGACCGAGATCACGAAGAACGAGCCCTGCATGACCAGCCACTGCACGGTCTGGGTGGTCAGCCCCAGGTTCGACGTGCGGTTGCGGAACAGCGACGGCGAGACCAGCGGCGTGCGGCCGTGCCGCTCGCGGTTCTGCGCGTGGAGGAGGAAGACGGCCAGGAACACGCCGCCGAGGGCGACCAGGACCCACACCCGGGACGAGGTCCAGCCCTGGGTCCCGGTCTGCAGGATCCCGAAGACGACGAGGAACAGCCCGGCGGCCGACAGGACGGCACCCAGCAGGTCGAAGCGCGGGCGCTGCGCCGGCAGCGGCGGGTCGTCGATCCGGCGGGCGAGCAGCACGATCAGGGCCACGACCACGGCCTGCAGCACGAACGACGCCCGCCAGCTCACGTAGCTGGTGATCAGGCCGCCGATCAGCGGCCCGGCGGCGGCACCCAGTCCCGCGGCGCCGCTGACGACGCCGAACCACTTGGCGCGGGTCTTCACGTCGTCGAACACGACGGTGATGAGGATGTAGATCGGCGGGATGAGCAGCGCCGACCCGATCCCCTCGAGGAGCGAGTAGCCGACGGTCAGCAGGAGCAGCCCCGGCGCGAGCGCGGCCAGCAGGGCGCCGGCGCCGTAGACCGCCAGGCCGAGGACGAAGCAGCGCTTGCGGCCCCAGATGTCGGTGAGCTTGCTGCCGGGGATCATCAGCGCCGCCATCGTCAGCGTGAACAGCGTGATGGTGGTCTGGATCCCCGCGACGTCGGTGTCGAGGTCGTCGGCGATCGTGCTGATCGCGACGTTCATGTTCGACGCCGCGTAGCTGGCGATGAACTGCGCGAGGGCGAGCGGCAGGACGACCGCCCCGGCCGTCGCGGTGGCCGCCGCGCCCGCGGCGCCGGTCCTGGTCACGGGAGGTCCTCCGGGTGGGGATCGGCGCCGCGGCGGGCGGGGTCAGGACGTGCGCTGCTCGGGGATGGCGTCGGCCAGCGCCTCCGCGCCCAGGACGGCGCGCAGGATGTTGCCGGCGGCCGCGGTGATGCGCGGGGTGCCCACCAGCGGGGCGATGGCGACGAGCACGGCCTGCGCCTGCTCGACCGTGACGCCCGAGTCCTGGGCCATGCCGAGGGTGACCGCGTAGGACGCCGGCGGTGCGCCGACGGCCACGAGCACGGCCAGGCGGACGAGCAGGTAGGTGTCGGGGTCCAGGCCGGAGCGCTCGAGCGCGTCGAGGTTCATGGCGAGGACGGTCTCGATGACCGGGGCGTCCCCCCGGGCGAGGGCGTCGAGGGTGTCGTCGGGGACGGTCTGGGTCATGGCTCCTCCTGGGGTGGGCCGGCGGCGGGGGGTGGACCGGCGGTGCCCAGCCTCGGCAGCGCGGGCGCCGCCGGACCTCCCCCTGCGCGGACGACCCGGCCGGCTCAGCCGGCGCCGACGACGTGCGGCGCGCGCCCGTCGAGGGCCGCGTCGAGGGTGACGGCCGCGTCGATGAGGGCCAGGTGGGTGAACGCCTGCGGGAAGTTGCCGATCTGCTCGCCGGTGAGGGCGATCTCCTCGGAGTACAGG
Organism: Geodermatophilus sp. SYSU D01036; assembly: GCF_054050435.1. NCBI lineage: Bacteria > Bacillati > Actinomycetota > Actinomycetes > Geodermatophilales > Geodermatophilaceae > Geodermatophilus > Geodermatophilus sp. SYSU D01036. Next base: position 104,291 of record NZ_JBJGZJ010000004.1, on the reverse strand, counting down.
CCCACGTGGTTGCCGTAGGTCAGCATCTTCTCGAAGGCGGTGCGGGCGTCCTCGAGCCGGCCGGCGCGGGTGAGCGCGTCGACGTAGGCGAACGTGCACAGCGAGAACGTCCCCTCCGACCCGCGCAGCCCGTCGGGAGAGGCCTCGGGGTCGTAGCGGTAGACCAGGCTGTCGGTCACCAGCTCGCGGTCCATCGCCCGCAGGGTCGACTCCCACATCGGGTCGCGGCCGTCGATGAACCCGACGGTGGGCATCCGCAGCAGCGCGGAGTCCAGGACGTCGGTGTCGTAGTGCTGGACGAAGGCGTTGCGGGTGCGGTGGAAGCCGCGCTCGAGCACCTGGCGGTAGACGGCGTCCCGCTCGGCGGTCCAGCGCCCGAGGGAGGCGGGCCGGCCGTGCTCGGTCGCCAGCCGGATGCCGCGGTCGAAGGCCACCCAGCTCATGACCCGCCCGTAGGTGAACGGCTCCCGCCCGCCGCGGGTCTCCCAGATGCCCTCCTCCGGCTGGTCCCAGTTGTCGGCCAGCCAGTCGAGCACCCGGGTGACCGCCGCCCAGCCCTGCGCGGGCAGCGGCAGGCCGGCCCGGATGCCGCTGTAGAGGCTGTCCAGCGCCTCGCCGTAGATGTCGAGCTGCAGCTGCTCGGCCGCGCCGTTGCCGATGCGCACCGGGGCCGAGCCCCGGTAGCCGCGCCAGTGCTCCAGCACGTCCTCCTTGAGGTCGGAGGAGCCGTCGATCCGGTACATGATGTTGAGCGGCCCGCTGTCGCTGCCCGCCCGCTCGCGGATCCGGTCGCCGAGCCAGCGCCCGAAGTGCCCCGCCTCCTCGCGCATCCCCAGCCGCAGCAGCGCGTGCACGGAGAACGACGCGTCCCGCACCCAGGTGAAGCGGTAGTCCCAGTTGCGCTCCCCGCCGACCTGCTCGGGCAGGGCCGCCGTCGGGGCCGCCACGATGCCGCCGCTGGGCGCGTAGGTCATGAGCTTCAGCGTGATCGCCGACCGCTGGACGTCCTCGCGCCAGCGGCCGCGGTAGGTGGACCGGTCCACCCAGGACCGCCAGCCGGCGATCGTCTCGGCGAGCAGCGCCCGGATCTCGGACGGGCGGACCTCCCGCGGCCGGGCCTCCGCGCCGGTCTGCAGCACGACGCCGCGGACCTGCCCCGCCTCCAGCGTGAGCGTGGCGTGCACGTCGGTGCCGTCCAGCCGGGCCTGCCCCAGCCGCTCGTCGTCGGGCTCGCGGACCAGGTGCAGCGTCATCCGGGCGCTGTCGGACGTGAAGACGGCGCCGCCGGAGGAGGCCTCCACCCGGTGGGCCTGCCGGCCGTAGTCGAAGCGCGGGGCGACGTCGATCTCGAAGTCCACCCGCCCCCGGACGCACTGGACCACGCGCACGATGCGGTGGTCGTCGGTGGCCGCGGTGCCGGCCATCGGCATGAAGTCGAGGACCTGCCCCATGCCGCCCGGGGTGAAGAAGCGGGTCACGAGGACGGCGGTGTCCGGCAGGTACATCTGCGAGGACGTGTACTCGGTGCCGGCCGGGCGGATGCGGAAGTGCCCACCGCGCTCGTCGTCCAGGATCGCGCCGAAGACGCTCGGCGAGTCGAACCGGGGGGAGCAGAACCAGTCGATCGACCCGTCGGTGGTGACCAGCGCGGCGGTCTGCAGGTCACCGATGATCCCGTGGTCGGCGATGGCCGTCTCGGGCCGGGCGGTCGCGGGCGGGAGGGTGTCGGTCATGGCGGCGACCGTGCTGCCGGGGACCGGCGGTCGCCTCATCCCCCGTGGGTGATGAACCGCGGACCCCGTGCCCCCCAGGGTGGGACGCCGTCGGCGGGCGTCCCGCCCCTGCCGCGGCAGGGAGGTGGGTCCCGTGCGCCGCTTCGCGACCGGTCTGCTGCTGCTCGTCAGCACCGTCGCCCTCGTCCTGGCGAGCACGTCGCTGTGGCTGCGCCAGAACGTGGTCGACACCCAGGCGTTCGTGACCAACGTGGAGACGGTCGTGGACCTCCCGGCGGTGGAGGCCCGCGTCACCGAGCAGGTCACGACGACGGTGATGGCCACCAGCGAGGTGCAGACCGCCATCGACGACGTCGTCGCGGCGCTGCCCGAGCGGCTGCAGACGTACCGGTCGACGGTGGAGGGCGGCGTCAGCTCGCTCGTGTCGGCCGGCGTGAGCCGGCTGCTGGCCTCCGATCCGTTCCGCCCGCTGACCGAGGCCGCGCTCACCTCCGCGCACGACCAGCTGGTCGCCGGCGAGGCGGTGCGATTCACGCTCGGGCAGGCGAAGGACCGCATCCCCGACTCGGTCCGGGAGGGCATCGCCGGCCAGGTCCTCGACCTCGTGCCCGACGACGTCGGCGTCACCCTCCTGACCCCGGCGCAGAACCCGGAGGTCTACAACGCCGTCGACCTGCTCCGGTCGGTCTGGTGGTGGCTGGGCCTGGTGTCTCTCGGCACGCTCGCGGGCGCGCTCGCCGTCTCCCGGCACCGGCGCGGCACCCTGCGGGCGTGGGCGGTGACCACGGCGGTCCTCGCCCTGCTGGTCCTGCTCGCCCTGCGGATCGGCCGCGGCCTGGTGGTCCAGGGGGCCCGGCCGGACAACCGGGACGCCGTCGGCGCGGTGTACGACGTCTTCGCCGGCGACCTGCGGTCCTGGACGCTGTGGCTGCTCGTCGGCGCCGTGCTCCTCGGCGTGTTGACCGTCGCGTGGGGCCGGCTCGGCCTCGCCGCCGGCGTGCGGCGGGGAGCGGCGTCGGCCCGGGTCGAGCTGCAGCGGCGCCGGGAGCGGGCGCGGGCGGCGCGGGCGGCCACCGCCGGGGAGGCGGCCGACGGCACCGAGCCCGGGGCCGTGGTCACCGCCCGGGAGCCCTGGACGCGGCGGACCGTCGCCTGGGCGCGCGCGTTCGCCGACGGCCTGGACCTGCCCGGCCGGACCGCCCGGTGGGGCGCGGCGGTGCGCGACCACCTCGGCCCGGCGCGGTGGGCCGGCATCGCGCTCGGTGCCGTGGTCCTGCTGCTCTGGCCGTCACCCACCCTGTCGGTGCTGATCTGGGTCGGCGCCCTGGTGGCACTGTGGATCGGTGCCCTGGAGTGGCTGAGCGGCCGCGCGCAGACCGCGGCCCCGGCCGCGCCGGGACCGGGCGTCCCCGCCGCGGAGGCAGTGCCGGCCGGGGTGCCCGCCCCCCGCCCGGGGCCGGAGGCGGGCGGCGTGCTGGTCGGTGCCGCCGCGACGGCAGCGGGGACGGCGGCGGCGGGGACGGCGGTGGCAGCCGGGACGGCCGGTGGGCCCGAGGGAGCGGGACCGCTGCCGGCGCCGGTGCCGGTCCCCGACGCCGAGCGGCTGGTCCCGGCCCTGCCTCCCGAGGCGATCTCCACCCTCGAGGACCGGCTCGACCTGCTGCTGCGCCTGGGCGCCGCCCGGGACGCCGGCGTCCTGTCCGAGGAGGAGTTCCTCCGGGTGAAGAACCGGCTGCTGGCCTCGTGAGCGGGCCGGGTCAGCCGTCCCCGCCGGGGGCCGGGCCGTCCGACTGGGTCGCCCGGCGGCGGTCCACCGCGCCGAGGAACAGCTTGAGCACGAGCCCGATGAGCACCAGGTCGCCGACCATCAGCACGGTGGTGAGGACCCGGGCGACGGTGCTGACCGCGCTGATGTCCCCGAAGCCCACCGTGGCGAACACGGTGACCACGAAGTAGACGCCGTCGACGCGGTCCAGCGGCTCGCTGAACGCCCGCGGGTCGGTGCCGGACAGCTGCACGAACACGGTCGCGAACAGCAGGAGGAACAGCGGCAGCGACAGCGCGATGCCCTCGACCGCCTGCAGCCCCGGGTGCCGGGAGCGCAGGATCGCCCGCACCTGCACGACGACCAGCACCCCGACGGCGAGGACCCCGGCACCGAGCGCGAGGACGGTGCCCACGGTGAACGCCCGGTCGAGGGGGAGCAGGGCGTAGACGACGAGCAGCCCCGACGTCGTGAGCAGCGTGCGCGCGGCACCCCGCAGCAGCGGGCCGCGCCCGGGCAGGCCGTGCGGCGACGCTGCCGGCCCGGCGGTGGCGCCGGGTGGCCGGTCGGTGCTCGCCGGGCCTCCCACGCGCGCAGCGTCCCGGTGCCCGTCCGCGCCGCGGATCACCCGGCCCGGGTGACCCGGGTCAGACGTCGCGCTGCACCGGCACCCGGCCCGCGGCGGCCGCCTCGGCCAGCTGGCGGTGGTCGCCCTCGGTGACGTCGGCGCACGCCTCCGCGTAGTCGGCGAGCGCGTGCTCGAACGCCGGCGAGGAGCCCAGGTAGCCGGTGATCGCGATGCGGTCGCCGGTGCGGGCGTGCGCCCGGGCCAGGCACCAGGCGCACACCGTGCCGAGGGTCTGCAGCCCCTCGGGGCGCAGGTCGCCGAGCTCGATCGACCCCTTCCAGTCCCGCAGCTGCCGGAGGTAGAAGTCCCGCTCCACGCCGTCGACGCCCGCGGTCCGCTCCCAACCGAGGAAGACGTCGCTCGCCTGCTGCATGAGGCGCTGGCCGGCCACCACCCGCTCGCCCTGGTGGGTGTAGCGGCTGGGCCCGACGAACTCGGCGTGCACCGAGGGGCCGGCCTCCTTGACCTGGAGCAGCAGCGGGTCGTCGTCGTCGCGCCCGACGAGCAGGACCACCCAGCAGCGGGTGCCGACGCTGCCCACCCCGACGACCTTGCGGGCCATGTCGACGTACGCGTACCGCTCCAGCAGGGTGCGGCGGTCCACCTGCAGCGAGCTCCGGTACTGCCGGATCAGGCCGTGGAAGGCGCCGGCCGGGTCCGGGCCCTCCGCCCCGGGTACGAGGTCGCGCAACGGCGTCAGCAGCGGGGGCTCGGCCTTGATCCGCAGCCGGCCGTCGACCACCTCGGTGAGCTTGCCGAACGCCTGGAGGCTGTCGCGGGTCCGCGCCCGCTCCAGCGCGCGGGTCAGCCGCTTGCGCGCCCCCGGTCCCAGCTGCGGGGCCAGGTCGCGCTGCAGCGCCTCGGCGTCGAGGCCGGCGTACCAGACCTCGATGTCCCGCTGAGCGGCGAACTCCGCCATCGCCGTCCGGTACCGCGCCCCGGCGGCGACCGTGACCGCGCGCCGCTGCTTGCGGGGGAGTCCGTTCTCCCGGGCGGCCAGCTCCAGGCTGGCGACCAGCCGCCGGACGTCGTGCTCGAACGGGCCGGGCAGGGTCTCGTCGAAGTCGTTGGTGTCGAACACCAGCCGCCGCTCGGGGGAACCGAACAGCCCGAAGTTGGCCGCGTGCGCGTCCCCGCACATCTGCACGGTCAGCCCCGAGCGGGACGCTCCGGCCTGGTCGGAGGCCATGACGCGGGCGGCGCCGCGGTAGTAGGCGAAGGGGGACGCCAGCATCCGCCCCCAGCGGATGGGCACCAGCTCGGGCACCCGGCCGGCCGCCTGCTCCTCGAGCAGGGTGAGCGGGTCGCGGGTGCGGGTGGCCCGCGGGGACTCGGCGAGCGCGTCGAGCGGGGCGCCGGCGCGCAGCGCCTTCCCGGCGGCCCGCCGCTGCTGCGGCGTGGGCCGCGGCGGACGCCCGGCCCCGTGCGGGGGCCGGTCCTCGACGACGACCGCCGTCCCGGTCCGCACCTCGCTCCCGTCGAGCACGGTGCCGCCGCCCCCGCGGCGCGCGTCCCGGGTCGTGGTGGTGGTCCGGGCCGTCCGGCGTCCGGCTGCGCCTGTGCTCATGGCCCGACGGTGCCGGGACGGGCGGCGCGGTGGCCTCATCCGGTGGGGATGAGGCCGTTCCGCCCCCGGACGGCGACCCTCGGCGCCGGAACGCTGCCGGGAGGAGACCGCGATGAGCACCGACCTGTCCCGTCCCTCCGTGACCGCCCCGCCCCGGCGCAGCGGCGCGCGCGTGGTGGTCGGGCTGCTCGGCCTGGCCGTGGTGGTCCTCGGGGTCGTGCTGCTGGCCAACCCGGTCGCCGCCGCGCGCAGCCTCGCCCTGCTCGTCGGGCTCTCGTTCATCGCCGGGGGGCTCCTGGAGATCGCCGTCGGGTGGGACTCGGGGCGCTCCCGCGGGGCGTCGGTGCTGCTGGGCGCCGTCCTCGTGGTCGGCGGCGTGCTGGCCGCGGTCTGGCCGGGCGTGACGCTGTGGACGCTCGTGCTGGTGACCGGGCTGTCGCTGATCGTCCACGGCGCCGGCCGGATCGCGCTGGCCGTCGTCGGGCGGGACCGGGTCGACGGGCGGGGCTGGCTGGCCGCGCTCGGCGTCGTCGACGTGGTCGTCGGCGTGCTGGCCCTCACCTGGCCGGAGGCCACGGTCCTGGTGCTGTGCGTCCTCTTCGGCATCCAGGTGCTCTTCCTCGGCCTGGCGCTGGTGGCCGTCGCCTTCCTGCGCCCCGGAGGCGGAGCGGCCGGCGGCCGGTGACCCACAGGACGACCACCCCTGCCCGCCCGACGCGCAGGGGACAGGACCGAGAGGACAGGAGCCGACATGCCAGGACTGCTCCGCGGCGTCGCACGCACGGCCGTCGTCGCAGGCACGGCAAGCGCCGTGTCCGGCCGCGTCCGGCGGCGCCAGGCCAACCGGTGGGCCCAGCAGGACGCGGCCGCCGCGCCGCCACCGCAGCCGCCGCCCGCGTCGGTGCCCCCGCCGCGCACCGACACCGACACCAAGCTCGCCCAGCTGCGCGAGCTGGGCCGGCTGCACGACTCCGGCGTCCTGGACGACGCCGAGTTCGCCCTCCAGAAGAGCCGGATCCTCGACTCCTGACCCCGGGCCGCCGGTCCGGTCCACCCATCCCGAGGGAGGAAGTACATGGCCACCATGACCGTCTGGACATTCCCGACCGCCGGCGGCGCCGATCGGGCCCAGGCCACGCTCGCCGACCTGCAGCGCCGGGAGCTGATCAGGATCCACGACGCCGCGATCGTCACCTACCCGGAGGGCGCGCGGAAGCCGCGGACCCGTCAGCTGCACAACCTGGCCGGTGCCGGCGCTCTGGGCGGCGCGTTCTGGGGGATGCTGTTCGGCCTGATCTTCCTCGTCCCGCTGCTCGGCATGGCGGTCGGCGCGGCGATGGGCGCCCTCACCGGCAGCATGACCGACGTCGGCATCGACGACGCCTTCATCCGCCGGATGCGCGAGGAGATCCGGCCGGGGACCTCGGCGCTGTTCGTCCTCTCCTCGGACGCGGTCGTGGACCGGGTCCGGGAGGCGTTCGAGGGCCAGGAGATGACCCTGGTGGAGAGCAACCTCAGCAACGACCAGGAGGCCAAGCTGCGCGAGGTCTTCGCCGACACCGAGGAGCCCGCGCCCGCGACGACGGGCTGAGCGCTCCGCAGGACGGGGCCCGGTCGCAGCCGCGTGCGGCCGGGCCCCTCCGTGCGCCGTCGGCCGGTCAGTGCACGAGCGACTTGAGCAGGACCAGCCCGGCGCCGACGAGGGCCACGAGCGCGCCCCGCAGCGCCGCGGAGCCGGGCGGTGACCCGGCGAACCGGGCGGCCCAGTAGCCGTAGAACCCGATCAGGCCCACCCCGGACCACTTGGCGACGGTGAACGCGGTGCCGGTCGTGAGCACGCCGAGCGCGGCCAGCAGGAAGAAGACGGCGGGGAACACCACGCCGAACCCGACCGCCCCGGCGTCCTCGATCATGTGCACCACCTCGGTGCGCGTGACCCGCCGCCGCGTGCTGGTCTCGGTGCCCACCACGCCGCTGTAGACCTCGGCGAGCCCCACGGCCACGGCGGTCCCCAGCAGCCACACGGCCATCACCCACGGCGACGGCGGGTGCTGCTCGACCGCGACCACCAGCGCCAGGCCGATGATCGAGCCGTAGACGACCCGGCCGACCTGCCGGGAGCCCAGGTGCGCCTCGAGTCCGGCTCGCATGGGCCGCAGCGTGGGGGGCCGCCCGCGGGCCGCACATCGTCCGCCCGGTGCGATCCCGGCCGCCCCGGGCGTCCGTAGCGTCAGCGCCCCCACGTGCGTGTGGAGCCGTCCATGACGACCGAACCGGTGACCCGAGACGCCTCGGTGGCGCCCGCCGTCCCCGCGCCGCGCCGGGCGCCGGAGGAGGGGCCCCCGCGCCGGCCGGGCCGCCGGTGGCTGCGCCGGCTGCCGCGGTACCGGTGGAGCGGGCTGGCCGGGGCCGTGCTGCTCGGCTGCCTGTCCCTGACGCCGTCGCTGCTGCCCCGCGGCTGGGTGGTCCAGGGCCTGGTCGCGGGCATCACCGCGGCGATCGGCTACGGGCTGGGGACCGGCCTCGCCTGGTTCGTCGCGGAGGCCACCGACCGCCGGATGTCCGCGCGCTTCCGGCGCCGCGCGTGGCAGGTGCTGGCCGTGGCCGGGACGGCGCTGGTCGTGGTCTCGCTGTGGCTCGGCGCGCGCTGGCAGCGCGAGGTCCACCTGCTCATGGGGCTCGACCCGCCGCGCGGGTACTCCTCCGCGGGCATCGTCGTCGTGGCGGTGCTGCTCTTCGTGCTCCTGGTCGCCCTGGGCCGGGGCGTCCGGTGGCTGGGGCGCGGGCTGGTGCGGCTGCTGGGCCGCGTCCTGCCGCGCCGGCTGGCCCGGCCGCTCGGCGTCGTGGGGATCGGGGCGCTGGTGCTGTTCCTGGTGAACGGCGTGCTGTTCCAGGGCCTGGTCGAGGCCGCGAACTCCGCGTTCAGCGTGCAGGACGACAGCACGGGGGAGGGCGCCGTCCGGCCCACCGGCGCCGAGCGGTCCGGGGGGCCGGGCTCGCTGCTGCGGTGGGAGGAGCTCGGCCGGCAGGGGCGGATCTTCGTGGGCACCGGCCCGACGCCGGAGGACCTCGCCGCGTTCTCGGGGCGGCCGGCGCTCCCGCCGGTGCGCGTGTACGCCGGGCTGGCGTCGGCCGAGGACGTCGAGGAGCGCGCGGACCTCGCCGTCCGGGACCTGGAGCGGGCCGGCGGCTTCGACCGGGCGGTGCTCGCCGTGGTCACCACCACCGGGACCGGCTGGGTCGACCCCGCGGCCGGCGCGGCGCTGGAGCACGTGTTCAACGGGGACACCGCGATGGTGTCCATGCAGTACTCCTACCTGCCCAGCTGGCTGTCCTTCCTCGTCGACCAGGCCAAGGCGCGGGACGCCGGGCGGGCGCTGTTCGACGCGGTGTACGGCACCTGGTCCCGGCTGCCGGTGGCCGAGCGGCCGGACCTGCTGGTGCTCGGCGAGAGCCTCGGCAGCTTCGGTGGGGAGGCCGCGTTCAGCGGTCTGGCCGACATCCAGAACCGGGCCTCCGGGGTCGTCTGGGCGGGGCCGCCGAACTTCAACGCGCTGTGGCGGGACCTGGTCGCCGACCGGGACGAGGGGTCGCCGGAGTGGCGCCCGGTGCTCGACGGCGGGCGGACCGCGCGGTTCGCCGACGAGGCCGCCGACCTGGCCGCGCCGCCCGCGCCGTGGGGGGACTCCCGGGTCGTCTACCTGCAGAACGCCTCGGACCCCATCGTCTGGTGGTCCCCCCAGCTGCTGCTGACCCGGCCGAGCTGGCTCGAGGGGCCGCGGGCGCCGGACGTGTCGGAGGCCATGACGTGGCTGCCGTTCGTCACCTTCTGGCAGGTCACCGCCGACATGGCGTTCTCCACGAGCGCCCCGGACGGGCACGGCCACCGGTACACGGCCGACTACGCCGACGCGTGGGCCGCGGTCGCGCAGCCGCCCGGGTGGACCGACGCCGACACCGCGCGGCTGCGGCCGCTGCTCGGCCGGTACTGACGCGGCCGGCGCGGGCCCGTGACGGCGTCGGCCCGCGCCCGGCTGCGCAGCGGGACCGTCGTCGCGGCGATCGCCGTGCTGGCCGTGGCCGGCCCGCTCGTGCGGCCGCCGTGGTGGGTGCGCGGCCTCACCGGCGCCGCCCTGCTCGCGGGGGCGCGCCTGTCCGGGCTCGGCTGGCCGGAGCTGGGCCTGGGCCGCGACCGGCTGGCGGCGGGCTGCCGGTGGGCGCTCGGGGCGGTGGGCGTCGTCGGCGCCGTCTACCTCGTGGGGGTCCTGGTCCCGCCGACCCGGCCGGCCTTCCTGGACGACCGCTACGACCTCCCGCTCCCCGGCGTGCTGGCGAAGGTGCTCCTCAGCATCCCGCTGGGCACGGTGGTCCTCGAGGAGGTCGCGTTCCGCGCGGTGCTCTGGGCGGCGCTGGCCCGGCACTGCCGGCCGTGGCAGGTGCTGGTCACCACCGCGGCGGCGTTCGGCCTGTGGCACGTCCCGACCGTGCTGGCCGCCGAGGGCGGCGACCGCGGCCTGCCCGCCGGCGTGGTGGTGGGCACCGTCGCGGTGACCACCGTGGGCGGCCTGGTGTTCGGCGAGCTGCGCCGGCGCAGCGGCAGCGTCGTCGCCGCGGCCGGCGCGCACTGGGCGACCAACGCGCTCGGCGTCCTCGCCGGGCCCCTGGCGCGGCGGCTGGACGCGGCGGGCGGGTCCCCGGGCCTCGTCCTCGGCGGGTGAGGCCCGGGACCGCCCCGTTCCGGCACCGTGGCACGGTCCCGGGAACGTCCGTCCCCCGGGGCGAGGAGGCACGAGATGAGCGTGGTCGCCGAGCCGCTCTCGGCGGACGACGGCGCCGTCCCCGGCGCGGACGCGGTCCTCGGCCCGCTCGTCGCCCGGCTGTCGCAGGAGTACGGCGCCGATCCCGTCGAGGTCCGGGCGCGGGCGGTGGCCGCGTTCGCGGCGTTCGCCGGTGCCCGGGTGCAGGCCTTCGTCCCGATCCTGGTGGAGAAGCGGCTCCGTGAGCGCTACCGCGTCCGGCGGACGGCCGGCTGACCCGGCCGGCTCCCGCCGGACGGGGAGGGCCGGGGCGCCGGTCCCGCCCGGGCTCCGGGCGCTGCACGGCTACCGCCGGGCCTGGCTGCCCCGCGACGTCGCCGCCGGGGTGGTCCTGACCACGCTGCTCGTGCCGCAGGGCATGGCCTACGCCGAGCTGGCGGGGCTGCCGGCGATCACCGGCCTGTACACGACCATCACCTGCCTGCTGGCGTACGCCGTGTTCGGCCCGTCCCGCATCCTGGTCCTCGGCCCCGACTCCTCGCTCGGCCCGATGATCGCGGCGACCGTCCTCCCGCTGGTGGTCGCGGGCGGGGACCCGGAGCGGGCGGTCGCGCTGGCGTCGGTGCTCGCCCTCATGGTCGGGGTGGTGATGGTCGTGGCCGGCTGGACCGGCCTCGGCTTCGTCGCCGACCTGCTGTCGAAGCCGACCATGATCGGCTACATGAACGGGCTGGCCCTGACCATCCTGGTCGGCCAGCTGCCCAAGCTGCTCGGGTTCTCCGTGGACGCCGACGGCGTCGTCGGCGAGGCGGCCGGCTTCGCCGAGGGCGTGGCGCAGGGGCAGGCGGTGCCGGCCGCGGCGGCGGTCGGGCTGGGCGGGGTCGCGCTGGTCCTCGTGCTGCAGCGGTGGTGGCCCAAGGTGCCGGCGGTGCTGGTCATGGTCGTCCTGGCCATCGCCGCCAGCGCGGCGTTCGACCTGGGGGAGCGCGGGGTCGACCTGGTCGGCGAGCTGCCGCAGGGCTTCCCGCCGCTGACGATCCCGTCGGTCGGCTGGTCCGACCTCGGCGTGCTCGTCGCCGGGGCGCTGGCGATCGCGCTGGTCTCCCTGGCCGACACCATCTCGACGGCGTCGTCGTTCGCGCAGCGCACCGGCCAGGAGGTGCACGGTGGGCAGGAGATGGTCGGCATCGGGACGGCGAACCTCGCCGCCGGGCTGTTCCAGGGCTTCCCCGTGAGCACCAGCGCCTCGCGCACCGCCGTCGCCGAGCGGGCCGGCGCGCGCACCCAGCTGACCGGCGTCACCGGCGCCGCGCTGGTGCTCGTCATGATCGTCTTCCTGCCCGGCCTCTTCCGCGACCTGCCGCAGGCGGCGCTGGCGGCGGTCGTCATCACCGCGTCCCTGTCGCTGGCCGACCTCCCGGGCACCGTCCGGCTGTGGCGCCAGCGCCGCGTCGAGTTCACCCTCTCGCTGGTCGCCTTCGCCGGCGTGGCGCTGCTCGGGGTGCTGCCGGGCATCGCGGTCGCCGTCGGCCTGTCGATCCTCAACGTGTTCCGCCGGGCCTGGCACCCCTACGAGACCGAGCTGCGCCGGGTCGCCGGCCTGCCCGGCTACCACGACGTGCACTCCTACCCCGACGCCGGCCGGCTCCCGGGCCTGGTCATCTACCGGTTCGACGCGCCGCTGTTCTTCGCCAACGCCAAGACCTTCCGGGACGAGGTGACCGCGCTGGCCCGCTCCGAGCCCGCGCCCCGGTGGGTCGTCGTCGCGGCCGAGCCGATCACCGACGTCGACACCACCGCCGCCGACGTGCTGTTCGAGCTGGACCGGACGCTCGCCGGCCGCGGACAGAGCCTGGTGTTCGCCGAGCTCAAGGACCCGGTGCGCCGCAAGATCGAGCGCTACGGCCTCGCCCGCGAGATCGGCGCGCGGGACTTCTTCCCCACGATCGGGGCCGCGGTCCGGGCCTTCCGGCGGGAGACCGGCGCCGACTGGCCGCTCGCCGGCCGGCCGGCCGCCTCCCCGCCGTCGCCCGTCCCCGGCCCGCGGGAGGCGCCGCCGGACGCGGGCCGGGGCAGCGGCGCTCAGCCGTCCGTGCCGGGCGCCTGAGCGGCCCGGTCCGCGCCGACCGGTGCCGGCCCGGCCGGGGGAGCGGCCGGCTCCACCCTTGGCGGCCGGCCCCGGGCCAGGGACCACAGCGACGACCACTGCACCCGGGCCCGCGGCGCGCGGACGCCGGGGCGGTCCCGCGGCAACCGGACCCGCAGCACCCCCGGGCGGACCGTGCACCGCACCGGCGTGGCCAGCCGCACCGTCTCGCCGTCGATGCCGACGGGGACCTCGGGCACGTCGGCGGTGACCAGCACCTCCCGCGCCTCCGCCGTCCGGATGCCCCGCTGGTGGGCGCCGCGCAGGAGCTCGACGGCCTGGCGCGCGCTGTCGACCCGGATCGCGATCACGCCGAGCACGCCGCGGTCCAGGCGGGACCGGCGGCCGATCCCGGCGAGGTCGGACTCGTCGTAGGAGCCGTTGCTGACCAGCACCGCCTGCGGCCCGTCGACCACCAGCGACCCCGCCTCGGCGCGCAGGTGCGCCCCGCGCCGCCGGCTGAGGAGGTCGGGCAGCGCCGCGAGGGTGGTGCCGGCCTTGTCCTCCCGATACCCGGGGTCCTCGACGATCTCGGCGTACGCGCCGAAGGAGGCGTTGTTCACGAACGGCCGCCCGTTGACCGCGCCCAGGTCGATCCGCGCCTCCACGCCGTCGCGCAGCGCGTCGAGGCAGCGGGACGGGTCCTCCCGGTCCAGGCCGAGGTCGAGCGCGAAGTGGTTGCGGGTGCCGGCGCTGATCACCAGGAACGGCACGCCGTGCTCGGCGGCGACGTCGGCCACCAGCGCCTGCGTGCCGTCACCGCCGGCCACGCCGAGCAGGTCCGCGCCGCGGGCGAGCGCGTCGCGGGCGAGCTGCTGCACGTCGGTCCCCGGCCGGTCCAGCAGCGCCACCTCCGCGCCGAGCTCCTCCGCCCGCTCCCGCAGCGCGAACCGGCCGACCTTGCCGCCCCCGGACCGCGGGTTCATCACGAGGAACGGGTGGCGGGGCGGCGGCACCTCCGTGACCGGCAGCGCCCACGCCGACGGGTCCGGCCGCAGCGCGGCGCGCGCGGTGCCCAGCGCGGCGGCCCAGAGCAGCGCGGCCAGGACGGCGGACAGCACCAGGTCCTCGGCGAGGAAGACGACGACGAGCGCGAGCGGGGCCGCCACCACCAGCGCGAGGGCGAACCACCGCTTGGCGCGGCCGTGGCGCAGGAACCAGAAGACCCCGGCGACGACGGCGACGGCGGTCCCCACCACGAGTGCCGTCAGCCACAGGCCGCGTCCGTTAGCGGACTCCAGCAGCACGAGCAGGGCGGCGGCGGCCAGCGCCAGCGCGCCGCGGGCCTCCCACCGTCGGGTCCGTGAGGTCTCCACGGCGCACCTCCTCCGGCCGGCGGAGGGGATGCTGCCCGGCGCCGGGCGGTCCGGGCTCACCCTCCGGGGACGGTTCCGCGCGCCGGGTCGCGGTGCGGGCCGGGGTTACCGAAACTGGATCTGCCCCGCCAGGCCGCGACGGAGGGCCCCGGCCCGTGGCGCGCCGGCCTGGCGGGTGCCCGAGCCCGGACGACGGGCGGGGGCGGGCGGCGGACGACGGGGGACGGGGCGGCATGGCGGTGAGCGCGGCGGACCTGCGGCGGCGGTGGGCGGCGGGGGAGCCCGCGTACGGGCTGTGGAGCCTGTTGCCCGGCGCGGTCACCGGCGAGCTGCTGTCGCGCACCGGCGCCGACTACGTCGTCGTGGACCTGCAGCACGGCGCCACCGCCGAGGCCGACCTGCCGGGGACGGCGGCGGCCATCGCCGCGGCCGGCGCGGTGCCGCTGGTCCGGACCCGCAGCCCCGCCTTCGCCGACGTCGGCCGCCCGCTCGACCTCGGCGCCCGCGGCGTGATCGTGCCCAACGTCCGCGACGCCGCGCACGCCCGCGAGGTGGTGGCCGCCACCCGGTACGCGCCGGCCGGGACCCGGTCGATCGGGCGGCTGTCCGGCGGCGCGGACGAGCCCCTGGTCGTGCTCATGGTGGAGGGCGCCGGCGCACTCGACGACCTCGACGCCCTGCTCGCCGTCGAGGGGCTGGACGGCGTGTACGTCGGCCCCGGCGACCTGTCCCTGTCCCTCGGGCTGGCGGGGGAGGAGCACCGCGCGGAGCTGCGCGGCGTGCTGTCCTCGATCGTCGCGCGGGCGGTCGCCGCCGGCGTGCCCGTGGGCGTGCACGCGTACAGCGGGCAGGAGGCGACGGGGTTCGCCGCCGAGGGCGCCACGATCGTCACGGTGGCCGTCGACGCCGGCGTGCTCGGCGAGGCGGCGGCGGGCCACCTCGGGGCCGCCCGCCGGGGGGCCGACCCCCGCTGACCGGGCCGCCCCGGCCGCGCCGGGATACTCGTCCCGACGGGGTCCGGCGGGCGGTCCCCGGTCGAGGAGGTCCCCGGAGTGCCCAGAGCCCTGCTGCTGGAGAACATCGACCCGGTGGCGGCCGACCTGCTGCGGGAGGCCGGCTACCAGGTGGAGTCCCTCCGGGGAGCGCTGGACGAGGCCGACCTGGTCGACGCGCTGGACGGCGTCGACCTGCTCGGGATCCGGTCCAAGACCCAGGTGACCGGCGAGGTCGTGCGCGCCCGGCCCGGCCTCGCGGCGGTCGGCGCCTTCTGCATCGGCACCAACCAGATCGACCTCGCGGCGGCCGCGGCCGCGGGGATCGCGGTGTTCAACGCGCCGTACTCCAACACCCGCAGCGTGGTGGAGATGGCGATCGCGGAGATCGTCATCCTGGCGCGGCGGCTGGTCGACCGGGACCGCGCGCTGCACGCCGGCACCTGGGACAAGTCGGCCGCCGGCAGCCACGAGATCCGCGGCCGCACGCTCGGCATCGTCGGCTACGGCAACATCGGCAGCCAGCTGTCGGTGCTCGCCGAGGCGCTGGGCATGCGGGTGCTGTTCTACGACCTCGAGGACAAGCTGGCGCTCGGCAACGCGGAGCGCTGCGACAGCCTGGAGGAGCTGCTCGAGCGGGCGGAGACGGTGACGCTGCACGTCGACGGGCGGGCCGGCAACGCCGGGCTGTTCGGCGCCGAGCAGTTCGCCCGGATGCGCCGGCGCAGCCTGTTCCTCAACCTCTCCCGCGGGTTCGTCGTCGACCACGAGGCGCTGCGCGAGCACGTCCTGTCCGGCCACATCGCCGGGGCCGCGGTCGACGTGTTCCCCGAGGAGCCGCGCGAGCAGGGCGACCCGTTCGACTCGGTGCTGCGCGGCCTGCCCAACGTCATCCTCACCCCGCACGTCGGCGGGTCGACGCAGGAGGCGCAGCACGACATCGGGCGCTTCGTCGCCGGCAAGCTCGTCGACTACACGACCACCGGGACGACGACGCTGAGCGTCAACCTGCCGACCGTGGCCCTGCACGGGTCGTCGGCGGCCCGCTTCGCGCTGCTGCACCGCAACGTGCCCGGCGTCCTCGCCCGCGTCGACGCGCTGGTCGGCGAGCACGGCCTCAACGTCGACGGCCAGGTGCTGGCCACCCGCGGCGAGCTCGGGTACGCGGTCACCGACGTGAGCGCCGAGCTGCCGGCGGACCTGCTGGCCGCGCTGCGCGCCCTGCCGGAGACCGTCCGGCTCACCACCGTGGGACGCCGGCCCCGCTGAGCTCCCGCCCTCCGCACGCAGAACGGCCCCCCGGCTGACGCCGGGGGGCCGTCCTCGTGTGGCAGGTCAGCCGTTGACGCGGACCTGCATGAACCCGTCGTGGGCGCTGGTGCTCACCACGGTGATGCGGGTGCCGGTCTTCGGCACGTCGACGCCGGTCCAGCCGTTGGCGTCGGGCTGCTCACCCGGGGCCACGTACCAGTCCTGCGTGTCGTCGAAGGTCGGCACGGCGGGCAGCCCGCCGTAGGTCCGAGCCGCGCCGGTGTCCGGGTCGTGCAGCGTGATCCGGTCCGTCGCCTGCCGCCCGAAGGTGGAGTCGTAGGACTGGATCCGCGGCCGCCAGGACTCGCCGTCGGCCCGGTTGGTGCCCTCGTCGTCGGTCGGCTCGTAGAGCAGGCCCGGGTGGGCGTCGACCGGCAGGATCAGCCCGCCACCGGGGTGGGCGCCGACGTTGTTGTCCTCGTACTGGGCGTTCCAGTAGCTGATCAGCAGGCCGTCCTGGTAGGGCAGCCGCTCGGCCCAGTCCGGGCGCGACGGGTCGCCGAAGTTGTACGGGCCGGTCTGCAGGCCGGCGTCGTAGCCGGTGTAGGCGCGGTTCTCGGCGATGTAGGCGTTGAAGACGGACTCCGTCGCCGAACCGGTGGAGACGGTGAACCCGTCGAGGGTCCAGTCCGTCACCGCGGTGCCGCCGAGCGAGACGGCGTCCACCTGGAAGCCGGGCCGGACCTCCGCGCCGTCGGTCCAGTAGCGGAAGCCCACCTGGGCGCCCACCGGGACGCCGGTCAGGTCGGCGGTGAGGTCGACCCACTGGCCGCCGGAGGTGCCGGTGATCCCGTGGCCGGAGTTCTGGCCGTTGGGGTCGGTGGTCACCGAGCGGTTGGTCGGCAGCGAGGTGAAGGTGCGGCCGCCGTCGGTCGTGTAGACGACGTAGGCGTAGTCCCAGTCCTGCTCGATGTCGTACCGGACCTTGGCGGTCAGCGTCGTCGCGCCGGGGGGCAGCGCCGTCAGCATCGAGTTGTCGAGGTCGTCGCCCTGGCCCGAGTACCAGAAGTCCTCGCCCTCGTACGGGTCGCCGATGTCCGTGGTGACCTCGCGGTCCGGCAGCAGCACGATCAGCGCCTGCGCCTGCTTGGTGGTGGCCGTCGACGGGCCGAGGCGGGTGTCGGCCCGGGCGCCCGGCCGCACGACCTCGTAGTCGAGCCAGCCCAGCTGCAGCTTCTCCCACGCGCCCATGTGGATCGGCTTGGTGCCGATGCCGTCGGCCGGCTGGCCGCTGTTGCCGTAGGAGCCCGACGACATCAGCGTCCAGAAGGCGGTGCTGTTCTCGGCGCCGCCGCTGTTGCCGGAGGTGTCGTAGAGGTCCGGCAGGCCGAGGTCGTGGCCGAACTCGTGGGCGAACACGCCGACGCCGCCGTTCTCCGGCTCGACCGTGTAGTCGCCGATCCAGTACTTCGACCCGCCGACCTGCGTGCCGCCGAGCTTGACCTGCGTGCCGTCGGCCAGCGTCGGGCCGGCGGTGCCGACGCGGTTGGTCTGGTTGTACCAGCGGTGCGACCAGATGGCGTCGTCCCCGAGGACGCCGCCGCCGACCTCCTCGCCCATGCCGGAGTGCACGGCCTGGAAGTGGTCGATGTAGCCGTCGGCCTCGTCGAAGTTGCCGTCGCCGTCCTGGTCGTAGCGGTCCCAGACGTCGAACTGCGAGAGGTACTGGTCGATCTCCGCGACGGTCTTGCCCGCGGCCTCCTGCTTCGCGTACCAGGTGTTGACCGTGTCGTTGACGAAGTTCCAGGTGACGCGGTCACCGAGGTCGTTGTCGCCGTAGGACGCGCCGGTGCCGGGCACCTGGACCCAGTCCTCGACCTCACCGGTGACGGTGTAGCGGCCCGAGGAGAGCTCCTCGTAGAAGTTCGCGACCGAGTTGGCCCCGTCCGCGGAGCTGTAGAGCAGCTGGTCGAAGTAGGGCTGCGAGAAGTCCTGCGCCCAGATCGTGGTGTTGTCCACGCTCCGGTCGGGCCGGGGGATCCGGTTGTGCGGCAGGTCGCTGAACTCGCCGAGCACGGTCCAGATCGCGTCGCTGTCCTCCTGGGCCAGCTCGACGTACTGGCCCTTGGCGACCTCGACGACCTTGTTGTCGCCGGTCGGCGTGGCCTGGCCGGAGACGACCTGCTCGAGGGCCTCCTGGCGCAGTTCGCGCTGCTTGTCACCCAGCGGGTTGGGCAGGTCGTGCGCCCGGGCGGGGGCCGCACCGGGGTCCTCCTGTGGTGGTGCCGCGTGCGCGGTCGTGGGCAGGGCGACCGCGACCAGCGCGGCACCCACGACCAGGGGAAGAGCTCTCTTCTTCAAGGACCGTCTCCCATGTCGGACGAGGACCGCCGATCACCGGTGGGGAACCACCGGTGATCACTCTCTGGCAGCCCGCGAAGACGTTAGGTAGCGGGAGTAACTATGTCGACAATCCGTGACCAAACAGTGACAAACGAGACTGCCCAGTCCGTGCGACACGCTCTTGACCTGGGGGAATGCTCGCGCTACGGCGTGTCATCGGTTGCGCTCAGTGTTGCGCGACCTTTCGCTTTGCGGAGGGCGGAAGTCTCGCTAGGTTGTGGCACACGGCACAGATCACCGCGGCTCGCCGGGCCCGTCCGGGCGCTCCGGGGTGCGACGTGCGCCGTCACTCCCGAGAGGACCGATCGACCCCGTGAGAGACCTGCGTTACCTGACGCGAGCCGTGCTGCTGGCCGCCCTGTCCGCACTCCTGTTCGTGGGCCTCGTCGGCCCCGCGAACGCCGCCCCCTCCACCCAGTCCCCGGGGAGTTCCTCCGACTGCGCCGGCCGCGGCGTCCCGGCCAGCAAGATCTCCATCCAGCTCTGGACGTTCGCCGAGTACATCGGCTTCGGGACCGACGCGGCCACCCAGGGCCGCCTCGAGGAGGTCCTGCGCCGGCTGTCCGAGATGGGCTACCGCAACGTCGAGCCGTTCAGCCTGAGCGGCCTGACCGCGGAGCAGTTCCGTGCCCTGCTCGACGAGTACGGCCTCAAGGCCCCGGCCCGGCACGTCGGCGTGGGGACCCCCGCCCAGCCTGCGGACATCGGGCAGATCCTCGAGGAGAACCGGGTCCTCGGCGTCAAGTACTTCGGGTCGGGTGGCACTCCCAACCTGAACACCGAGGCGGAGTGGATCGCCTACGCCCAGTACCTGAACACCGTCGGTGAGCAGGCCCGCAAGGCCGGCCAGACGCTGATCGTGCACAACCACAACTGGGAGTTCACCGACGTCTTCAACGGGCGGACCGCCTACGACATCCTGATGGCGTACACCGACCCGCGGAACGTCGCCTTCCAGCTCGACCTGTACTGGGCGACCTTCGCCGGCGCCGACCCGGTCGAGATCCTCGAGCGTTACGGCAACCGGATCCAGCTGTTCCACGTCAAGGACCTGGCCGGGACGCCCGACCGTCGGATCGAGATCGTGGGCCGCGGCGTCATCGACTTCCCGGAGATCTTCGCCGCCGGCGGCGGGAGCACGAAGTACTTCGTCGTCGAGCACGACCCGCGCTTCGGCGACCCGACGTTCGACCCGTTCCAGGCCGCGCAGGAGGGTTTCGCCTACCTCGCCTGTGTGACCTACTGACGCACGGCACCTGACGCTCGACGAGGGGCGGTCCCGGACTCCCGGGGCCGCCCCTCCGCGCGTCCCGGCGCCGGCCAGGAGACGACGGCGGTGGTCGTTCCGCACACGGCCAGCCCGACGACCGCGACGGCGGCGTAACCGCTGTCGCCCGGCGCGGCGCCGGGACCGGGCGTCGCCGCGCCGAGCAGGGTGGCGGTCAGCGCGCTGCCGAGCGCGAAGCCGACGTAGCGCAGGACCTGGTTGAGGCTCATGGCGCTGCCGGTCTCCGACGGCGGCACCGCGGCGACCACGAGCGCGGGGAACGCCGCGAAGGACGCGCCCACCCCGAGCCCCGCGACGGCCATGACGGCGAACAGCCGCCACAGGTCGCTGCGGGTCAGCCCGAACAGCACGAACGCGCCGGCCTGTACGGGCGCGGCGGACCGGGAGCACCAGGTGCTGCCGCCGCCGGTCGGCCAGCGCCCGGGCGAGCCGGCCCCCGAGCAAGCTGGCCGCCGAGAACGGCAGCAGCACCAGCCCGGCCACGAGCAGCGAGGCGCCGAAGCCCAGGCCGGGGAGGCCGGCGTCTGGGCGAGGACGGGCACCGAGGACCGCGACCGCCCCGCCGGCCGGCAGCCACGGCGCCGGGGCGGTCCAGCCCTCCGTCTCGGCCTCGCCGAGCGCGACGAGCAGCCCGGTCGGCCCGGCGCCCAGCAGGAGCGCGCCGACGACGTCGAGCGGCCGCCGCGTCGTGGTCGCGGCCGGCGGCGGGTCCGCGGCCGCGGCCGGCAGCGCGGCGAGGCTGACCGCGGCGCCGGCCCAGAACGCGGCGTGCACCCCGCCGAGCCCGGCCAGCGGATAGCCGAGGCCGACCCCGGCGACGACGGTGAGCGACAGCGCCGCGATCGTCGAGCGGGAGCGGTCGCCGGTCAGCGCCTCACGGGCGGTGGCAATGGCCAGCGGCGTCAGCCCGAGCCCGGGGCCCTGCAGCGCGCGGCCGGCGACCAGCCACCCCAGGCCCAGGGGGGGAGGGCCGCCAACACCCCGCCGGCGGTCACCGCGGCCAGTACGGCGAGGACGACGCGGCGCCGGTGCGGCCCGTCGCCGAGCCGGCCCACCGCGGGCGTGGCCACCGCGCCGACCAGCAGCGTGGCGGTCAGCGACCACCGGGCGGCAGGCAGCGGGCGTCCATCGTGGCGGCGATCGCGGGGACCAGCGGCGCGCCCAGGCTGCTGATGACGACGACGACCGCGTTCCGCAACGGGTGGTGCCGGTCGCGCTGCCGGCGCCGTCCCCCCTTGTCCCGGGCGGGGCGGGCCCCGACCATCCATCCCCTGCGACGCGCACACCCGGACGGTGGACGGGGGCGATCCGGCATGGAGCAGGACCACGCGGTCGTGCACGGCAGGCACCGCCGGCGGCGGGCGCGCCGGCACGGAGCGGCTCCGGGCCTCGGCCTGGCGCTCCTCGCGGCAGCGGTGGTCGCGGGCGTGCTCCTGTGGCCCCGGGGTGGAGCGACCCCCGAGCCGCGGGCGGGTGCGGCCGCGACCTCGGCCGGCGCCGGGGAGCACGCGCACGGCGGGCAGGCCGGCGCGACGTCGTCCGCCGCGCCGCCGTCGGTCACCAGTGCCGCTGGCCCGGGGGTCGGCCCCGCGGTCCCGGTCGGGTCGTCGCCGCACCACCTCGCGGTCACCCCCGACGGCCGCTCCGCCTACGTGGCCGACCCAGTCCTCGGGGCCGTCCTCCGCATCGACCCCGCCACCGCCGAGGTGAGGGGGACCGTCCCCGTGCCCCAGGCGCCGCCGCAGATGGTCACCACCTCCCCGGACGGGAGCCGCGTCTTCGTCTCGGCCTACGACGAGGAGTTCGCCACCGACGTCGTCGTCACCATCGACACCGCCACCGACACGGTCACCGGCGCCGTGCCGGTGGGCCGCGGCCCGTACGCCATGGCGACCGACCCCGGCGGCCGCCGCCTGTACGTGCCCTACTACGACGAGGACCACCTCGACGTCCTCGACGCCGACACCGGGGCGCTGGTCGACCGGGTCGACGTCGCGCCGTCCCCGCACTGGGTCGCCTTCGTGCCCGGCCGCGAGGCCGTCTACGTCACCAACCACTTCTCCGACGTGGTGACCGTCCTGTCCCTCGAGGACCACCGGGTGCTGGCGACCGTCCCCGTCGGCGACGGGCCGCACGCTCTGGAGACCTCGCCGGACGGGACGCGGGTCGCGGTGGTCGGCTACATCAGCGACGACGTCACGCTCCTCGACCCGGCGACGGACACCGTGGTGGCCACCGTGCCCGGCGTGGGCGCCGGGCCGCAGGACGTCACCTGGGCCCCGGACGGCCGCCACCTCTACACCGCCAACGTGGAGGACGGCACCGTGGCGGTGGTCGACGCCGGCACCGGCGCCGTCACCGCGCGGATCCCCACCGGGACCGACCCGACGAGCGTCACCGTGACCCCGGACGGGCGCCGGCTGCTCGTCACCAACTCCGGCGACGGCACGGTCCGCGTCCTCGACGTCGCCGGCGCCTGACCGCGCCCGGCGCCGGCGGTGGTGAGCGGTACTGGACAGTGCCGTATCACCGGCAGGTCACGGTCCCGGTCCTGCTCGGGCCGCGATCTTGACGTTCCCCCTATCGTCCGTGCGCATGTGGCACACATCACACGGGGTGCTCCGGGAGCCGGTGGCGCCGTGCTGACCGTCGACCGGCTGCAGGTGAGCTACGGCGGCGTCGTCCAGGCCGTCCGGGGCGTGTCGATGGAGGTCCCCGACGGCTCGGTCGTGGCCGTGCTCGGGAGCAACGGCGCGGGCAAGACGACGCTGCTGCGCACCGTCTCCGGGACGCTGCGGCTGCACCGCGGCCGGGTCGACGCCGGCACGGTGCGCTTCGAGGACACCGACCTCACCCGCCGCGACCCGGGCCAGATCGTGCGCCGCGGCGTCGTCCAGGTGCCGGAGGGACGGCGGATCTTCGGCCGGCTCACCGTCGAGGAGAACCTGCGCGCCGGCGGCATGGGCAACCGCGACCGCGCCGCCAAGGCACGGGCCGTCACCCGCGTGCACGACCTGTTCCCGGTGCTGCGCGACCGCGCCGGGCAGCGGGCCGGGCTGCTGTCCGGCGGGGAGCAGCAGATGCTCGCCATCGGCCGCGCACTCATGGCCAGCCCGCGGCTGCTGCTGCTCGACGAGCCGTCCCTGGGCCTCGCGCCCCGCGTCATCGGCCAGATCGGCGAGGTGATCGCCGAGATCAACCGGCAGGGGACGTCGGTGCTGCTGGTCGAGCAGAACGCGACGATGGCCCTCGGCGTCGCCGACCGCGCCTACGTCCTCGACGTCGGCGAGGTGTCCCTGTCCGGCGACGCCCGCGAGCTCGCCGCCACCGACGAGGTGCAGCGGCTCTACCTCGGGCACGCCGGCGCCGAACCGTCCGCCGAGCGCGTCGAGCGGGCTCCCCGCCGCACCCTCTCGCGGTGGACGGCGTGACCGCGGCGACCACCCGGGACGACGTCCCGCCGGTCGAGGTCGACGGCGTCAGCGTGGCCTTCGGCGCGATCAAGGCGCTCAACGACGTCTCGTTCACCGTCGCCCCGGGCGCCATCCACGCCGTCATCGGGCCCAACGGGGCCGGCAAGTCGACGCTGTTCAACGTCCTCTCCGGGGTCTACCGCGCCAGCGCCGGGGAGGTCCGGTTCGGCGAGGCCCGCCTGAGCGTGATGCGGCCGTTCCAGATCGCCGGTGTCGGCGTGGCCCGCGCGTTCCAGAACATCGCGCTGTCGGGCACGCAGACGGTGGCCGAGAACCTCATGCTCGGCCGCCACCACCTCACCAAGGCGGGCTTCCTCTCCTCCGGGCTGCGGCTGCCGCGGGCCACCCGGGAGGGGCGGGTCCACGGCGAGCGCATCCGCGAGATCGCCGAGTTCCTCGACCTCGGCGCCAAGCTGCACACCCCCGTGGGGGTGCTGTCCTACGGCGACCAGAAGCGGGTCGAGGTGGCCCGGGCGCTGTGCATCGAGCCCCGGTTGCTGCTGCTCGACGAGCCGGTCGCCGGGATGAACGCGCAGGAGACCGACCGGATGGCCGACGCGATCCGGGAGATCCGCTCGGCGCTGGGGATCTCGGTCATCCTCGTCGAGCACGACATGGGGATGGTCATGTCGCTGGCCGACCGGGTGACCGTCCTCGACTTCGGCCGCCGCATCGCCGACGGCACCCCGGCGGAGGTCCAGTCCGACCCCGAGGTCATCCGCGCCTATCTCGGCTCGGGCACCGAGGTCGGCCCCGCCGAGGCCGCCGGCCACCACACCGCCGGCCGGCACACCGACGCCCGGCCCACCGCCGAGCAGTCCACCGACGCGCAGTCCACCGCCGAGCAGTCCACCGCCCACGGCGCCACCGCCACCGACGCCCCGGGGAGCCGGCCGTGACCCAGTTCCTGTCCCTGCTGCTCAACGGCATCTCGCTGGGCGCCATCTACGCGCTCATCGCGCTCGGCTTCGTGATCATCTTCAAGGCCAGCGAGGTGGTCAGCTTCACCCACGGGTCGCTGCTGCTGCTCGGCGCCTACACGATCGCGCGGCTGTCGGACCCGATCGGCTTCCTGCCCGCGGTGCTCGTCGGCGTCGGGTTCACGGCGCTGGCGGCGTTCCTCGTCGAGCGGCTGGTCATCAACCAGCTCCGCGGGGCGCCGGTGATCAGCCTGGCGATCGTCACCATCGGCGTCGACATCATCATCCTGACCGAGCTCATCCGGCAGATCGGCCCGGACATCCTCAACGTCCCGCACCCGTGGGGCGGCGACTCGGTCCGCATCGGCAGCGTCGGCATCAGCGAGAACCGGCTGATCGCCATGGGCGTCGCCGGCGTCCTGATCGTCGCCTTCTTCGTCGCCTTCAAGTACTCCAGCTGGGGCGTGGCGATGCGGGCCTCCGCCGAGGACGGCGAGGCGGCCGCGCTCATGGGCATCCGGCAGGGCCGGGTGTCGGCGCTGGCCTGGATCGTCGCGGGGGTCCTCGCCGCGGTGGCGGCGCTGTTCCTCGTCGGCGCCCCGACGCCGGGCGTGAGCGCGGCGGCCTACACGGTCGCGCTGCGCGCGTTCCCCGCGGCGATCCTCGGCGGCCTGGACTCCACCGGCGGCGCGCTGGTCGGCGGGCTGCTCATCGGGATCACCGAGGCGCTGGTGGCCGGATACCAGGAGGAGCTGTCGTTCCTCGGCCGCGGCTTCGGCGAGGTCGCGCCCTACGTCGTGATGATCATCGTGCTGCTGGTCCGCCCCTCCGGCCTGTTCGGGACCAAGGAGCTGACACGTGTCTGACACCCTCTCCGCCCCCACCGGGGCGCGCGGCCGGACGACGGCGGCGGACGCCTCCCGGCCCGGCCGCTCCCCGCTGCTGCGCTGGCTCCGGCCGGTGCTGCTCGTGGCCGCCCTCGTCGTGCTGCTGGTGCTCCCGCTGTACGTCGAGGAGTTCTGGCTGCGCACCGGCTTCGCCGTCGCCGGCGCGATCGTCGGCGCGATCGGGCTGAACCTGCTGGTCGGCACCAGCGGCCAGCTGTCGCTGGCGCACGCGTTCTTCCTCGCCGTCGGCGCGACCACCTACACCTACGTCTCCGGCGAGTCCGGCGGCCTGGGCACCCGGGCGGCGCTGCGCGGCCTGGAGCTGCCGCCGATCGTCGGCATGGTGCTCGGCGTGCTGCTCGCCGGCCTCGCCGGCCTGCTGTTCAGCCCGATCGCGGCCCGGCTGCGCGGCATCTACCTCGGCGTCGCCTCGCTCGGGCTGGTGTTCATCGGCGTCCACGTGCTCAACACCTGGACGCCGGTCACCGGCGGCTTCAACGGCCGCTCGGTGCCGGAGTTCTCGCTGTTCGGGTTCAGCTTCGGCAACAGCG
Organism: Geodermatophilus sp. SYSU D01036; assembly: GCF_054050435.1. Lineage (NCBI taxonomy): Bacteria > Bacillati > Actinomycetota > Actinomycetes > Geodermatophilales > Geodermatophilaceae > Geodermatophilus > Geodermatophilus sp. SYSU D01036. The sequence continues at coordinate 78,614 of NZ_JBJGZJ010000004.1, read as the reverse complement.
ACCCGACGCTGTTCGTCCTCGGCGTCCCCTACCGGGAGGCCGAGCGGCTCTGGTACCTCGGCATCGTCCTGGCGCTGGCCGCCTACGTCTTCGCCCGCAACCTGCTGCGCAGCCGGCCCGGCCGGGCGCTGGAGACGCTCCGCGACAGCGAGGTCGCCGCCTCGGTCATGGGCGTCAACGTGCAGGCCTACAAGGCGCGGGTGTTCATGGTCAGCTCCATGTACGCCGGGCTGTCCGGGGTGATGTACGCGCTGTCGATCGGCAGCATCGCGCCGGAGTCCTTCGGCCTGACCGTCTCGGTGCTGTACCTGGCGATGATCGTGCTCGGCGGGCTCGGCTCGGTGGGCGGCGCGGCGCTGGGCGCCGCGTTCGTCACCGCCCTGCCGCTGGTGTTCCAGCAGTTCGCCGACGTGCTGCCGCTCGTGAGCGCGCCCGGCGAGGGCGGCATCGCCGCCGGCACCGCCGCCCGCTACCTGTTCGGCCTGGCGATCGTGCTCGTCGTCCTCTTCGAGCCCGGCGGCCTGGTCGGGATCGCCCACCGCTTCCGCCGCCGGGGACGCAGACCCGGCCGCGGATCCCCGAGCGCCACACCGGGCTCGGGTGCGCCCAGCACCGTCCCCGAACAGTCCGATCCACCAGCGCAAGGGAGCGCCAGATGAGAGCAGCAGTACGTCTGCGGGGGGCCACCGTCCTGGCCGCCGTCACCGTCGTCGTCGTCAGCGGCTGCAGCACCCGGGCCGAGGACGGCGGCGGCGGCGGGGGAGGCGAGGGCGGCGGCGACGTCACCACCGACGTCGGCGTGGAGGACACCACGATCCGGCTCGGGGTGCTCACCGACCTGACCGGCGTCTTCGCCGCGCTCGGCCAGGACATCACCAACGGCAACACCCTGTACTGGGAGGACAACCAGGTCTGCGACACCTACGACGTCGAGCTCGACGTCCAGGACACCGGCTACGTGCCGCAGACCGGCGTGCAGCTCTACAGCGCGATGGAGCCCAACGTGCTGGCGATGCAGCAGACGATCGGGTCGCCGATCAACACCGCGCTGGCCGGGGACTACGAGAGCGACCAGATCGTCAACTTCCCGTCGGCCTGGGCGCGCACGCTCACCGAGATCCCGGGCACCGGCGTCCTCGGTGCGACCTACGACGTCGAGATCGCCAACGGCTACCAGTACCTGTTCGACCAGGGGCTGCTGCAGGACGGCGCCACCGTCGGGCACATCTACTTCGAGGGCGAGTACGGGGAGAACGGCCTGGCCGGCACCGAGGCCGTCGCGGAGGCCCGCGGCCTGGAGGTGATCCCGGCGCAGATCAAGTCCACCGACCAGGACATGTCCGCGCAGGTCACCCAGTTCGCCTCGGCCGGCGTCGACGCGATCGTGCTGACCGTCGCGCCCACGCAGACCGCCTCGGTGGCCGCGGTGGCGCAGGCCCAGGGCCTCGACGTCCCGATCCTGGGCAGCAACCCGGTGTTCGCGCCGGGCCTGCTGCAGGGCGCGTCGGCGCAGTGGCTCAAGGACCACCTCTACGTGGCCTCGCCGGTCACCGCGTGGGACGCCCAGCCCGAGCTGCTCGAGCAGTACGAGGCGGCCTACCCGAACGTCACGCCGAGCCTCGGCGCGATCTTCGGCTACGCGATGGGCGACGTGATGAACCAGGTGCTCGACGCGGCCTGCGAGAGCGGCGACCTGACCCGCGAGGGCGTCGTCGCGGCGTTCGGTGAGCTGGAGGACGTCGACACCGGCGGCCTGCTGGTGCCGATCAACGGGTTCGAGACCGGCGTCTCGCCGAGCACGCAGAGCCTCATCCTGCGGCCGGCCGACGTCCCCGGCGGTGCCGAGGTCGTCCAGGAGGCGTTCGAGGGTGAGCTCGCCGCCCAGCTGGCCGGCTGAACCGGCGGAGCCGCACCCGGCGCCCGTCCCTCCGGGGGCGGGCGCCGGGTGCGTCTACAGGCCCAGCCGCTTGGCGATGACCTCGTTCATGATCTCGGTGGTCCCGCCGCCGATGCCGAGGATGCGGGCGTCGCGGTAGTGCCGCTCCACCTCCGACTCCCGCATGTAGCCCAGCCCGCCGAACACCTGCACCGCCTGGTCGACGACGGAGTCGCAGGCGGCCACGGCGGTGTTCTTGGCCATCGACACCTCGGTCACGACGTCCTCGCCGGCGAGCCAGCGCTGCATCACCGCGCGGGTGTAGGTGCGGGCGACGTCGACCTCTCGGGCCATCTCGGCGAGCTTGTGCCGGATGACCTGGCGGGAGGACAGCGGCCGGCCGAACGTCTCCCGCTGCCGCACCCAGGCCAGCGCCAGGTCCAGGCAGCGGGCCGCGGTGGCGTAGGCCTGCACCGCCAGGCTCAGCCGCTCGGACTGGAACTGCCGCATGATCTGCCCGAAGCCGCTGTTCTCCGGGCCGACCAGGTTCGCCGCCGGCACCCGGGCGCCGGTGAAGGACAGCTCGGCGGTGTCCGAGCAGCGCCAGCCCATCTTGTCCAGCCGCCGGCCGACGGTGAACCCGGGCGTGCCCTTGTCGATCACCAGCAGCGAGATGCCGGCGTGGCCCGGGCCGCCGGTGCGGACGGCCGTGGTGACGAAGTCCGCGCGCACGCCGCTGGTGATGTAGGTCTTCGCGCCGTCGACCACGTACTCGTCGCCGTCGCGGACCGCCCGGGTCCGCAGCGACGCGACGTCGGAGCCGGCGTCGGGCTCGGTGACGCCGAGGGACCCGATGAGCTCGCCGGCCAGGGTCGGGCGGACGTACCGGTCGACCAGCGCGGGGGAGCCGTCGGCCACCACGTGCGGCAGCGCGATCCCGTGGGTGAACAGGCTCGCCGCGACGCCGGTCGACCCGCCGCCGAGCAGCAGTTCCTCGGTGACGATCGCCGAGTCGATCGCGTCGCCGCCCCCGCCGCCGACCTCCTCCGGGAACGCGACGCCGAGCAGCCCGGCGGCGGCTGCCCGGCGGTGCAGCTCCCGCGGCAGCTCGCCGGCGGTCTCCCACTCCTCGACGTGCGGCGCGACCTCGCGGGCGACGAAGTCCCGGGCCAGCCGCCGCAGCGCGACCCGCTCGGGGGTGGTCCACGGGTCGGCGGCGAGCGCGGCCGTCGTCACCGCTGCACGGCCTCCTCGGCGCCGCCGTACTCCTTGCGCAGCGTCGTCTTGAGCACCTTGCCCGTGGCGTTGCGCGGCAGCTCGGGCACGAACTCCACCCGGGTCGGGCACTTGAAGTGGGCCAGCCGCTCCCGCGCGTAGCCCAGCAGGTCCTCGGCCGTGGCGGCGGCGCCCTCGCCCAGGGCGACGACGGCGACCGGCGTCTCGCCCCAGCGCGGGTCGGGCACCCCGACGACGGCGACCTCGCGCACCGCCGGGTGCCGGTAGAGCACCTGCTCCACCTCGATCGGGTACACGTTCTCGCCGCCCGAGATGATCATGTCCTTCTTGCGGTCGACCAGGGTGACGAAGCCCTCGGCGTCCATCCGGCCCAGGTCGCCGGTGTGGAACCAGCCGTTGCGGAACGCCTCCGCCGTCGCCTCGGGCAGCCCCCAGTAGCCGGCGAACACGTTGGGCCCGCGCACCACCAGCTCGCCGACGACGTCGGTGGCGACGTCCCGGTCGTCCTCGTCGACGATCCGCGCCTCGACGTGCATGAGCGCCCGGCCGATCGACCCGGCCTTCTCCTTGACGTGGTCGGCGTCGAGGATCGACACCGCCGGCGCGGTCTCGGTCATGCCGAAGCCCTCCTGGAAGGGCAGGCCCTTGCCCTGGAAGAACTCGATGACCGGCAGCGGGCACGGCGCGCCGCCGGTGACGGCCAGCTCCAGCGCCGACAGGTCGTGCCGGTCGAAGTCGGGGACCGCGGTCAGCGCGGCCCACATCGCCGGGACGAGGAACTGCACGGTCGCCCGCGACCGCGCCATCGCCTCGAGGGTCTGCGCCGGGTCGAACGACGGCAGGACCACGTTGGTGCCGCCCAGGTACAGCAGCGGCAGCGTGTGCACGCCGAGCCCGCCGATGTGGAACATCGGCGCGACCGTCACGGTCACGTCGCTCTCCTTGAGCCCGCGGCCGAAGGACAGGACGTTGACGACGTTCCAGAAGTGGTTGTCGTGGGTGAGCATCGCGCCCTTGGGGCGGCCGGTCGTGCCGGAGGTGTACATCAGGCAGGACAGGTCGCTGCCGGCGACGTCGGTGCCCAGCGCTCGCGGCTCGCCGGAGGCCAGCAGCGGCTCGAAGGCGAGCTCGCCGTTGCCGGCCTCGCCGTCGGCCACCACCCGGTGCCGCACGCGGACGCCCTCGGCGCCCAGCGCGGCGCGGGCGACCGGCGCCAGGGGCCCGGACCAGACGAAGACGTCGGCGCCGGAGTCGGCGAGCAGGTAGCTGACCTCGGGGGGCGCCAGGCGCAGGTTCATCGGCACGAAGACGGCGCCGAGCTTGGCGGTGGCGAACATGGTCTCGAGGAACGCGGGGCTGTTGAGCAGCAGCCCGGCCACCCGGTCGCCCTGGCGGACGCCGAGGTCGCGCAGCGCGCGCGCCAGCTGGTCGGTGCGCCGGTCGAAGTCGGTGTAGGTGAGTCGCCGCTCCCCGGACACCAGGGCGGTGCGGTCCCCGGAGAGGAACGCCCGCCGCGTCGGCCAGCTGCCGATGCCCCTGTCCATGTCTGCCCTCTCCCGCGCTGCTGTGGCCTGGGTCACGGAGTCTGTCGAGGACCTGACGCGGTCGTCAACTGCCCGCGGGGTGTGTCAGGCTGCCGGGGCCCGAGGACGCGGAGGTGGGGCGATGACCGGCACGCAGGCCGGCGCGGGGCAGGACCAGCTCCCCGTGACGGACCGGGGACGGCGCACCCGGGCCGCGTTGCTGCAGGCAGGCCGGGAGCTGTTCGAGGAGCGCGGGTTCGCCGACGTCCGGATCGACGCGGTGTCCGAGCGGGCGGGCGTCTCGCACGGCACCTTCTACACCTGGTTCGACTCCAAGGAGTCGCTGCTGCGGGCGATCGTCGCGGTCGTGGTGGAGGACCTGTTCACCGCCACCGCGGTGGGCCCGCGGCTGCCGGCCGACGCCCCGTACGAGCGGATCGAGGCGGCCAACCGGCTGTACCTGACCGCGGTCACCCGGCACGCCCGGATCCTGCGCGTCCTCGACTCGCTGGCCGACACCCGCGAGGAGTTCCGGCGGCTGCGGGTCGACGTCCGGGAGACCTTCGTGCGGCGCGGCATGGAGGGCCTGGAGCGGCTGCAGGAGCTGGGCCTGGCCGACGCCTCGCTGCCGCCGCGCGCCACGGCCAGCGCGCTCGGCGCGATGGTCGAGTCGTTCGCGCACCTGTGGCAGGACCCGGTGGAGGACCTCGACGAGGACGCCGCCGTCGAGGTGCTCACCCGGCTGTGGGCCGGCGCCATCGGCCTGCCCCGCTCGGCCTGGCCCGCCTGACCTCTACGTCCCTGCCGCCCAGGAGGGGCGGCGCTTCTCCAGCAGCGCGGCGATGCCCTCGCGCGCCTCGGCCGAGCCGAACCGCTCCGCCGACAGCGCGGCCATCCGGTCGAGGTCCTCCTGCAGGCCGGCGCCGGGCAGCTCGCGCAGCAGCCGCTTGGTGATGGCGAGCGCCTCGGGGGCGCCGAGTGCCAGCTGCGCCACCAGGGCGTCCACCGTGGCGTCGAGCTCGCCGTCGGCCACCGCGCGGTCGAGCAGGCCGGCCTCGCGGGCGCGGGCGCCGTCGAAGGGCTCGCCGGTGAGGAACAGCTCGCGCGCCGCCCGCGGGTCCATCCGGCGCAGGCAGGGGACGGCGATGACCGCCGGCGCGACCCCGATGCGGACCTCGCTGAAGCCGAACATCGCCCCGGTGAGGCCCACGGCGAGGTCGCAGGCCGCGATCAGCCCGAGGCCCCCGGCGCGGGCGGCGCCGTTGACCCGCGCCACCACGGGCTTCGGCCCCTCCATCAGCAGGGTGAGGACCTCCGGCAGGCCGACCGGCCCGGGACCGCCGCTGGCGCGCTGCTCCTTGAGGTCGGCGCCGGAGCAGAACACCGGACCGGCGCCGGTCAGCACGAGCACCCGCACCGCGTCGTCGGCGAGGGCCTCCTGCAGCGCGGCGTGCAGCTGCTCGAGCAGGGCGCGGGACAGCGCGTTGCGGTTGGGCGGGGAGTCCAGCGTCACCACCGCCGCCGGCCCGCGGCGGGCGACGGTGACCAGGGGCGCGTCAGCCACGGAACTCGTCGCGCAGCTCGTGCTTCTGGATCTTGCCGGTGGCGGTCTTCGGCAGCCCGGTGCGGACCTCGATCCGCTTGGGCACCTGGAAGCCGGCCAGGTGCGCCCGGCAGTGGGCGAGCAGCCGTTCCGCCAGCGCGGCGGGGTCGGCGTCCGGGTCGGCCGGCACGACGACGCCGGTGACCGCCTCGCCCCAGCGGTCGTCCGGGACGCCGATCACCGCGGCCTCGACGATCTCCGGGGACGCCAGCAGCACCCGCTCCACCTCGACGGAGGAGACGTTCTCCCCGCCGGTCTTGACCATGTCCTTGACCCGGTCGGTGAACCACACGACGCCCTCCTCGTCGAGGTGGCCGACGTCGCCGGAGTGGAACCAGCCGTGCGCGAACGCGGCGGTGTTGGCCGCCGGGTTGTTCCAGTACCCGCTCATCACGTGCGGGCCGCGGTAGACGATCTCCCCGGTCTCACCCGGCGGCAGCAGCCGGCCGGCCGGGTCCATGACCCGGGTGTCGACGGTGACCGTCGACGGCCCCCACGACGCCGCCTTCGTCTCCTGGTGCGACGGCCACTGGAACACCGTCGCCGGCACGCACTCGGTCTGCCCCGAGCCCAGCAGCACCCTCGCGTTCGGGAACGCGGCGGCGATCGCGGTGATCCGCTCCTGCGGCATCGGGGCCATCGCGTAGATGCACAGCTGCACCGACGACAGGTCCCGCGTCCGGATGCCCGGGGCGGCGAGCAGCGCGGCGTACATCATCGGCAGCAGCATCAGGTGGGTCGCGCGGCGGCGCTCGACCACCTCGAGGAAGGCCTCGGGGTCGAAGCCGCCGGGCAGGACCGCGGTGCCGCCGGTGAGCAGGACCGGCAGCAGCAGGGTGTCCAGCGCGGTGGTGTGGAACAGCGGCAGCACGATCGGCAGGACGGAGAACTCGTCGCCGCGCCGGTGGCCGACCTGCAGCGCGTTGCTCAACACGCCGACGTGCACCGCCAGGTGGCTGGTCAGCACGCCCTTGGGCCGCGCGGTGGTGCCCGAGGTGTACAGGCAGTGCACGGTGTCGCGGTCGTCGACGAGCACCTGCACCGGCGTCGGGTCGGCGGCGACGTCGTCCCAGCGCAGCACGTCCCGCCCGGCGACCTGCGCCGGGGCGTCCCCGGTGACGACGACCCGGGTGACCGCGGGCAGCCCGGGCAGCACGGCCTCGAGCAGCGGCAGGAACACCGGATCGGCGACGACGGTCTCCGTGCCGGAGTCGGCGAGGATCCACCCGACGTCCTCCGGCGCCAGCATCAGGTTGACCGGCAGCGCGACCAGCCCGGCCTTGGCGCAGCCGAAGAAGCTCGCTGCGAACCGCCACGAGTTGCCGAGCAGGAAGGCGACCGGCTCCTGGGGGCCCACGCCGGCGTCGAGCAGGCCGCGGCCGAACGCCTCGGCGGCGGCGTCGAGGCGGGCGTAGGTGACCTCCTCCTCGCCGTCGACGACCGCGGTGCGGGCGGCGAACAGCTGCGCGGAGCGGGTCAGCATGTCGCCGACCGAGAACCGGGTGGCGAGGTTCAGCTCCAGGGGGTCGATCCCGGACAGGTCAGGACGCACTGCGGTCTCCTCCGCTCTCGGGGGCTGTCGGGGTGACGACCGCGAGCACCGCGCCCGTCTCCACCTGCGCGCCCACGTCGGCGTGCAGGGAGGTGACCACCCCGTCGGCCGGTGCGACCACGGGGTGCTCCATCTTCATGGCCTCGAGGACCAGCACCAGCTGCCCGGCGCGGACCTCGTCGCCCTCGGCGACGGCCACCCGCGTCACCGCGCCGGGCATGCCGGCGGTGAGCGAGCCGGGCGCCACCGCGGCGGACGGCTCGGGGAACCGCGGCAGCTCGGTGAGCGTGGTGGCGCCGTCCGGGCCGTCGACGAAGCTGCGGTCGCCGTCGACGTGCACCTCGTAGGTGCCGCGCAGCCCGCCGGTCTCGACGGCGAGCCGGACCCGGCCGGGCCCGGTCACCTCCGTGCCGAGGACGACGAGGTCCACCGGTTCGCCGTCGACGTCGGCGGTGACGCCGTCGCGGTGGAGCCGGTAGTGCACGGTGCCGGCGTCGAAGGCGGTGGTCTGCGGCACCGTCGGGTTGTTGCGCCAGCCCGAGGGCAGGCCGGCCAGCACCGGCGCGGCCGCCCGCCGCAGTGCCGCCCCCGCGAGTGCGGCGGCGACGGCGTGCACGCGGCGGCCGGCGTCGTCGACCAGCGGTGCGGCGAGGACGTCGAGGCCGTGCCGGTCGAGGAAGCCGGTGTCGGTCTCCCCGGCGAGGAAGGCCCCCGACCGCAGCACCCGCACGAGCAGGTCGCGGTTGGTGGTCAGCCCGTGCAGCCGGGCCCGGGCGAGCGCGCCGGCCAGCGCCAGCGCCGCCGAGGTGCGGTCCGGCGCCCAGGCGACGACCTTGGCGAGCATCGGGTCGTAGTGCACGCCGACCTCGTCGCCCGTCCGGAAGCCGCTGTCCAGCCGGATGCCCGGCCCGGTCGGCGTGCGGAACTCCGCGTCGGCGGCGAGCGCGAACTCCGCCAGCCGGCCCGACTGCGGCAGCCAGTCGCGCGCCGGGTCCTCGGCGTACAGGCGCACCTCGATCGCGGCGCCGGACAGCGTGGGGGAGACCGCCTCCGGGGGCAGCGGGCGGCCGGCGGCGACGTCGAACTGCAGCCGGACCAGGTCCAGGCCGGTGACCGCCTCGGTGACCGGGTGCTCGACCTGCAGCCGGGTGTTCATCTCGAGGAACCAGAAGTCGCCGCCCTCGTCGAGCAGGAACTCCACCGTGCCCGCGCCGACGTAGCCGATCGCCCGCGCGGCGGCCACCGCGGCGTCCTGCAGCCGCTGCCGCAGCGCCGGCCCGACGGCGGGGCTGGGCGCCTCCTCGACCACCTTCTGGTGCCGGCGCTGGATGGAGCACTCCCGCTCGAACAGCGCCACCGTGGTGCCGTGCCGGTCGCCGAACACCTGCACCTCGACGTGCCGCGGCCGCTCGACCAGCCGCTCGAGGAACACCGTGCCGTCGCCGAACGCCGACGCCGCCTCCCGGCCGGCGCCCTCCACCGCCTCGGCGAGCTCCGCGGGCCCGCGGACGGTGCGCATGCCGCGCCCGCCGCCGCCGAAGGACGCCTTCACCAGCAGCGGGTAGCCGACCTCCCCGGCGGCCTTCTCCAGGGTGTCGCCGGACAGGCCGGTGGCGTCGACGCTCGGCAGCACCGGCACCCCGGCCCGGCCCATGAGCTCCTTGGCGGCGAGCTTGCTGCCCATCGCCTCCACGGCGCCGGGGTCCGGCCCGACGAACACCAGCCCGGCGTCCTGCACCGCCCGGGCGAAGTCCGCGTTCTCGGAGAGGAAGCCGTAGCCGGGGTGCACGCAGTCCGCGCCGGCGCGCAGCGCCGCGGCCACCACGAGGTCGGCGCGCAGGTAGGTCTCGGCGGGCGTGTTCCCGGGCAGCCGCACCGCGACGTCGGCCTCGGCCACGAACGGCGCCCCGGCGTCGGCGTCGGAGTGGACGGCGACCGTGCGCAGGCCCATCGCCCGGGCGGTGCGGAACACGCGCCGGGCGATCTCGCCGCGGTTGGCGACCAGCACGCTGGTGAGGGGGCGGCTCACAGCCGGAACACCCCCCATCCGTCGTGCAGTCCTCTCACCGGGGCGTTGTGGACGGCCGAGAGGGCGAGGCCGAGGACGGTGCGGGTGTCGCGGGGGTCGATGATCCCGTCGTCGTAGAGCCGGCCGGAGAGGAACAGCGCCAGCGACTCGGCCTCGATCTGCTGCTCCACCGCCGCGCGCATCGCGGCCGCGGCCTCCTCGTCGTAGTCGCGGCCGCGGGCCCGGGCGCTGGCCCGGCCGACGATGTCGAGCACGCCGGCCAGCTGCGCCGGGCCCATGACCGCGCTCTTGGCGTTCGGCCAGGTGAACAGGAAGCGGGGCTCGTAGGCCCGGCCGCACATGCCGTAGTTGCCGGCGCCGTAGGACGCGCCGATGTTGACGGTGAGGTGCGGGACGGTGCTGTTGGAGACCGCGTTGATCATCTGTGAGCCGGCCTTGATGATCCCGTCCTGCTCGTACTCGGTGCCGACCATGTAGCCGGTGGTGTTCTGCAGGAACAGCAGCGGGGTGTCGGTCTGGTTGGCCAGCTGGATGAACTGCGCGGCCTTCTCGGCGTCCTGCCGGAACAGCACGCCGCGGGCGTTGGCCAGCACGCCGACCGGGTAGCCGTGGATGCTCGCCCACCCGGTGACCAGCGAGGTGCCGTAGAGCGGCTTGTGCTCGTCGAACCGGCTGCCGTCGACGACGCGGGCGAGGACGTCGCGCGGGTCCAGCGGCTGCCGGAGGTCGGCGGGGGCGAGGTCGAGCAGCTCCTCGGGGTCGTGCAGCGGCGGGTCGGCCGGTCGGGAGGGGCCGGGGCCGTGCTTGCGCCAGTTGAGGTTCCGCACGATCCGCCGGCCGATCCGGATGGCGTCGACCTCGTCGACGGCGAGGTGGTCGGCGCTGCCGGAGACCCGGGCGTGCATCGCCGCGCCGCCGAGGGACTCCTCGTCGGCCTCCTCGCCGGTGGCCATCTTGACCAGCGGCGGCCCGGCGAGGAACACCTTGCTGCGGTCCTCGATCATCACGACGTGGTCGCTCATCCCGGGCACGTACGCGCCGCCGGCGGTGCTGTTGCCGAAGACCAGCGCGACGGTCGGGATGCCCGCGGCCGACAGGCGGGTGAGGTCGCGGAAGCCGCGGCCGCCGGGGATGAAGATCTCCGACTGGGTGGGCAGGTCGGCGCCGCCGGACTCCACCAGGCTGACGAACGGCAGCCGGTTGGTGCGCGCGATGTCGTGCGCCCGGGCGGACTTGCGCAGCGTGTACGGGTTGGACGTGCCACCGCGGACGGTCGGGTCGTTGGCCGACACCACGACCTCGACGCCCTCGACGACGCCGATGCCGGTGACCGTGCTCGCCCCGACCGGGAAGTCGGTGCCCCACGCGGCGTAGGGGGACAGCTCCAGGAACGGGCTGTCGCGGTCCAGCAGCAGCTCGATCCGCTCGCGGGCGGTGAGCTTGCCGCGCTGCCGGTGCCGGGCCAGCGCCTTCTCGCCGCCGCCGGCGGTGGCCAGGCGGAGCTGCTCCTCCAGCTCGGCCAGCCGCTCGAGCATCGCGGCGCGGTTGCCTGCGGCGCGCTCGTCCAGGACCGTCATCCGTCTCCCTCCGGGGGCAGCAGGCGCTCGGGGACGTCGACCACGCGGGAGCGCAGCCACTCGCCCACGGCCTTGGCCTGCGGGTCGAACCGGGTCCCCGCGGCGACGCCGTCGCCGAGCAGCCCGGGCAGCTGGAACAGCAGCGCCCGCAGCCCGGGCAGCAGCTCGCGGGTGACCGGCAGCGCGGCGGCCTCGGGCAGCAGCGCGCGCAGCCGGTCGGACGTGAGGAAGCCGGCCAGCCAGGCGAAGCCGTCGTCGTCGCGGGCCCAGACGCCGAGGGTGGCCGCGCCGCCCTTGTCGCCGCTGCGCGCGCCGGCGACCCGGCCCAGCGGCACCCGGCGGGTCGGGCCGTCGTCGGTCCAGGCGGGCGGTCCGGCCGGCTCCGGGACGTCGGCGGCCGCCGCGGCGGGGACGGCCGACGGCAGCGTCTCGGTGGTGCCGTCGGGCAGCCCCACCACCTGCGGGACCTCGCCGGCGGGCACCCAGGCGGCGGAGTAGACGCCGTACGGGGACGGGCTCGGCGGCGCCGAGGTGGCGTGGAAGCCGGGGATGCTGGCCAGGCCCAGCTCGATGACGGGCACGGTGAACGCCTTGCCGACGCGGCGGCGGTCGCGGTCCTTGACCGTGACGTGCAGCAGCGCCGCGGCCTCCTCCTGCACGCCGGCGTCGGGGGAGTCGGTGCGGGCCAGGGTGACGGTGACGTCCTCGATGCCCTCGAGCGCCGGGGCGAGCTGGCGGCGCAGCAGCTCCGCCTTGCGCTCGACCTCCAGGCCGGTCAGCGGCAGCGTCATCGCGTTGCGGAAGCCGCCGAGCCGGTTGACCGCGACCTTGAGCACCCCCTCCGGCGGCAGCCCGCGCGCGCCGGAGACCTCCACCCGGTCGGGGCCGGCCTGCCGCAGCCGCAGCGTGTCGAAGCGGGTGACGACGTCGGGCCCGCCGTAGCGGCTGCCGGTGAGCTCGTACAGGAGCTGCTCGGTGACCGTCCCGACCGTCACCGCGCCGCCGGTGCCGGGGTGCTTGGTGATCACGGACGTGCCGTCGGCGGCGATCTCGGCGAGCGGGAAGCCGACGTGGTCGAGTGCGGCGGGGTCGGCGTCGAGCAGCTCGGCGAAGAAGCTGTAGTTGCCACCCGTTGCCTGCGCGCCGCACTCGAGCACGTGCCCGGCCACGGTGGCGCCGGCCAGCGCGTCGAGGTCGGCGGTGGCCCAGCCGTCGCCGCCCCAGCCGTGGTGCCAGGCGGCCGGCCCGACGACGAGGCTCGCGTCGGTCACCCGGCCGGTGACGACGACGTCGGCGCCGGCCTGCAGCGCCCGCACGATGCCGCGGCAGCCGAGGTAGGCGTTGGCGGTGAGCGCGTCGTCGACGTCGCGGGCGCCGGGCGGGCGGTCGCCGGCGCGCAGCCGGCCGCGCAGCTCGCCGAGGCGGGGGAGCAGGTCGTCCCCGCTCACGGTCGCGACCCGCACCGGGAGCCCGAGCCGCTCCCCGAGCGCCGTGACCGCGGCGGCCAGGCCCTGCGGGTTGAGCCCGCCGGCGTTGGCGACGATCCGGACGCCGCGCTCCAGCGCGGTGCCCAGGCACTCCTCCAGCTGGGACAGGAAGCTGCGCGCCCAGCCCGCCGCGGGGTCCTCGGCCTTCTGCCGGCCGAGGATGAGCATGGTCAGCTCGGCCAGGTAGTCGCCGGTGAGGACGTCGACCTGCCCGCCGTCGAGCACCTCCCGCATCGCCGCGTGCCGGTCGCCGTAGAAGCCTGACACGTTGGCCACCCGCAGCGGCGCCGTCACCGCAGCGGCTCCCGCCCGGCGCCGGGCGGGCCGGCGAAGGCCTGCGCGATGCCCGCCCACTCCTGCGCCGCCGGCCCGGTGACCTCGAGGCCCAGGTCGTCGCGGTGCCGGCGCTGGGTGACCAGCAGGCAGAAGTCCAGCGCGGTCCCGCGGACGACGTCGGCGGCGTCGTCGGGCCCCCAGGTCCACGCCTCGCCGCCGGGGCCGGTCAGCTCGACCCGCACCGGGCGGTCGGGCACCGGCAGGCCGCGGACGGCGTAGGCGAACGGCCGGGCGCGCACGCCGATCTCGGCCACCGACCGCAGCCGGGCGGTCGGCGCGCGGTCCTGCCCGAGGGCGTCGACGACGTCCTGCCCGTGCGCCCAGGTCTCCATCAGCCGGGCGGTGACGAACGACGCCGGGCTCATCGGCGGCCCGAACCACGGCACCCGCACGCCGGGGTCGGCCGCGCGCAGGGCGCGGGCGAGCGCCGCCCGGCCGGACCGCCAGGCGGCCAGCACGTCGGCCGGGGCATCGGCGCGGCCCTCACGGGTCAGCCGCTCCACGTAGTCGCCCGCGCCCTCCCCGAGTCCGGCCACCAGCGCGCGGAAGCCGTCCGGGTCGGTGACGGCGAGCAGCGCGTCCCGGTCGAAGAACCGCAGGTGGTTGACGGTGTCGCGGACGTCCCAGCCGGCCGCGGGGGTGGGGGTGGACCAGGCGGCGTCGTCGAGCGGGGCGACGCGCGCGTCGAGGTCGGCGGACTCCGCCTCGAGGTCGTCGACCAGCGCCTGCAGCAGCGGGGCGCCGCTCACGCGTCGAACCCGTCCATCCGGGCGAGCACCTGCAGCATGACCTCGTCGGCGCCGCCGCCGATCGAGGCCAATCGGCTGTCCCGGAAGAACCGGGAGGTCCAGGTCTCCTCCATGTAGCCCATGCCGCCGTGGAACTGCAGGCACGCGTCGGCCACCTCGCGCAGCAGCCGGCCGGCGGTCAGCTTGGCGACCGTGGCCGCCCGGGTGGTGTCCTCGCCGTCCACGTACGCCTGCGCGCACGCGTAGTTGTGCGACTGCAGCAGGTCGACCTGCGCCGAGAGCTCGGTCAGCCGGAAGACGACGTACTGGTTGGCCGCGAGCGGCCGGCCGAACGCCTGCCGCTGCCGGAGGTACTCGCGGGTGCGCTCCAGCGCGTGCCGGCAGCTGCCCACCGCGCCGTAGGCGGCGAACATCCGCTCGACGACGAACTGCGCCATCTGCTGCTGGAAGCCGCGGCCGACGGTGCCGATGGTGTTCGACACCGGCACCCGCACGTCGTCGAAGAACAGCTCGGCGGTGTCGGAGGAGCGGTTGCCGAGCTTGTCCAGCTTCCGGGAGACGGAGAACCCCGGGGTGTCGGTGGGGACGACGATCTGGCTCATCCCGCGGTAGCCGCCCTCGTCGGAGGTGCGGGCCAGCAGGCACAGCCAGTCGGCCTGGGTGCCGTTGGTGATGTAGAGCTTGCTGCCGTTGATCACCCACTCGTCGCCGTCCTGCACCGCGCGGGTGCGCAGCCCGGCGACGTCGGAGCCGGCGCCGGGCTCGGTGACGGCGATCGAGCAGACCGCGGTGCCGCGGATGGCCGGCTCCAGGTAGCGGCGCTTGAGCTCGTCGCTGCCGAACTCGTGCAGCGACGGCGTGGCCATCATCGTCTGCACGCCGATCGCCATCGGGACGCCGGCGCAGCCGGACCGGTGCAGCTCCTCGCAGAGGATGACGCTGAACAGGTGGTCGGCGCCCTGCCCGCCGTACTCGGGGTCGTACTCCAGGCCCAGCAGGCCGAGCTCGCCCAGCTTGGGGAACAGCTCGTGCGCCGGGAAGGTGCCGGCCCGCTCCCACTCGTCGACGTGCGGGGCGATCTCCCGCTCGACGACGTCGCGCACCGTCTTCCGGAACGCGGTGTGCTCGCTGGTGAAGCGCATGGGGACCCCCGGCGGAGGCGGCGCGGCGCGGGCCGCGGCCGGACTTGACGTTGACGTCAGGTCTATCAGGATGGTGTGACCTGCACAACGATCGGAGGGCGCCGTGAGGCTGGGGCTGTCGCTGGGCTACTGGGGCGCCGGCCCGCCGCCGGGTCAGGCGGAACTGGTCGCGCTCGCCGAGGACCTCGGCTTCGACTCGGTGTGGACGGCGGAGGCCTACGGGTCCGACGCGCTCACCCCGCTGGCGTGGCTGGGCAGCCGGACGACCCGGCTGCGGCTGGGCACCGGGGTCGTCCAGATGTCCGCGCGCACGCCGACCGCCACCGCCATGGCCGCGCTGACGCTGGACCACCTCTCCGGCGGCCGCTTCGTGCTCGGTCTGGGCGTCTCCGGCCCCCAGGTGGTCGAGGGCTGGTACGGCCAGCCCTATCCGCGGCCGCTGGCCCGGACCCGCGAGTACGTGGCGGTGCTGCGGCAGGCCTTCGCCCGCGAGGTGGTCCGCCTCGACGGCGAGCAGGTCCGCATCCCGTTCCCCGGCGGCACCGGCCTGGGCAAGGCGCTGCGGCCGACCGTCCACCCGCTGCGGGCCGACCTCCCGGTGCTGCTCGCCGCGGAGGGCCCGAAGAACGTCGCGCTGGCCGCGGAGGTCGCCGACGGCTGGATCCCGCTGTTCTACTCACCGCACGACGACGCGCACTACCGCGCGGCGCTCGCCGAGGGCTTCGCCCGGCCGGGTGCCCGGCGCACCGCGGACGACTTCGAGGTGGCCTGCACGGTGCCGGTGGAGGTCGACGACGACGTCGACGCCGCGGCCGACCGGGTGCGCCCGATGCTCGCCCTCTACGTCGGCGGGATGGGCGCGCGCGGGGTGAACTTCCACTACGAGGTCTTCGCCCGGATGGGGTTCGAGGCCGAGTGCGCCCGCATCCAGGAGCTCTACCTGTCCGGCGCGAAGGCCGAGGCGGTCGCGGCCGTGCCGCTGGCGATGGTCGAGAAGGTGGCCCTCGTCGGGCCGCGCGCCAAGATCGCCGACGACCTCGCGGCGTGGGAGGCGTCGCTGGTGACCACGATGCTGGTCTCCGGGTCGCCGGGGACGCTGCGGACGATGGCCGAGCTGGCCGGCTGAGTGGCGGTCCGCCGTCCGGGTGCCACGATGCGGGGCGTGGCAGCGACCGGCGGCACCGCGTTCGTCCTCGGCGGCGGGGGAGTGCTCGGCGCGGCCGAGGTCGGCATGCTGCAGGCGCTGCTCGAGCGCGGCGTCCGGCCCGACCTGGTCGTGGGCACCTCGGTGGGCGCGATCAACGGCGCGGTCGTCGCCGCCGACCCGACGCCGGCCGCGGTGGACCGGCTGCGCGCGGTCTGGCAGGAGCTGGCCTCCCGGCGGGTGTTCGCCGGGTCGGTGCTCGGCCGGGTCGGCACGCTGGTCCGGACCCGAACGCACCTGCACCCGCGCGAACCGCTGCGCGAGATGCTCGAGGACGCCCTGCCGGTCCGGACGTTCGGGGAGCTGCGCGTCCCGTTCCAGTGCGTGGCGGCGAGCATCGAGCGGGCGGCCGAGCACTGGTTCACCGACGGCGACCTGGTCGACGCGGTGCTCGCCTCCTGCGCCGTCCCCGGGCTGCTGCCGCCGGTGGAGATCGACGGCGAGCACTACCTCGACGGCGGCCTGGTGCACAGCATCCCGGTCGGCCGCGCGGTGGCGCTGGGCGCCGCGACCGTCCACGTGCTGCACGTCGGGCGGATCGACCGGCCGCTGTCCCCGCCGTCCCGGCCGTGGGAGGTCGCCACGGTCGCCTTCGAGATCGCCCGCCGGCACCGGTTCACCGCCGACCTCGCCTCGCTGCCGGAGGGGGTCACCGTGCACGTGCTGCCCGCCGGGGACCCGGACCCGCCGGGGGCGGCCAACCTGCGCTACCGCGACTTCTCCGGCGTGCCGGCCCGCATCGAGCGGGCCCGCGCCGCGGCGGGGGAGTACCTGGACCGGGTCGCCGCCGGCCGGGGCGGGGTGGTCTGAGGTGCTGCCCCCGCGCCACGTCCGCCGGGTCGCCGGCCCCCTGCTGGTCGGGGTGCTCGCGGTCGCCGTCCTGCTGCTGCCGGTGCTCGTCGTCGCGGCGGTGCTCGTCTCGTTCTTCCTGCCCGGGCGGCTGCGCGCGCTGCGGCTGCTGTGCTTCGGGCTGGTCTACCTCGGCCTGGAGGTGGCCGGGCTGGCCGCCGCGGCGGTGCTGTGGGTGGCGAGCGGCTTCGGCCGCCGGCTGGACTCCCCGCGCTCCCGGGCGGCGCACTACACGGTGCTGCGGGTGCTGCTCGACGTCCTCATGCGGTCCGCGCAGCGGCTGTTCGCGCTGCGGCTGGTCACCGACGGCGACTCGTGGTCGCCGCTGGACGACGGCGTGCCCGGCTCGACCAACGCGATGGTGGTGCTCTCCCGGCACGCCGGCCCCGGCGACTCGTTCCTGCTGGTGCACACGCTGATGAACCGCGACCACCTGCGCCAGCCGCGGATCGTGCTCAAGGACGTGCTGCAGCTGGACCCGCTGGTCGACGTCTACCTCAACCGGCTGCCCAACTCCTTCGTCTCCGGCGACCCGGCGGCCGGGCGGAGCCCGGAGGAGGCCATCGCCGACCTCGCCCGCGACCTCGGCGAGGAGGACGCGCTGCTGATCTTCCCCGAGGGCGCGAACTACACCCCGCGGCGCAAGGTGCGGGCGCTCCAGCGGCTGCGCGAGCGCGGGCTGCTGGCGGCGGTGCGGCGGGCCGAGGCGATGCGCAACGTGCTGCCCCCGCGCCCGGGCGGCGTCGTCGCGGCGCTGCAGGCCGCCCCCCACGCCGACGTCGTCCTCGTCGCGCACACCGGGCTGGAGCACCTGAGCACGGTGCGGGACGTGTGGCGGGGGCTGCCCATCGACAAGACGCTGCACCTGCGGTGGTGGTTCATCCCGGCCGCGGAGGTGCCGCGCGGCGAGGCGGAGCTGACCGACTGGCTCTACCGCTGGTGGGAGACCATCGACGACTGGATCAGCACGACCTCGGCGACGGTCAGATGACCGATGCCCCGCCGGGCGCGGGGCAACGAGCGTGGAGGGCGGAGCCCGCACTCCCGAGGAGGTCGTCGTGACCGGTGCCCCTCCCGTCCCCACCGTCGTGCTGGTGCACGGCGCGTTCGCCGACAGCTCCGGGTGGAACGGCGTGATCGCGCGCCTGTTCGCGGCCGGCGTCCGCGCGCAGGCGGTGCCCAACCCCCTGCGCGGGATCCCCGCAGACACCGAGTACGTCGCCGCCGCGCTGGAGCAGGTCCCGGGCCCGGTGCTCGCCGTCGGGCACTCCTACGGGGGCGCGGTCGTCACCAACGCCGCCGCCCGCGCCGGCAACGTCGTCGGCCTCGTCTACGTCGCGGGGTTCGCGCCCGACGAGGGCGAGCTCCTCGCCGACGTCGAGGGCGGGTCGGTCGACAGCGTCCTGATGACCGCCCTCGAGGAGCGCTCCTACCCGACCCCGGAGGGGCCGCAGACCGAGTGGGCGATCCGCGCCGACCGCTTCCACGAGGCCTTCGCCGCGGACCTGCCCTCCCAGATGACCGCCGTCATGGCCGCGACCCAGCGCCCGGTGTCGGTGCTCGGCTTCACCGTGCCGAGCGGCACCCCCGCCTGGCGCACCCTGCCGTCGTGGGCCGTCATCCCGACCGGCGACCGGGCCGCCGGCACCGACGTGCTGCGCGCCATGGCCCGGCGGGCCGGCGCGGACGTCGTCGAGACCGAGGGCTCGCACGCGATCATGATCTCGCAGCCCCAGGTGGTGGCCGACGTGATCCTGCGGGCACTGGACAGCCTCGCCCGCGGCGTCCCGACGCCGGTCCCGGCCGGTGTCTGACCGCGGCGGCCGGCTCCCCGCCGGTCAGCCGCCGAACCGCTCGAGCCGGATCGCGGACGGGTCGTGGCCGAGGTCGACCAGCGCCGTGGCGACGTCCTCGACGAAGTACGTCGGGCCGCAGACGAACGTGCGCGGCCGCTCCTCCGGGCCGAACGCCCGCTCCGCCAGCAGCGCGCGGTCGACCCGGCCGGTCGGGCCCGTCCACCCCGCCGGCGCGGCGCGGGTCAGGGTCACCGTGGTCTCCGGCCCGAGCGACCCGCGGCCGAGGAGGTCGTCGGCGCTGCGCGCGGAGTACAGGAGGCGGACCGGCGTCGTCCCGCCGGTGCGGCGCCGGTGCTCGAGCATCGACAGGAACGGCGCGACGCCCGCGCCCCCGGCCACCAGCTGCACCGGCCGGCGCTCGCCGCGCGCGGAGTCCGCGCGCGCCGACCACACGAAGTACCCGCCGATGGGGCCGCGCAGCTCCAGCACGTCGCCCGCGCGCAGCTCGTCGGTCAGGTAGGGGGACACCTCGCCGTCGGGCAGCCGCTCCACGAGCAGGGAGACCTCCTGCTCCTCGGGTGCGGAGGCGATCGAGTAGCTGCGCTGCACCGTGTAGCCGTCCTCCGCAGTGAGGCGGAGGTCGACGTGCTGGCCCGGGAGGTGCCCGGTCCAGCCGGGCACCTCGAAGGACAGCCGCCGCACCCGGGCCGTCTCGGCGACGCCGCCGGTCAGCGTCGCCGGCAGCCAGGTCAGTCGCCGCTGTACCGCTGTTCCAGCCACGGGTCACCGCGGTCGTGGTAGCCGAACGTCTCCCAGAAGCCGGGCTCGTCGACCCGGCTCAGCGCGAACCCGCGCAACCACTTGGCGCTCTTCCAGAAGTACAGGTGGGGCACCAGCAGCCGGGCCGGGCCGCCGTGCTCCGGGGGCAGCGGCTCGCCCTCGTAGGTGTCGACCACCCAGGCCCGGCCGCCGGTGACGTCGGCGAGCGGCAGGTTCGTCGTGTACCCGCCGTCGCAGAACGCCAGCACGAACGCGGCCGCCGGCGGCAGGTCGGCCAGCAGCGTGTCGACGGCGACGCCCTCCCACCGGGTGCCGAACTTCGACCACTTGGTGACGCAGTGGATGTCGACCGAGACCGACTCGCGCGGCAGCGCCCGGAACTCCTCCCAGGTCCACCGGCGCACGCCGTCGACCTCGCCCTGGACGGTGAGGTCCCACTCGGCCAGGGGCGTGCGCGGGGTCGGCCCGGCCGAGAGCACGGGGAAGGCGTCGCCGACGTCGTACTGCCCGGGGGGCAGCCGGTCGGTCGGGGTCGCGGCCGAGGCGCGGTGGCCGAACCCGCGGGAGATCAGGGACATGGCGGCTCCTCCCGACGACGTCCCGACTGTGCCGGGGCGGCCGCCCGGCGGCATCGGTCGATCGACCGCCGTCACCGCTCGGACGGCGGGCGCGGGGTCGGCACCCCGGCCAGCGCGTCGCGCAGCGCGGCGCGGGCGGTGACGCCGAGCTTGGGGAACGCGCGGTAGAGGTGCGCTCCCACGGTGCGCGGGGAGAGGAACAGGCGGTTGCCGATCTGCTTGTTCGACAGCCCGGACGCGGCGAGCATCGCGATCTCGTACTCCTGCGCGGTCAGCGACGCCGGGCGCCGCCCGTCGTCCGTCCGGCGCGCGGACGGCCCGGTGGCCCGCAGCTCCGCCGCCGCGCGCGCCGCCCACGGGGCCGCGCCGAGCCGCTCGAGGACCTCCAGCGCCGCGGCCAACTGCCCGCGGGCGGCGCCGGTCGCCCGCGCCCGGCGCAGGTGCTCCCCGTAGGCGAGCCGCACCCGGGCGAGCGCGAACGGGTGCTCCTGCGCCCCGGGGACGGCGAGGGCGGCCTCGAAGCACCCCGGCGCCTCCTCCTCCGGCGCGACCAGCGCGGCCGCCCCGGCCAGCAGCAGCGCGGGCCCCGGCGCCGCGCCGGAGACGGGCGCGCGCCGCAGGGCGGCGACGTGGGCGGCGGCCTCGGCCCGCCGGCCGGTCCGCACCGCCGCCTCGACCACGTCCAGCGCGGCGGGCAGCGCGACCGGCGCGTGCGGCGCGAGCCGGCCGGCCGGCCCCATCGCGGCGAGGTGGCGGGCGGCGTCGTCGTGCTCGCCGCGGCCGAGGGCGGCCAGGCCGCGGGCGTGGGCGGCGAGGTGCGCGGCGAGCCCGGCCCCGTGCGCGGCCGCCGCCGCGGCCAGGTCGCCGGTGCGGGACCGGACGGCCTCCTCGTCGCCGCGCGCGGCCGCGAGCAGGGCGAGGACGTGGACGGCGGGCAGGGCGAGCAGCCGGTACCCCAGCTCCCCGGCCTCGCGGACCGCCTCCGCGGCGCCGCCCGCGGCCTCGTCCCAGCGGCCGGCCGCGAGCGCGTCCTGCGCCAGCAGCACCCGGGCGCCGAGGACGGCGGCGCGGCTCCGGCCTCCCGCGGCCACGACCCGCTGGAGGGCCGGGCGGCAGGCGGCGAGCCGGCCCGCGGGCGCGGCGGCGGCCGCGACCCGGACGACGGAGGCCGGGTCGGCGTCGGTCTGGACCGCGGTCAGCAGGTCCCCGAGCCGGTCGAGGTCCGCGCGGGTGGCCCGGGCGGGGTCCGCGACCGTGCGGGCAGCCACCGACAGCAGGGGCGGGACGTCGGTCCCCAGCCGGGCGAGGGCGTCGTCGAACGGGTGCCAGAGGTCCTCGCGCCCGGCGAGGTGGCAGGCGAGCAGCAGGGCCGGGAGGGCGTCCGCGACGGCGGCCGCGCCGGCTCCCTCGTCGAGCGCGGCGTCGACGGCGCGGGCGAGCACGAGGTGCGCGGTGCCGACGTCGCCCGCGGCGTGCAGCAGGTGCGCGCCGGCGGCCGCGGCGACCGCCGGGGAGCGGCCGGCGCGCGGGTCGGCGGCCCGCGCCCGCGCGAGCAGCCCCGGCACGGACGGCAGGTCGCCGGTGGTGTCCACCGTCGCGGCGGCGGCGGCGGCCAGCCGGCGGGCGCGGGCGGGCCCGGGCGGGGTGAGGTCCGCGGCCCGGAGCAGCAGGGCGACCGCGCCGGTCCCGTCCCCGCGCTGCCGCGCCCGGCCGGCCGCCCGCTCGAGCAGGCCGGCCGCCTCCCCGTCCGGCCCGATCGCGGCCCGCGCCAGGTGCCCGGCGCAGCGCTCCGGGTCCCCGGCCAGCGCCCGCGCCAGCGCGGCGTGCGCCCGCCGCCGGTCGCCGCTGGTCGCGAGCTCCACGGCGGCCGCGCCGGTGAGCGGGTGCCGCAGCGCCACGCGTCCGGCGGCCAGGTCGACGCGGACCAGCCGCGCGCGCTCGGCCGGGGCGAGGTCGTCCAGCCAGCCGTCGTCGCGGTCCCGGCCACCGGCCAGGGCGGCCGCGCGGAGCGCGCGGAGGTCCCCGGTGCCCTCCAGCGCGGCCAGCAGGAGCAGCGCGCGGGTGGGGGCCGGCAGCGCGCCGACCGGCCGGGCGAAGGCGGCGTGCAGCGGCGTCCCGGGCGGGAGGGGCACCGGCCCGCCGTCGTGGCCGGCCAGTACGGCGGGCAGCTCCACCAGCGCCAGCGGGTTTCCCCGCGCCGCGTCGAGGACCCGCCGGCGCACGTCGCGGGCCAGCCCGGGGGCGCGGGTGCGCAGCAGCTCCGCCGACGCGGCGTCGTCGAGCGGGCCGAGTTCCAGGCGGGGCAGCCCGGCGTCCAGCAGCAGCGAGCCGCCGCCGGTGCGTGCGCTGGCCAGGACGCCGCAGCGGCGGCCGGCGAGCCGGCGGGCGACGAGGCCGAGCACCCGCGCGCTGGACCCGTCCAGCTCCGGCAGGTCGTCGACGACCAGGAGGACGGGCCGCCCCCGGGCCGCGCGGTCGAGCAGGGCCAGGACCGCGGTCGCCACCGCCAGCGGGCCGGGCGGCCCCGGCCGGGCGCCGAGGGCGGCGGCCAGGGCGGTGCCGGGCGGGCCCTCGGGCCCGTCGAGCAGCGGCAGGAGGAGCTGGGACAGGCCGGCGGAGCCGACCTCGGTCTCGGACCCCACCCCCGCGGCGCGCAGCACCAGCGCCCCGGCCGCGGCCGCCGTCCCCGCCGCCGCGTCGAGCACCGCGGTCCTCCCGACGCCGGGGTCGCCGGTCACCACCAGCGCGTCGCCCCGGGAGGCGGCCCGGTCGAGGAACGCCCGGACGGCGCCGCCCTCGGCGTCCCGGCCGACCAGCCCGGTCCCTCCGGTCGTGGTGTCGTCCACGGGGGCCTCCCTCGACTCACCGCCCGGACGGTCGCTCGCCCCGTGGAGGTGCGAGTCTCCCGCAGCGGACGCGGCGGCGGCAGGGGTGCGCGGCCGCCGGGGACGGTCGGATGACCGATGCGCGGCCCGGCGCCCGGCGCGACAGTGGCCGCCACGGCGGCGCCCGCGGCCGGGGGAGGGGACGGCGATGGACCTGTCCGAGCACCCGCCCGACGGGACCGGCGCGGTGCCCCCCGCGGCCGACGAGCGCCGGCTGGACGGCAACGCGGCGGCCGGCGTCCTGGCCGAGGTGCTCACCGCCGAGGCGACCGCGGCGGTGTCCACCTGCACGTACTGCGGCGGCCGCGCCCCGCTGGGGGCGCACCTGGTCTACGCCGACGCGCCCGCCCTCGTGCTCCGCTGCCCCACCTGCATGCGGGTCGTGCTGCGGTGCGGCTCGGACGCCTCCGGCACCCGGCTGGAGATGAGCGGCATCCGGCTCCTGTGGTGGTCCCCGGAGCCGGCCGGCGGGACCGGCACCGGCACCGGAGCCGCGTCGACCTGAGCCACGTCGAGGAGGTCCGGGGAGATGGCGACTCCCGCACTGCTGCCCACCGAGGGCCGGATGCCGGCGCTCGACGGGGCGACCGGGTGGCTGAACACCGAGCCGCTGACGACCGAGGCGCTGCGCGGCCGCGTCGTCCTCGTCGACTTCTGCACCTTCACGTGCATCAACTGGCTGCGCACCCTGCCGTACGTGCGGGCGTGGGCCGACCGGTACCGGGAGGACGGGCTGGTGGTCCTCGGCGTGCACACGCCGGAGTTCTCCTTCGAGCGGGACGCCGGCGCCGTGCGCCGGGCGCTCGAGGGCCTGCGCGTCACCCACCCGGTCGCGCTGGACAGCGGGTACGCGATCTGGCGCGCCTTCGCCAACCGCTACTGGCCGGCGCTGTACTTCGTCGACGTCACCGGCCGCATCCGGCACCACTGGTTCGGGGAGGGCGACGAGACGCGGTCGGAGACGGTGGTCCAGCAGCTGCTGGCCGAGGCCGGCGCCGACGTCCTCGGCCGCGACCCGGTCACGGTCGTCGGCGAGGGCGTCGAGGCCCCCGCCGACTGGGACGCCCTGGGCTCACCGGAGGAGTACCTGGGCTACGGCCGGTCCTCCGCCTTCGCCTCCCCGCAGGGCACGGCCCCCGAGCAGTCGCACGAGTACGAGCTCCCGGCGCGGCTGCGGCCCGGCTCCTGGGCGGCGGCCGGGCGGTGGACCGTCGGCGTCGAGGCCGCGGTGCTCGACGAGCCGGGTGGGCGGCTGGCCTGCCGCTTCCGCGCCCGCGACCTGCACCTGGTGATGGGGCCGGTCGCCCCGGGGGTCTCCGTGCCCTTCCGGGTGCGCCTGGACGGGCGGCCGCCGGGGGAGGCGGCCGGCGGCGACGTGGACGCGCGGGGCCACGGCGTGGCGACCGGCCGGTGGCTGTACCAGCTGGTGCGGCAGCCGGGCCCGGTCACCGACCGGCTGTTCGAGATCGAGTTCACCGCCCCGGGCGTCGCCGCGTACGTCCTCACCTTCGGCTAGACCGACGCACCCCAGGAGGGACCCGGCCATGACGACCGCGGCAGCAGGGACCGTCCGCCCGTTCCGCGTGGAGGTGCCCGAGGAGGCGCTCACCGAGCTGCGGCGGCGCGTCGCGGCGACGGTCTGGCCGGAGCGGGAGACGGTCCCGGACACCTCCCAGGGCGTGCCGCTCGCGACGATGCGGGCCCTCGCGGACCACTGGGCCACCGCCTACGACTGGCGCACCTGCGAGGCGCGGCTCAACGCCCTGCCCCAGTTCCTCACCGAGATCGACGGGCTGGAGATCCACTTCCTGCACGTCCGCTCCCGGCACGAGGACGCCCTGCCGCTGGTCGTCAACCACGGGTGGCCCGGCTCGGTGGTCGAGCAGCTCAAGATCATCGGCCCGCTCGTGGACCCGACGGCGCACGGCGGGGACCCCTCCGACGCCTTCGACGTCGTCGTCCCCTCGATGCCCGGCTACGGCTTCTCCGGCAAGCCGGCGAGCACCGGCTGGGGCCCCGAGCGCATGGCCCGCGCCTGGGCCGCGCTCATGGAGCGCCTGGGCTACGAGCACTGGGTCGCGCAGGGCGGCGACTGGGGCGCGTTCGTCGTCGACCAGATGGGCCTGCAGGCGCCGCCGGGGCTGCTCGCCATCCACACCAACATGCCGGCCACCGTGCCGGCCGACGTCAACGCGGCCGCCCTGGCCGGCGAGCCGCCGCCGCCCGGCCTCTCCGACGAGGAGCGGCGCGCCTACGGGCAGCTGCTCCGAACGTTCGGGCAGGTCGAGTACGCCCGCTACATGGCCGCCCGCCCGCAGACCCTCTACGGCATCGCGGACTCCCCGGTCGGCCTGGCCGCCTGGCTGCTCGACCACAACGACGCCGACGGCCAGCCCGCCGCCGCCGTCATGGCCGCCCTCGACCGGACGGCGAGCAGCACCGGCGAGCTCACCCGCGACGAGGTCCTCGACAACGTGACGCTGTACTGGCTGACCGGCACCGGCGTCTCCGCCTCCCGGCTGTACTGGGAGTACCGCGGCGGCTTCTTCGACGCGAAGGGCGTGCAGGTCCCCGTCGCCGTCAGCGTCTTCCCGGGCGAGCAGTACGAGGCGCCGCTGAGCTGGGCCCAGCGCGCCTACCCCCGCCTGATCCACTACAACCGGCTGCCCCGTGGCGGGCACTTCGCGGCGTGGGAGGAGCCGCACCTGCTCGTCGACGAGCTGCGGACCGCGTTCCGGCCGCTGCGCCGGCCCCCGGTGCCCGGCCCGCGCGCGTCGGCTGCCGACGCCGCGGCGCCGCGGACCCCCGCCTGACCGTGGGTCCGCGGGCACCGACCGTCCGGACGCGCCCGCTCCGGACGGCGGCGGTCCCGCGGCGGCCAGCACCCCCTGCCCGGCGCGCCGCCGGCCCGCCACGGTGGCGCCATGACGGGTAGCCGCAGCTCGCTCTGGACCGGGGCGCTGGCCGGGTACGCGGCCAGCCGCACCATGGACGCCGCCACCGGCTGGTTCCACGGCCGGCAGAGCGCGGAGTCCCGGCGGCGGGAGGAGGAGATCGCGCCGGGCGGCGCGCTCGTGCAGCTGGGCAAGCAGCTCGGCGCCGTCGCGGGGCGCGACCTCGACGACGCCGCGGCCGGCCGGGTCGGGCTCGCCGTGCACCGCACCCTCGGTGTGACCTACGGGGTGCTCGCCGCGACGCTGGTCCGCCGCGGCTGGTCGCCGCTGGCCGCCGGGCCGGCCGTCGGCGCCGCCGCCCTCCTGCTGGTCGACGAGGGCACCGCGCTGCCGACGATGACCGCCTACCCGCTGGTCAGCCACGCCCGCGGCGTGGTCGGCCACTCGACGGTCGGGCTGGTCATCGGCCTCCTGCTCTGGCTGACCGGACGCTCCTGACGCCGCGCGCCCGACGGCCTCCTCCGGCCGCCGGTCCCGCGGGAGGATGGTCCCCGCGCGGGGGCCGAGTGCGCCGGGAGGCGCCGTGCGGGAGTTCGCCGAGCTGCAGCGGGACCTGGCGCCGGCCTGCGCGGCGAACGCGCCGGGCTCCTCGACGCCGCACGTGCTGGTGACCCTGCCCTCGTTCAGCATCGGCGAGTCGCTGCTGTCGCACTACGCCGACCGGCTGCCGGCCCTGGAGCACCGGTACCTGGTCACCGTCCTCCTGCTGCCCCGCGTCCCCGGTTGCGAGCTGGTCTTCGTCAGCAGCGCCCCGCCGCCGCAGGCGCTGGTCGACCACTACCTCTCCCTGGTGCCGCCCGCTGACCGCGCCTCGGTGCGCCGGCGGCTGCGGGTGCTCGTCGTCCCGGACGCCTCCTACCGCCCGGTCGCCGCGAAGCTGCGCGACCGGCCGGACCTGGTCGAGGACCTGCGCCGGCACATCGGCGGCCGGCCGGCGTTCCTCGAGCCGTGGAACGTCACCGCCGACGAGGTGGAGATCGCCCGGCGGCTGGACGTGCCCGTCGACGGCACCGCGCCCGAGCTGTGGCCGCTGGGGTTCAAGAGCGCCGGCCGGCGGCTGCTCGCCGACGCGGGCGTGCCGGTGCCGGCCGGGTGCGAGGACGTGCACACCGTCGACGACGTCGACCGCGCCGTGGACGACGTGCTGCGGCGGCGGCCGGCCGCGGCGGGCGTGGTGCTCAAGCTCGACGACAGCGGCGCCGGCGACGGCAACGTGGTGCTGCGCCGGGAGGGCCTGCCCGGCTCCGCGGGCCACCTGCGCGACGCCGTCCGCCGGCTGCCCGACTGGTACCTCACCGCGCTGACCCTGGGCGGCGTCGTCGAGGAGTTCGTGACCGGGGACCGGTTCGCCAGCCCCAGCGTGCAGGGCGAGATCACCCCGGACGGGCGCGTCACCGTGCTGTCCACGCACGAGCAGGTGCTCGGCGGGGACAGCGGCCAGGTGTACCTCGGCTGCCGGTTCCCGGCCGAGCCGCACTACGCCCCGGAGCTGGGGAGGTACGGGCGGGCGGCGGGGGAGGCGCTGGCCCGGTGCGGCGCCCGCGGCCGCTACGGCGTGGACTTCGTCGCGACGTCCGGTCCGGGCGGGTGGACGCTGCAGGGGCTGGAGATCAACCTCCGCAAGGGCGGCACGACCCACCCGTACACGGTGCTGCGCAACCTCGTGCCCGGCCGCTACGACCCGGAGGCCGGCCGGTGGACCGCCGACGACGGCACCGTCCACTGCTACTGCGCCACCGACAACCTCGTCGACCCCGCCTGGACCGGGCTGCCGCCGCGGGAGGTCGTCGACGCGGTGGACCGGGAGGGGCTGCGCTTCGACCGGCGCACCCGCACCGGCGTCGTCCTGCACATGCTGTCCGGGCTGGCGGTCGACGGCCGGTTCGGCCTGACCGCGATCGCGCCGACCCCCGCCGCGGCGCACGAGCTGCTCGAGCGCACCCACGCGTGCGTCGACCGGCTGGCCCGGCAGCCGGTGGCCGCCGGGCCGTGACGGGCGCTCAGACGGTCTCGGGTACCCGGAGGTGGGCCAGCACCAGCTCGAACTCGGCGACGTCGGTGATCTCGGCGCCACTCTCCCGGCTCGCCCGCTCCCGGATGGCCGTGCCGGCCTCCCGGTTGCGCTCGAGGGCCGCGCGGTCCGCGTAGGTCACGGTGGCGGCGGCCGCGCCCTCCCCGCGGTCGACCAGCAGGCTCGCGCTGCAGAAGCCGTCCAGCTCCTCGAGGCGCGGCAGCACGCCCATCCGGAAGGTGTCCAGGAGCTCGTCGGCCCGCGCCGGGTCCGAGCGCAGCCAGGTGACCCGCGCGCAGGCCCCGGCCGGCGCCTCGTGCAGCCGGTGGAGCGCCGCGATCTCCCAGGTCCGCACCTCCGCCCCACCGCCGAGGACCTCCGCGACCCGGTCGCGCATCGGCCGCACCCGGTCGGCCGTGGCGCTCATCGCCTCCTCGGTCTGCCAGGCGGTCGCGATGATGCAGCGGCCGGTGTCGCGGTCGGCGAGGAAGGACAGGCCGACGAAGCCGTCCATCTCCTGGACCGCCGGCATCACCTCGTCGCGCATGTAGGTGACCGCGTCGTCGCTCGCCTGCGGCTTGCCGTGGATGGTGGTCGTCCGTGCGTACACGTCACCGCTCCTCTCGTGCGTGCGGCGACGCCCGGTGCGGCACCGCCGCACCAGCGAGCGTTCCCGCGGTCGCCGCGCGTGGCAACGGGCCCGTGCGCGTCCCCCTGATCAGCGCCGCGGGCGCCGCCCGATCCGCGACCCCAGCCAGGTCAGCGGGTCGTACCGGCGGTCCACCACCCGCTCCTTGAGCGGGATGATGCCGTTGTCGGTGAGGTGGATGCCCTCGGGGCAGACCTCCGAGCAGCACTTGGTGATGTTGCAGTAGCCCAGGCCGAACCCCTCCCGGGCGGCGTCCCGGCGGTCGACGACGTCGAGCGGGTGCATGTCCAGCTCGGCCAGCCGGATGAGGAAGCGCGGCCCGGCGAAGGCCGCCTTGTTGTCCTCGTGGTCGCGGATGACGTGGCAGGTGTCCTGGCACAGCCAGCACTCGATGCACTTGCGGAACTCCTGCGGCCGCTCGACGTCGACCTGCTGCATCCGGTGGTTGCCGTCCGGGTCGCGCGGGCGCGGGGTGAACGCCGGGACCTGCGCGGCCTTCTCGTAGTTGTAGGAGACGTCGGTGACCAGGTCGCGGATCACCGGGAAGGTGCGCAGCGGGGTGACGGTCACCGGCTCGTCCTGGGCGAACGTGCTCATCCGGGTCAGGCACATCAGCCGCGGCCGGCCGTTGACCTCCGCGCTGCACGAGCCGCACTTGCCCGCCTTGCAGTTCCACCGGACGGCGAGGTCGCCGGCCTGCGTGGCCTGCAGCCGGTGGATGACGTCGAGGACCACCTCGCCCTCGTGCACCGGCACGGTGAAGGTCTGCAGCTCCCCGCCGGAGGCGTCGCCCCGCCAGACCCGGAAGGTGGCGTCGTAACCGCCGTCCCCGTCCCCGCCGCCGTCGGTCCCCCCGATGCTCGGCTCTGCAGGCTCGGTCATGCGCCCTCCTCGAAGACCTCCGCCAGCTCCGGCGGCATCTGCGGCAGCGGCTGCCGGGCCACGGTCACCCCGCCGTCCGCCGTCCGGGTGCAGACCAGGTTGGTGCGCCCCCACTCCGGGTCGGTCGCGGGGAAGTCGTCGCGGGTGTGCCCGCCGCGGCTCTCCTCGCGGGCGAGCGCGGCGCGGGCGACGCACTCGCTGACCAGCAGCAGGTGCGGCAGGTCCAGCGCCAGGTGCCAGCCGGGGTTGTACTGCCGGTGCCCCTCGACCGACAGCGCCGCGACCCGCTCGCGCAGGGTGGCGATGCGGGCCAGCGCCTGCTCCATCTCCGGCGCGGTGCGGATGATCCCGACCAGGTCGTGCATCGTCTGCTGCAGGTCCTGCTGCACGGTGTAGGGGTTCTCGCCGCCCTCCCGCTCGAACGGCGCCAGCGCCGCCCGCGCGGCGTCGGCCAGCGCCTCCTCGGCGAGCGCGACCACGCCGGCCCGCTTGGCCGCGTGCTCGGCCGCGGCGGCGCCGGCGCGGCGGCCGAACACCAGCAGGTCCGACAGCGAGTTGCCGCCCAGCCGGTTGGACCCGTGCATGCCGCCGGCGACCTCACCGGCGGCGAACAGCCCCGGCACGGACGCCGCGGCGGTGTCCGGGTCCACCTCGACGCCGCCCATCACGTAGTGGCAGGTGGGCCCGACCTCCATCGCCTCGGCGGTGATGTCGACGTCGGCCAGCTCCTTGAACTGGTGGTACATCGACGGCAGCCGGCGGCGGACGTAGTCGGCCGGGCGGCGGGTGGCGATGTCGAGGAAGACGCCGCCGTGCGGCGAGCCGCGGCCGGCCTTGACCTCGCTGTTGATGGCGCGGGCGACCTCGTCACGGGGCAGCAGCTCGGGCGGGCGCCGGTTGTTCTTCTTGTCGTCGTACCAGCGGTCGGCCTCGTCCTCGGTCTCCGCCGTCTCCTTGCGGAAGTAGTCCGGGATGTAGTCGAACATGAACCGGTTGCCGGCCGAGTTGCGCAGCACGCCGCCGTCACCGCGGACGCTCTCGGTGACCAGGATGCCGCGCACCGACGGCGGCCAGACCATCCCGGTCGGGTGGAACTGGACGAACTCCATGTTCACCAGCCCGGCACCGGCCTGCAGCGCCAGCGAGTGCCCGTCGCCGGTGTACTCCCACGAGTTCGAGGTGACCTTCCAGGCCTTGCCGATGCCGCCGGTGGCCAGCACCACCGACGGCGCCTCCCAGGCCACGAACCGGCCCGACTCCCGCCAGTAGCCGAACGCCCCGGTGACGCCCTCGTCGTCGGTGAGCAGCCGGGTGACCGTGCACTCCATGTACACGTCGACGCCGAGGGCGACGGTGCGCTGCTGCAGCGTGCGGATGAGCTCCAGGCCGGTGCGGTCGCCGACGTGCGCGAGCCGGGCGTAGCGGTGGCCGCCGAAGTCGCGCTGGCTGATCAGCCCGTCGGGGGTGCGGTCGAACAGCGCGCCCCAGTCCTCGAGCTCGCGCACCCGGTCGGGCGCCTCCTGCGCGTGGATCTGCGCCATCCGCCAGTGGTTGAGCATCTTCCCGCCGCGCATGGTGTCCCGGAAGTGCACCCGCCAGCCGTCCTCCGGCCAGGCGTTGCCCATCGCCGCGGCGATGCCGCCCTCGGCCATGACCGTGTGCGCCTTGCCGAGCAGGGACTTGCAGACGACGGCGGTGCGCGCCCCGGCCTCGTGCGCCGCGATCGCCGCGCGCAGGCCGGCGCCGCCCGCCCCCACCACCACGACGTCGTAGGCGTGCCGCTCGAGCTCCATCAGAAGAACCTCACGTCCCGGATCGTGTCGGTGGCGAGCAGGAGGACGTAGAGGTCGGCCAGCGCGACGCTGGCCATCGACGCCCACGCCCACTGCATGTGGCGGGCGTTGAGCCGGGAGACCAGCGTCCAGGCGCGGTAGCGCAGCGGGTGCCGGGAGAAGTTGTTGAGGCGCCCGCCGACGACGTGCCGGCACGAGTGGCAGGACAGCGAGTAGAGGGCCAGCAGCGTCGCGTTGACCAGCAGCACGAGCGTGCCCAGGCCCATGTGGCCCCACTCGCCGGTCTCGTCGCGGAAGGCGAGGACGGCGTCGTAGAAGAGGACGACGTTGATGAGCAGCGCCGCGTAGAGGAAGTAGCGGTGCACGTTCTGCCCGACCAGCGGGAACCGCGTCTCACCCGTGTAGCGCCGGTGCGGCTCGGCCACCGCGCAGGCCGGCGGCGACAGCCAGAACGACCGGTAGTAGGCCTTCCGGTAGTAGTAGCAGGTCAGCCGGATGCCCAGCGGGAAGACCAGGATGTAGATCGCCGGGGAGATCCACGTCGGGCCGGTGAACAGCTCCGGGAAGGTGTCGCCCTCGCACCGGGTCGACAGGCACGGCGAGTAGAACGGCGAGATGTAGGGCTCGGAGAAGTAGTAGGCGTTCTGGAACGCCCGGACCGTCGCGTAGACGACGAACGCGAGCAGCGCCGCGGCGGTGAGCGCCGGCTGCAGCCACCAGCGGTCGGTGCGCAGCGTGCGCGCCGCGATCGTCGCGCGGCGCGGGGCCGGCCCGCCGTCGCCGCGTCCGGCCGAGGTCGCCCCCGTCCCGCGCGGCGCGGTGGTGGTCACCGGCGGGTGCGGCCGGACCCGCCCAGGCCGTCGTCGTCGCCGTCGCCGTAGACGGCCGCGAACGGCTCCCAGGGCGTGCGGACCCGGGTGCCGCAGAGGAGGGCCAGGTCGTCGCGCAGCCGGGCGACGTCGACCCTGAGCCGGCGGGCGTCCACGGTGTCACCGAAGTGCCCCGTCAGCGGTGCGCACGCCTCTTCGAGCGCGTCCACCGCGCGGCGGGCCGCCGCCACGTCCTGCTCCAGGGACATCGCCGCCTCCAGACCCTGCTGGCGTCGCCGGGAAGCCGAGGGGGGAAGTGGACCACCGACGCCGGGGCCGGGGAAGGGGGCGCTGCGCCGTCCGGGTCAGGACGCGCGGTCGCGCACCCCGCGCAGGAGGACCGCCCACCGCCGGAGGACGTCCAGCCGGCCGGGCGGCGGCGGGGGCGCCGGGCGGGTGAGCAGGTCGAGCTCCGCCCCGAGCGCGGCCCGCTGCCGCCCGAGGTCCGCCAGCTCGGCCACGAGGGCGGCGCGGCGCGTGACCGCCTCCCGGTCCAGGCGCTCGCGGATGGCGGCCGCCTCCGCGTCGGCGCGCCGCCGTTCCTCGCGTCCGGTGGCCAGCATCGCGACGACGTCGGCCCGCGCCCGGACCCGGACGGCGGCCGCGTCCTCCTCGGCGCGCTGCCGCACCCGGTCGGCGTCCGCGGCGGCCCGGCGCTCGGCCGCCCGGACCTCGTCCAGCCGCGCCGCGGCCTCGGCCCGGGTGGCGGCGGCCGACCGCTCGGCGTCGTCGAGGAGCCGGGCGGCCCGCGCGGCGCACTCCGCCCCGTGCGCGGCCGCGGCGGCCGCCGTCCGGTCGGCCTCGGCCTCGGCGTCGGCGAGGGTCCGCTGCGCGCGGGCGACGACCCGCTCCGCCTGCTCCGAGGCGGCGACCCAGGCGGCCTCGCCCTCGGCGCGCATGCCCTCGGCCTCGTCGGCCGCCGCGGCGAGCATCGACCCGATGCGCCGGGAGAGCTGGAGGAACTCCCCGCCCCCGGACGAGTGGCCGAGCTGCGCCCGGGCCTCGTCGAGCGCGGCGCGGGTGCTCAGCAGCCGGGTGACCAGGTGCTCACGCTCGCGGTCGGCGGTGGCGAGCTGGTCCTCGGCCCACTGCACGTAGGTGTCGACCTGGAAGCGGTCGTAGCCGGCCACGGCGCGGCCGAACATCGGGCCGGCCTCGAGGACCGTGGGCAGGTCCCCGGAGACGTTGGGCCGAGGCCGCTCCGGGCCCGTCGGGCGGAGTTCCTCGTCGATCTGCAGCTCGGCGGTCATCCCGCTGCCTCCCTCCGCCCGGGTCCGTTCCGGTTCCCGGGACGGTAGGGCGGCCCGCGGGGGTGCCGTTCCTGCGCCGGGGACGGATCACCCGGGAGGGACGCCGCCGCGCCTGATCGGGTGCCCCCGGCTCCGGGGGTCTCTCTGCGTGACGTCGCCCGCGCGGGTGGAAGACCGCCGCCGGGCGCCGCCGGGGCGCGCGGTCGGGCACCCTCGGCCCATGGCAGACGTCCCGACCCCGCCGGACCCGGGGAGCATGACCGTCCCGCTGCTGTTCGGCTGGGAGTCCATCGTCGTCGGCCTGCTGCTGCTCGTGGCCGTCGTCGTGGTCCTGGCCGTGGTCGGCGCGGCCCGGGCGGGCACCGGCGGCCGGACGGAGTTCCAGGCGTGGTTGGACGCCCGGTCCGCAGGCCCGCACGACGGCACGCCGGGAGCAGCCCGGCGCGGCTGACCGCGCCGCGGCCGCTCACGGCGCCGGGGGCGCCTCCTCCGCGGGTTCGGGCGCCGGTTCAGGTGCGGGCGCTGGTTCAGGTGCGGGCGCCGGCTCGGGCGCCGGCGCGGGTGCTGGTTCAGGCGTCGGCGCTGGTTCGACGGTCTGCTCCGGCTGAGGCGCCGGCTCAGGTGCCGGTGCCGGTGCGGGTTCGGGCGCCGGTTCGGGTGCTGGTTCAGGCGTCGGCGCTGGTTCGACGGTCTGCTCCGGCTGAGGCGCCGGCTCAGGTGCCGGTGCCGGTGCGGATTCGGGTGCGGGTTCGGGTGCGGGCGCCGGTTCGGGTGCCGGTGCCGGTGCGGGTGCGGGCGCCGGTTCGGGTGCCGGTGCCGGTTCGGGTGTGGGTGCCGGTTCGGGTGTGGGAGCCGGTTCGGGTGTGGGAGCCGGCTCGGACTCGGGTGCTG
The DNA here is from genome assembly GCF_054050435.1 of Geodermatophilus sp. SYSU D01036. Lineage (NCBI taxonomy): Bacteria > Bacillati > Actinomycetota > Actinomycetes > Geodermatophilales > Geodermatophilaceae > Geodermatophilus > Geodermatophilus sp. SYSU D01036. The sequence continues at coordinate 44,113 of NZ_JBJGZJ010000004.1, read as the reverse complement.
GCGCGGACTCAGGTGCTGGCGCCGGAGCGGGCTCTCGCGCTGGCTCCGGCTCAGGCTGTGGTGCGGGCTCAGGCTGTGGTGCGGGCTCAGGCTGTGGTGCGGGCTCGGGCTGTGGTGCGGGCTCGGGCTGCAGGTCCGGTTCGGGTGCGGGTGCCGGGGCCGGCTGTGGCGCTGACTCGGGAGTGGGCGCCGGCTCGGGAGCCGGAGGAGCCTCCGGCTGGGGCGCCGGCGCGGGCGGAAGCTCTGGTTGCGGTGCCGACGGCTCCTCGGGCCCGGGTGTGGGCACCGGCTGCGGCTCGGACTGGGGAGCCTCCTCAGACGGAGCTTCTGGCGTCGGCGGCGGTGCCGCGTCCGGCTGCGGTGCCGATTCCGGGGCAGGACCCGGCGCAGGCGCGACCTCGGACTGGGGTGCCGGCTCCAGCGCGGGTGCCGGTGCGGGCGGGGGAGCGGGCTGATGTCCCGGGTCCGGTTCGGCCGGTGCCTCCGTCTGCGGTGCCTCCGGCTGCGGGGCGGGCGCCGACTCGGGTGCCGGTTCGGGTGCGGGTGGGGGCGCCGACTCCGGTGCCGGTGCGGGCACAGGCTCCGGCTGGGGTGCGGGCTCGGGTGCCGGTACGGGCTCCGGCTGGGGCCCGGGGTCCGGCTCAGGCGCAGGAGTCGGCTCAGGCGCAGGAGTCGGCTCGGGCGCAGGAGTCGGCGCGGGATCCGGCTGGGGTGCGGCCTCGGGACCAGGGGCCGGCTCGGGTGCGGGCTCCGGTTCCGGGGCGACGGAGGTCTCCGGTGCGGGCTCCGGCTCGGGCTGCGTCTCCGGTGCGGGCTGGGGCTCCGGCTGAGGCGCCGGCGCAGGTAGCTGCTCGGGTGGCGTCTCGGGCTCACCCATCGGGTCCGCTCCCGGCTCCGTCCCGGTCTCCTCGTCGGGTGCCGGCACCGTCTCGGACGGCGTCTCCGGCTCGGGGGCCGGTTCGTACTCGGTCGACGCCTCCGGTGCGGACGGGATCTCGGGCTCGGAGGGGATCTCGGGCTCGGAGGGGATCTCGGGCTCGGAGGGGATCTCGGGCTCGGAGGGGATCTCGGGCTCGGAGGGGATCTCGGGCTCCGGCAGGGACGGGACGGAGTCGGGAACCGGCTCGGTCTCCGGCACCTCGTCGGCCGCGGTCGGAGGCTCGGCGTCGTCCTCGCTCCCGGCCCCGACCTCGACGTCCGGCTGCGGTGCGGACTCGTGGACAGTCGGGGGAGCGGGTGCCGGCTCGACACCGGCGTCGGGCGCGTCGGCCCGGGGCGGCGAGGCGGACGCCGGCGGGGGCGCGGCCTCGGTGGTGGGAGCCGCCGAGATCGGCGGCGGGGCCCCGACGCCACCCGCCGAGGGCGGCGGCGCCTCACCGGTAGCGGCCGGGACGTCCGGGGCCTGCGGGGTCCCGGCGTCCGCGTCCTCCGGCGCGGCCTCGTCCGACGGCGCCTCGGCGGCCGGCGGAGGCGGGGCCGACGGGGCGGGCGGGCTCTCCCAGATCTGGCTGAAGGCGCGCACGATCCCGCCCGTGGCGGGCGTGCCCTGCAGGGCCTGGGCCAGCGAGGCGACGCCCGTCGTGACGAGCAGGACGGCCGCCCCCGTCGCGGTGCGCGCCGCACGACCGGGGAGGCGCGTCCACCACACCGTCCGCTCGGGGGACCGCACCCCGGCCGGCCGGACCGCCGCCGGGCGCCGGCCGCTGACCCACCGTGCGACCAGCGCCGACAGCACCCCGCCCAGGAGCAGCAGGGCGACGCCGAGGACCAGCCACACCGTCCCCGAGGACGCGGGGTCGGCGGCGGTCTCCGAGCCGGCGACCCTCCCCGTCGTGAGGTCGGCGGTGCCGGCCACGACCGCGGAGAACAGCAGCGCCCCCGCGACGGTGACGGCGTCCTCGGCCCGGCGGGAGAGGCGGCGGGACGCCACCCGGGAGGCGTCGGGGTCGTGGCTGACGACGGGACGGCGCCGGGGCCGACGGGGGCGGACGAGGACCGGCCGAGCTCCGCCGCCCCGGGCACCGGCGTGACGCCGTCGTCGTGCACGCATGGAGCCTCCAGGTGGTGGTGGCGGTGCGTGGTCGTCCGGAACCCCGTGCCGCGCCAGCATGCTGGGGCCCGCGCGGGGGGCGCAACACGTCTCCGACCTCCGACGGGGGGGTCGGGACGGCGCGTCAGGTCATGTCGACCGCGATCTTGAGCTGCCCCGGGCGGGGCGCGACCGCGGCGCCGAAGGCCGCCTCCACGTCGGCGACCGGGTGGACGTGGGTGACGTAGCAGTCACGCAGCTCCGGGTGCGCGGCCAGGTACGCGCCGGCGTCCGCCAGTACCCGGCGGCGCTCCAGGGTGACGCCCGAGCGGAGGGTCAGGTTCTTCCGCAGGAAGGTCATCATGTCGAACGGGTAGACCGGGTCGTCCGGGACGCCGAAGTAGAAGACCTGGCCGCCGGGCGCGACGGCGTCCAGCGCGGGCTTGAGCGTCGTCACCTGGTGGCCCACGGCCTCGACGACGACGGCGGGCCGGTCGGCGTCGGACAGCGTGCCCGCCCAGCGCTCGGCGCGCGCCGTCACCGTCTCGTCGACGCCGAAGGCGGACGCGGCGTCGCGGCGGTCCACCGGGTCGACGCCGGTCACGCGCGCCGCGCCGCGCGCCTTGAGCACGTGGCTGAACAGCAACCCGATCGGGCCCTGGCCGATCACGGCCACCGACTGCCCGGACACGTCGCCGAGCTGCTCGGCGGCGTAGAGCACGCAGGCCAGCGGCTGCAGCATGACCGCGGTCGTGGGCGGCAGCGCGGTGTCGTAGCCGGCCACGCCCTCGCCGTCGGTGACGACGAGCTCGGCGATGCCGTCGAACATCGACGCCCAGCCGACGACGAGGTCGCCCGGGGCGTGGTCGGGGTGCCGGCTGGCGACCACCTCCCCGACGATCTCGTGCATCGGGAAGCCCGGCGCGCGGGTGGCGCCCCAGCCGTCCTCGGCGGCCGGGTGCGGCCACACGCCGCCGCGGAAGTTGGGCAGGTCGCTGCCGCAGATGGCGCCGGCGCGGGTGGCCAGCAGCACGTGCCCGGGCGCCAGCGCGCCGGCGTCCGGGGCCGGGACCTCCACCTCCTCGAACCGGAAGGGACCGCGCAGCGTCTGTGCCCACATGGGTGTCCTCCGTCCAGCCGGGCGCCCCGGTACCCGGGGCGGCGGCCCTCAGCCTGCAGGACCACCGCGGTGCCGCGCCCGGTGGGACCGGTCAGCGGTCCCGCCCGTTCCGCCGCCGGGACAGCGGCACGCGCAGGCTGCCGCGGGGGTCCAGCCGGAACTCCTGGTCCCGCACCCGCAGCGGCAGCTCCGCCGCCCGCCCCGGGTCGCCCCCGACGACGACCTCGCCGTGGGTGATGGCCACCTCGACCTCCGGGTGGTCCCGGTAGCGCAGCCGGAACCGCATGCCGGCGAGCGCGTCCGGCAGGTAGGGGTCCAGGCCCAGCGCCCCGCCCCGCGTCTCCAGGCCGGTGAAGGCCCGCTGCAGCAGGTCGACCGTGCCGGCCATGGCGCCGAGGTGGACGCCCTCCCCGGTGGTGCCGCCCTGCACGTCGGAGACGTCGCTCTCCAGCGCCACGAGCCAGTCGTCCCAGGCGCGACGGCGGTTGCTGCGGGCCTGCACCCAGGCGTGCACCACCCGGGACAGCGTCGACCCGTGGCACGTGCGGTCGAGGTAGTAGCGCACGGTCCGCGGGATCGTCTGCCGGTCGTGCGGGTAGCCCAGCCGGTCCAGGACGGCGTAGAACTCCTCGGCCGTCAGCAGCTGGAACAGCATGAGGACGTCCGCCTGCTTGGACAGCTTGTAGCGGTTGGTCGAATCGCCCTCGGCCTCGAGGATGCGGTCGAGCCGGCTGACGTCGCCGTAGCGGCGGCGGTAGCCCGCCCAGTCGAACTCCTCCAGCCGGTCGTAGCCGCGGAACTGGCTGAGCACCCCGTCGTCGTGCCAGCACAGCCGCAGCTTGCGGGAGACGTGCTCCCAGCGCTCCAGGTCCGCCCGGCCGAGGCCCAGCTGGTCCAGCAGCTCCGCCTCCCGCCGCGGGCCGAGCAGGGCCAGGCAGTCCTGCGCCCGCGCCAGCGTCCAGGCGGTCATCACGTTGGTGTAGGCGTTGTCGTCGAGCCCGGGCCGGTCCCGCCACGGCAGCGCGTCGTGGTACTCGTCGGGACCCATGACGCCGCACACGTCGAAGCGGTCGTCGCTGCGGTCGTAGGTGGCCAGGTCGGCGAAGAAGGCCGCGACCTCCAGCAGCACCTCCGCGCCGTGCGCGTCGAGGAAGGCGGTGTCCCCGGTCGCCTCGTGGAACCGCCAGGTGTTGTACGCGACGGCCAGGCCGATGTGCCGCTGCAGCGCCGAGTTGTCGGGCAGCCAGTGACCCGACCGCGGGTTGAGGTGCAGCGTCTGCGACTCCTCGCGGCCGGTCGACCCGCTCTGCCACGGGAACATCGCCCCCCGGTGCCCGGCGGCCCGCGCGGCGGCGCGGGCGGCCGGGAGCCGGCGCCAGCGGTACAGCAGCATCGCGCGGGCCACCTCGGGCAGCCGCAGGGTGAGGAAGGGCAGCACGAACAGCTCGTCCCAGAACACGTGCCCGCGGTAGGCCTCGCCGTGCAGGCCGCGCGCGGGGATGCCGACGTCCAGGTCGACGCTGTGCGGGGAGACCGTCTGCAGCAGGTGGAACACGTGCAGCCGCAGGACCAGGGAGGCGTGGGCGGGCCCGTCGATCACGACGTCGCACCGGTCCCACAGCCGCCGCCAGGCGTGCTCGTGCCGGGCCAGGACGTCGTCGAACGCGGGGGCGCGGGCGACCTCGTCCCGCGCCGCGGCGCCCGGCTCGTCGACCGCCCGGTCGCGGGAGGTGCACAGCGCCACGACCTTCTCGACCGTCACGACCCGGCCCGGGACGACGTCGAGGGTGAGCTCCGCGCCGGCGTAGACGTCGCCGTCCACCACGGGGACGGCCGGCACCCCGCACGGCCGGCCGTCGACCAGCACCCGGTGCCGCGCCGCCAGCCCGACCCGGAGGCGGGACGTGCAGGTCTCGGCGGTCAGGTGCAGCGCGCCGTCCTCCCCGGCGGCCGCCTCGCCCGGGACCAGGTGCCGCCCGCTCAGGTGCCGGTAGCGGGCCACCCCGGCGTTCTCCACCCGGCCGTCGAGGCCGGAGCGCACGACGACCCGCCCCGTCCAGTTCTCGGCCACCACGGTGGTGTCGAGCGCGGCCAGGAGGGGGTCGGCCATCGAGACGAGCCGGCGCTGGGCGACCCGGGTGGACCGCCCGGCGGCGTCGGTGACCCGGTACCGGCGGGTGAGCACGCCCCGGCGCAGGTCCAGCTCCTGGACGTACGCGGACACCGTGCCGGCCTCCGGGCCGAGGTCCGCGCCGTCGGCGGCGCGCAGGGTGAGCGACTGCCAGTCGGGCAGGTTGACGATGCTCTCGTTCTCCACGCGCCGGCCGTCGACCTCGTCGGTCAGCCGGTTGAAGACCCCCGCCGCGTACGTGCCCGGGTAGTGGCAGCCGCCCGCGCGCGACTCCGGTGCCGCGCCGCGGCTGGCGAACCGGCCGTTGCCGAGGGTGCACAGCGCCTCGCGCAGCGGTTCGCGCCCGGGGTCGAGGCCCTCGTAGCGCAGCAGCCAGCCCGTCACCGGGAGATCCCGGGGGCGCCGGCGCGGGCGGCCGCCTCGTGCAGCCACGCGGCGACCTCGTCGTCGACCTCGGCCGGGTCGCGCACCTCCAGGTGGTGCATCCAGACGCGCGGTGCGGGGTGCGCGACCTGCTTCCACCGCGGGGAGGGGTCACGCCGCTCCAGCGCGACCGACAGCACGACCTCGGCCGCGGGGTCCCGCAGGTACCGGCCGGGCCGCCACAGCCAGGCGAACGCGCGCGGTCCCCGGAAGGCCACCTGGCTGCGCGACACGCACACCTCGCAGTCCGGCAGCAGGGCGCGCACCCGGTCGTGGACGGCGGCTCCCGTGGGCGAGCCCGCGAAGAACTCCTCCGGCGTCACGGCGGCGGCCCGCCCGGCTGCCCGCCGGTCAGGCCGGGGTCCGGGCGCGGTCGTTCCACCGGTCGAGCAGCAGGTCGATGCGGCCCAGGGCGAGGACCACCCGCGCCCGGGCGGCGGGCGTGTCCTTCACCTGCCGCGCCCGCCGTGCCTCGCCGAGCTCGAGACGCGCCAGGTCCAGCTGGAGCTGCAGGTCCTCCGCGGGGTGGGGGGACAGGACGGCCATGATGACCTCCTCCTGCGTTCCGGACCGGCGGTCTGCGTCGGGCCCTCATCGTCGACCGGCCGTACGTCCTCCGGAGCGGCCGGAGGACCGGTCACCAGGAGGACCTCCGACCCCGGTGGAACTCATCGCCGCGCCCAGCTCCTCCTCGAACGCGGTCACCAGGGCGCCGGCGTCGGGGACGACGGCCGGGTCGGCGCCGAAGCCGACGGTGACCTCCCCGGCGTAGCTGAACACGGTCACGGTCAGCGCCTGCCGCCCGCTGGTGGGAGCCCACCCGACGATCCCGGCCACCGGGGCGCCGGCGAGGGCCATCGGCGCCCGGGGTCCGGGGACGTCGGTCAGCACGCCCACGGCCTTGGCCGCCAGGAACCGGACGGCCGCGGTCCCGACCAGTGGAGGGGCGAGCGCGATGGCGCGGCTCAGCCCGTACGTCAGCCCCGGCTCCCACGAGTCGCGGATGCGGGCGATGCGCCGGTGCACCTCGGCCAGCCGGTCCGGGAAGGCCCGCCGGCCGTGCGGCAGGACGGCCAGGACCAGCGCGAAGTGGTTGCCGAGCCACGGCGGGGGAGGCCGGTCCGGCGGCGCCAGGTTGACCGGCACCATCCAGGCGACCTCGTCGTCCCGGGGCCGGCGGGACCGCCCGGTCCGGTCGAGGTGGCGGGCCATCGCCCCGCACACGAGCGCCGTGCAGACGTCGTTGACCGTCGTCCCGGTCCGCGCGGCGACCCGCTTCACCAGCGCCAGCGGCACCGGGTCGGACCACGCCACGGACTTGGGCACGCCCGGCCGGCCGGCGAGCGCGGTGGGCGGGTCCACCCACAGCAGCACCTCGCCCAGGCCCAGCGCCGTGCGGAGGACCGTGCCGGCGCCACGGCCCCGGGGGTGGGGACGGCCGACCCGGGCGGTGAAGGTGGCGGCCGTGCCGTCCACCGGGTCCAGCAGGCCGAGCATCACCTGCGTCGCCCGGATGCCGTCGGCGATCGAGTGGTGGAAGCGGGTGACCAGGGCGCTGCCACCCTCGTACCCCTGCAGCAGGTGCATGCGCCACATCGGGTGGGCGGGGTCCAGCGGCGTGCTCCGCTGCTCGCCGACGAACCGGCGCAGGGCGTCGCGGCCGCCGTCCCCGGGCGCGGGCCGGACGACGACGTGCCGGTCGAGGTCGAAGTCGCGGTCCTCGACCCAGGCCCCCCGGCGCAGCAGCGTCCCGCGCAGCTCCGGGCGGCTGCGGAGGACCGGGTAGGGCGCCAGCATCCGGTCGCGGACGACCGCCCGGAGCCGGCCGGGGTCGACCTCCTCGGCGGTCCACAGCAGCGACGTGACCACCATGAGGTTGTCCGGCCGGTCCAGCTCCAGCCAGAACGCGTCCTCCGCCGGCATCCGCCGGCGGGCCGCCGTGCCGGCCTTAGGCACGGGCCCGGCGGGTGCGCGCGGCGGGTCCGGCACCGGGGGTGTCCGTGCCGGCCGCGGCGACCAGCTCGGCCAGGCCGGACTCGATGCCGCGGGCGAGGGTCCAGACGTCGGCCGCGCTGTCGTAGTCGCCGGTGATGCCGACGGTCAGCTGCCCGGCGTAGGTGAACATCGAGACCCCGACGCGCAGCCGCGAGGCGATCGGCACGTAGGGGACGATCTCCACGCACCGGCGGCCGAGGGCGTAGAGCGGCTCCCTCGGGCCGGGCACGTTGGTGGTCACCGTCGTGACGTTGCGCTGCGGCAGCCGCCAGACCAGCCGCAGGCCCGATGCGACGGGTGCGAAGGGCTCGGCGCCGGCCAGCCGGACCAGGACCGCACCGGCGTCGGCCTCGTGCTCGGCCTTGAGCCGGTCGAACAGGCCCCGCACCACGGCCAGGCGCTCGAGGGGGTCGGCGACGTCGACCGGCAGGTCGGCGAGCATCGAGGACACCCGGTTGTCCCGGATGCTCTCCTCGCCCGGCGCCCGGACGCTGACCGGGACCAGCGACCGGATCACGTGCTGTGCCGGGCGCTCGCCGCGGCTGATGAGCAGCTGCCGGAAGCCGGCGGTGACCGCGGCCATCAGCACGTCGTTGAACGTGCCGCCGAACGCGTGCCGCACCGCGGAGACGTCCTCGACGCGGCCGCGCGCGAAGGCGTAGCGCCGGTGCGCGGACAGCGGCCCGGTCAGCGAGGAGGGGCGGGTGGGCACCAGGGCCGTGGCGAGCGCCGCGGTGCCGCGGGCGGTGGTCCGCACCAACTGCCCCAGCGCGCGGGGCGAGCGCGCCGCGCCGGCCAGCGCCCGCGTCGTCCGCCACGGCAGCGCGGCGAGGTCCCGCGCCGCGAGGGCGGTCAGCGTGGCCGTCGACGGCTCCGGCTCCGGGTGCCAGTCGTCGGGCACCGCCGGCCCCGGCTCCGGGGTGGGATCGAGGACGGCGCGGTAGAGGTCGGTGCCGGAGATGCCGTCGACCATGCAGTGGTGGACCTTGCTGATCAGCGCCCACCGGTCCCCGGCCAGCCCCTCCACCAGCCAGTACTCCCAGAGCGGGCGGCTGCGGTCGAGCCGGGCGGACATGACCCGGCCCATGAGCGCGGCGAGCTCACGGTCGCCTCCCGGGGCCGGCAGCGCCGTGCGCCGCAGGTGGTAGCCGAGGTCGAAGTCCGGGTCGTCGACCCACACCGGCGGGCCGAGGTCGAACGGGACCCGGCGGACCCGCTGCCGGTAGCGCGGGATCAGCGCCAGCCGCCCGGCGAGCGCGGTCGCGAACTCGCCGGGCGACGGCGCCGGACCCTCGAACACCGCGATCGACGAGATCGCCAGCGACGTCCCCGGCTGCTCGTCCTCGATCTCGAGGAACGCGGCGTCGAGCGGGCCCATGCGGTCCATCAGCCGACCAGCTCCCGCTTGAGGACCTTGCCGGTGGCGTTCATCGGCAGCTGCTCGCGGAACTCCACCGACCGCGGGTACTTGTACGACGCCACCCGGGCCCGGACGTGCGCGATCAGCTCCTCCTCGGTGGCGCGCTGCCCGGGGCGCAGCACGACGAAGGCCTTCACCTCCTGGCCCAGCCGGTCGTCCGGCACGCCGACGACGGCCGCCACGGCGACCGCCGGGTGGGTGTACAGCACGTCCTCGACCTCGTGCGGGTAGACGTTGTAGCCGCCGCGGATGACCAGGTCCTTCTTGCGGTCGACGATGAAGTGGAAGCCGTCCTCGTCGACGCAGGCCAGGTCGCCGGTGCGGAACCAGCCGTCGGTGAAGGCCGCGGCGGTCGCCTCCGGGTTGCCGTGGTAGCGGGTCATCACGTTGAAGCCGCGCACGACCAGCTCGCCGACGTTCTCGCGCCCCGGCGGCAGCGGCCGGTCCTCGGCGTCCCAGATCGCGACCTCGACGCCGTAGATCGGCTTGCCGACGCTGTAGACCCGGCGCTCCTCGGCGCTGACGTTGAACGTCGTCGTCGAGGCGGTCTCCGACAGCCCGTACCCCTCCAGGACCACGACGCCGGGGAAGGTGCGCTCGAACTCGTCGATGACCTCGGCGGGGATGGGCGCCCCACCGGACACCGCCACCCGGATCGAGGACAGGTCGTACGCCTCGCGGCCGGGGTGGTTGAGCAGGGCGATGAACATGGTGGGCACGCCCTCGAACACGGTCACCCGGTCCCGCTGGATCACCTCGCAGACCTTCGCCGGGTCGAACCGGGGGACCAGCGACAGCGTGCCGCCGAACCGGATGCCGACGTCCAGCACGCTGGAGAGCCCGTAGACGTGGAACAGCGGCAGCATGACCGCGACGACGTCGTCCTCCCGCATCCCGAACAGCCGGCCCGGGGTGTCGGCGTTCATGAACATGCAGAAGTGGCTCAGCTCGGCGCCCTTGGGCCGGCCGGTCGTGCCGCTCGTGTAGATGATCACGGCGGTGTCCCCGGGGCCGGTCTGGTGCATCGGCGGCGGACCCTGCACCGGCGTGGCCAGCAGCTGCTCGAAGGGCCGGCCGACGGTCACGGTCGGCAGGCCGGGCAGGTCGACCACGACGATCTCGGCCAGGCCCGCGTCGGCGGCGCCCTTGGCGGCCTCCTCCACCGACCCGGCCCAGGTGACGAGCATCCGGGCGCCGGAGTCCTGGAGGACGTAGCCGACCTCCCCGGCCTTGAACAGCACGTTCATCGGCACGACGACGCAGCCGGCCTTGAGGATGCCGAAGTAGGCGACGACGAACTGGGGGACGTTGGGCAGCTGCAGCCCGACCGCGTCGCCGGGCGCGAGGCCGCGCGCCGCGAGGCCGACCGCGAACCGGTCGGAGGCGGCGTCGAGCTCGGCGTAGGACGTGCGTCCGCCGTCGAACAGCAGCGCAGGCTTGTCGGGGTGCCGGCGCGCGGCCTCGCGCAGGACGGTGGCCAGGTTCAGGCTCACGCCCCGCTCCTCACATCACCAGGTGGGCGGCCTCGCCCGTGGACTGCTCGACGTCCTCCGTCGCGGCCCGCAGCAGCCGGTGGGCCAGGTCGGACAGCGCGCGGGCGACCGCGATCTCGTCGCCGATCTCGGGCACGTCCCGGTCGGCCGGGTCGAGCCGGGCGAACCCGGTCCCGGTCACCGCCTCGGTGTCGCGGGTCTGCAGGTGGGCGACGGCCCGGGTCCGGCCGTCGTGCTCACCGATGTCGATGCGCACCGTCCAGGTCTTCACCGCGTCCACGTCTGCCTCCTCGTCGCAGGGGTGGGTCTCCCGACCGTGCCGCCGCGGACCGCCGGCCGACGCGGCCGGAAGGCCGCACGGCCCGGGACTTCCGGCCCCGGGGCGCCGGGCCCGGGGGAGCGGGACGATCGCCGGCCCGAGGTGAGGAGGCCGCCGTGGACCCGATCGTCGAGACCCGGCACGGGCCGGTGCGCGGCACCGCGGCCGGCGGGGTGTGCGCCTTCCTCGGCCACCGTCCTCGGCCCGGAGCCGCCCCAGCCGCGGTTCCCCCAGGACGACCCGACGGGTCGGCTGAACGGCCCCGCCGAGATGGGCGACGACCGCCTGGACCCGAACGTCTGGACGCCCGACCCCGGGTCGGCCGGGCTGCCGGAAGGGGTGGAGCCCCGGCGGGTCCTTCCGCCCCCTACGCCGCCGAGCGCGCCCTCGGGGCCGGCGTGCGCTGAGCCGCCCGCCCGGCCCGCAGGACCTTGTGCGCGGCGTCGGCCAGCAGCACGGCCGGCACGGCGAGCAGGGCGACGCCGAGGCCCAGGAGCGGCGGGAACGCCTGGCCGAGCAGGTCGGCGACCGGGGGGACGGCGAGCACGGCGGCCAGGAGCAGCAGCTCCACCCCGACGGCCCACCCCAGCAGCGGGTTGCTGCGCGGGTCCAGCCGCCAGAACGGCCGCGTGGTGCTGCGGCAGGCCCAGGCGTTGGCCGCCTGGCCCAGGACGACGGCGGCGAAGGCGGCGCCGCTCGCCCCGGCCAGCACGCCGCCCGGGACGTCCTCGCCGTAGGACCAGCCCGCGCTCGTGAGGACCACCAGGAAGGCGAGCATCGAGACCGCCGCCTCCACCGGGCCGAGCACCCCGAAGGCGCGGCGCAGGACCGCCCCGTCCACCAGCCGCCGGCGCGGCGGCGGGCCCTCCAGCACGCGCGCCGAGGCGGGCTCGGCGCCGAGCGCGAGGGCCGGGCCCTGGTCGGTGACGATGTCGAGGCAGAGGATCTGCAGGACCCCCAGCGCCAGGGGGAGGCCGCCGGCGGTGGCGGTGAAGGCGACGAACGGCGTCAGCTCCGCCACGTTGTCGCTGAGGTGGTAGGTCAGGAACCGCCGGATGTTGGCGAAGGTCGCCCGGCCCTGGCGCACCGCGGCCACGATCGTGGCGAAGTGGTCGTCGAGCAGGACCAGGTCGGCGGCCTGGCGGGCGACGTCGGTGCCGCTGGCGCCCATGGCCACCCCGATGTCGGCCGCGCGCAGCGCGGGCCCGTCGTTGACGCCGTCGCCGGTCATGGCCACCACGTGACCGCGGGCGCGCAGGGCCTGCGCGATGCGCAGCTTGTCCTCGGGCGCGACCCGGCACACCACCGCGCCGTCGGAGTCGAGCAGCGCGCCGAGGGCCGCGGGGTCGGCCGGCAGGTCCTTCCCCTCGACGACGACGCTGCCCGGCCGCGACAGGCCGATCTCCGCGGCGATCGCCGCGGCGGTGACGCCGGAGTCGCCGGTGACCATGGCGACGGCGATCCCGGCCCGGCGGCACTCCGCCAGCGCCTCGCCCACGTCGGGGCGGGGCGGGTCCTCGATGCCGACCAGCCCGAGCAGCTCGAGGTCGCGCTCGGCCGCGTCGGCGTCCGCGTCCGCGGGCAGGTCCACGGTGCGGCGGGCCACGGCCAGCACCCGCAGCCCGCGGCCGGCGAGGGCCTCCGCCGCGGCCGCGGCGTCCCCGGGGCGGGTGCTGCGCGGGAGGACGCTGTCCGGTGCGCCCTTGACCGACAGCTCACCGGAGGTCCAGACCGACATGCGCCGGCGGCGGGGGTCGAAGGAGAACCGCCGCGCACCCCCGGGCACGCCGGTCGTCGCGGCGGCCCCGCCGAGCCGCCGGGCCAGGGCGTCCAGCGCGGCCTCCATGGGGTCGCCGGCCGCCGTCCAGGTCCCCGCGTCCTCCCGCACGTGGCCGGTGGAGCAGCGCACCGCCGTCGTCGCCAGGGCGCGGGCGGCGGCCACCGCGGCCGGTGCGCCGTCGACGTCGGCCGTGGGCTCGTACCCGACCCCCCGGACGGCGACCGGCCCGTGCGGCGTCCACACCTCGACGACGGCCATCCGGTTCTGGGTGAGGGTGCCGGTCTTGTCGGTGCAGATGAACGTGGTCGAGCCCAGCGTCTCCACCGACTCCAGCCGCCTGACCAGCGCCTTCCGGTGGGCGAGCAGCCGCGCGCTGCGGGCCAGCGAGAGGGTCACGGTGGGCAGCAGCCCCTCGGGGACCAGCGCCACGGTGACGCCGACGGCGAACAGGAACCCCTCGCCGACCGGCAGGCCGATGAGGAACCCGGCGCCGAAGCAGACCGCGCCCAGGCCCAGCGCGGCCACGGTCACCAGCCGCACGACCCGGTTGAGCTCCCGGGTGAGCGGCGTCTTCGCCCGCTCGACGGTCCGGGTCATCGTGGCGATCGAGGCCAGCCGGGTGTCCCCGGCGATCGCGACGACCTCGGCCGACGCCTCGCCCTCGACGACGAAGCAGCCCGCGTACGCGGGGTCCCCGGCCTCCTTGTCGACCGGCACGCTCTCCCCGGTCAGCGTGGCCTCGTCCACCCGCAGGCCGTGGACGTCGACCAGCCGCAGGTCCGCGGCGACCCGGTCCCCGGCCTCCTGCAGCACCAGGTCGCCGACCACCAGGTCGACGGCGTCGACCTCCTGCCGCCGGCCGTCCCGGACGACGGTGACGCGGTGCGGGACCAGGTCGCGCAGCGCCTCGGCCGCCCGGTCGGCGCGGTACTCCTGCACGAACGCGAAGACGCCGTTGAGGACGACGACCACCACGATCGCGACGGCGAGCTGCGGCATGCCGCCGACCAGCGCGAGGACCGCGGCCCCCCAGAGCAGCAGCGCGAAGAAGTGCACCATCTGGCCGACCAGCAGCCGCACCGGCGAGGGCGGCCGCTCCACCGGCAGCCGGTTGCCGCCCGGGGGACGCCGGCGCGCGGCCTCGCCGCTCGACAGGCCGGGCGGGGCCGCCGCAGTCGTCGTCACCCGGCCAGCGTCACCGCGCCCGTCCCGCCCGGCGTCGTCCGTACGTCCCGGATCGAGGGCGACCTTCGGCCCTGAGCGCGCGGCGCCGCCGTCCCGAGCATCGGGTCATGACCGAGGTCAGGACCCGCCCTGCGTCGACGGCCGGGCGGCGGGCGAACGCCGTGGCCGCCGTGGTGGCCGACGGGGTCCTCCTGCTGCTGATCCACGTCTGGCCGGGGTGGGAGGTCGTGCCCTTCCTGACCGACGAGACGACCCGGGTGCTGCGCTACGTCGACGCCGCGCTGATCGCCGGGATCGCGGTCGGGCTGCTGCAGCTGGCGCGCCCCGGCGGTGCGTCGGCGCCGGCCGGCACGATCCTGACGACGGCCTTCGGCCTGGCGGCCACGGTGCGCGTGCTGCAGGTCTTCCCGTTCGACCTGTCCGGGGGCTGGGAGGTCGTCGTCCGCATCGTCCTGTGGCTCGGCATCGCCGGCGCGGTGATCGGGATCCTCGTCGCGCTGGTCGCGCTGCTCCGCCTGCGCCGGGCGCGGGGGTAGTCCCCGCCGGGCGGGCCCGGTGGCACGATCGCGCGATGGCCGATCGTGCGATGGCCGACCTCGCGGCGCTGCTCGCCGACGCGGCCGCCCGGGTGGCGGCCTACCGGGCCCGGGTGCCGGACGCGCCGGTGGCGCCGCCGCCCGACGTCGTCCCCGCGGTGCGGGCGGCCCTGGGGTCGCTGCGCGACGGCCCCACCGACCCCGCCCGGGTGGTCGAGGAGTTCGTCGCGGCGGTGGAGCCGGGCCTCGTGGCCACCACGGGCCCGCGGTACTTCGGGTTCGTGGTCGGCGGTGCGCTGCCGGCCGCCACGGCCGCCGACGTGCTCGCCGTCGGCTGGGACCAGCCGGCGTTCAACGCGGTCACCTCGCCGGCGGCCGCGGCGGTGGAGGAGGTGGCCGGCGCCTGGCTCGCGGACCTGCTGGGGCTCCCGGCCGGCGTCTCCACCGGCTTCGTCACCGGCGGGCAGGGCGCCAACACCGTCGCGCTCGCCGCGGCCCGCCACCGGGTCCTGGCCGACGCCGGCTGGGACGTCGAGCGCGACGGGCTGACCGGCGCGCCGGCCGTTCGGGTGGTCGCCTCCGTCGAGCGGCACGCGACGATCGACCGGGCGCTGCGGCTGCTGGGCCTCGGCACGGGCGCGGTCGTCCCGGTGGCCGCCGACGGGCAGGGGCGCATCGACGTCGCCGCGCTCGCCGGCGTGCTGGACCGGCTGCCACCGGGGCCCCGGGTGGTCTGCCTGCAGGCCGGCAACGTGAACACCGGGGCCTGCGACGACCTCGCCGGCGCGGTCGAGGTGGCCCACCGCGCCGGGGCCTGGGTGCACGTCGACGGCGCGTTCGGGCTGTGGGCGGCGGCCTCGCCGGCCACGCGGCACCTCGTCGCCGGCCTGGCGGCCGCCGACTCCTGGGCGACCGACGGGCACAAGTGGCTCAACGTCCCCTACGACAGCGGCTACGTGTTCTGCGCCGACCCCGCGGCCCACCGGGCGGCCATGTCGTTCACCGCGGCGTACCTCACCGGGCACGGGCAGGACGGCGTGCGGGCGCCCAGCGACCTCGTGCCGGAGTCCTCCCGGCGCGCCCGCGGCTTCGCCACCTGGGCGGCGCTGCGGGAGCTCGGGCGCAGCGGGGTCGCCGGGCTGGTCGACCGGTGCTGCGCGCTGGCCCGCCGCTTCGCCGAACGGGCGGCGGCGCTCGACGGGGTCGAGGTGGCCAACGACGTCGTCCTCAACCAGGTGCTGCTCGGCTTCGGCGACGACGCGGTGACCGACGCGGTGGTCGCGGCGGTGCAGCGGTCGGGCGAGGCGTGGATGGGCGCGACGACCTGGCACGGCCGGCGGCTGGTGCGGGTGTCGGTGTCCAACGCGACGACGACGGAGGCCGACGTCGACCGCGCGGTCGCCGCGGTGGCCGCCGCCCGGGACGGGGTGCGGGCGGCGCGGTCGCACGCCGGCCGGGAGCCCGGCAGGGACCGAAGGACGCCGCAGCCGGGACCTCCGGCCCGGGGGGTGACCGGGCCGCAGGTGTGACGGTCGACCCCGACGGGGCGACCAGGGAGGACCCATGACCGAGAGCACCGCACGGGCCGGGGACGGGACGGCGTTCGGGGAGCCGGTGGAGCGGGGCGGCGCCACGGTGATCACCGCGACGCGCTCGACCAGCCACACCGCGCGCGCCGGCGACGGCCGCACCGGGCGGGGTCCCGCCGCCGAGATGGCCGGGGCCCGGCCGCTGGGCGCGTTCGAGGTCCGCGACGGCCGGGTGCGCTGGCACCCCGTCGTCGACGTCACCCGCGTGGTCACCACCGCCGAGGTCGTGCTCGGCGCCGTCGCCGTGGCGTCCCGCCTGGCCGGGCGCCCGCCCGCGGCGCGGGCCCGGGTGACCATGGGGCCCGGCGGCTGGGTGAGCCTCAAGAGCGGGACCGTGTCCCTGCGGCCGGCGCGGCGGGCCTGGTGGCCCACCCACCTCCGCGCACCGGGCTACCGGGGCGCGGCCGTCCGGCGGCCGTGGTGGGCGCGCCTGCTGGCCGCCACCGCACTCGAGCGGCTGGCCGGCTGAGGGCGCCGTGCAGGTCCGCAACCGCGTCGTGAACCCGGTCGTGCGCGCCCTCTCCCGCGGCCCGGGGCACCGCCTGCTCGGCCGGCACCTCGTCGTCCTGTCCTACACCGGCCGGCGCACCGGACGCCGCCACGAGCTGCCGGTGATGGCCGCGCCGGACGGCGACGACCTCGTCGTCCTCGTCGGCGGCGCGGCCGGCAAGACGTGGTGGCGGAACCTGGAGGCCGGCCCCCGTGACGTCACGGTCCGGCGGGACGGGCGGGACCTGCCCTGCCTCGCCCGGCTGCTGCCCCCGGGCGCGCCCGGCCGCGACGACGCGGCCGCCGCCTACCGGGCCGCGTTCGCCCGGGTGCGCGTCGCCCCGGACGACCCGTTCGTGCTGCTCCGGCCGGCCACGGCCTCCCGCCGGGCTCCCGTGCGCCGCACCGGTGCGCGGAGCCGCGGATGAGGACGTCGTGGACGGTCGCCGCGGCGGGCGCATGCAGGCGCGCCGCCCGGGCGGGCGGGCGCGAGACCGGCGTCAGGGGGCGCGCAGCTCGACCACCACGACCTCGGGGCGGGCGCCGACCCGCACGGGCGGCCCCCAGTAGCCGACGCCGGAGGTGACGTAGAGCTGGGTCCGGCCGTGCCGGCTGTACCCCTCGACCGCCGGCTGGCTCAGCCGCAGGAACGGGTCGAGCGGCCAGAGCTGACCGCCGTGGGTGTGTCCCGACAGCTGGAGGTCCACCCCGGCGGCCCGGGCCTGGTCGACCATCACGGGCTGGTGGGCCAGCAGGACGACCGGCCGGGACGCGTCGCGGCCGTCGAGGGCGGCGTCCAGCCGGGCGCGGTGCCCGGGGAGCCCCGACTCGGCCGCCGACACGTCGTCGACGCCGGCGAGGTCGACCGCGGCGCCCCCGCGGCCGAGGGCGACCCGCTCGTTGCGCAGCACCCGGACGCCGAGGCGCTCTAGGTGGGCCAGCAGCGGCACGGTGTCGACGTAGTACTCGTGGTTGCCGGTGACGAAGTAGACCCCCTGGGCGCCCACCAGGTCGGCCACGGGAGCCACCTCCTCGCGGAGGCGGGTCAGCTCCCCGTCGACCAGGTCGCCGACGATGGCGACGGCGTCGGGTCGCTGGGCGTTCACCGTCTCCACGACCCGCTCGAAGCGCCGCCCGTGGTAGGTGGAGGAGAGGTGCGCGTCGGAGAAGGTCACCAGCCGCAGCCCGTCCAGCCGCGGGTCGAGCCCGGCCAGCGTGACCGGCACGCGGCGGACGACGGGGGCGCTGTTGGCGTCCCGGGCGCCGTTGCCGGACACCGCCAGGGCGACCGTGCCCGCGGTCGCCGCCAGCCCGCGGGCGAGGAACAGCCGCCGCGGCTCCGCGGCCGGCCCCGGGGCCGGTCCCGGGGTCGCCGGCGCGGCGGGAGCGGCGCGCCGGCGGCCCCGGCGCCACCACTGGAGGACCGCCGCCCGGACCGGTTCGAGGACCAGCAGCGCGAGCGTCGCGTACAGGACGACGGCCAGCCAGCCGAACCCCGCCCACTGCACCGGGACGAGGAGCACGGGGGGATACGGGACGACGAAGGCGACGGCCAGCAGCAGCGCCAGGGCGACCAGCAGCACGGTGAGCCACCGCCGGACCCGGCCCGGGCGCGTGGTGTCCCGCACCAGCCGCCACCACAGGTAGCCGTGGGCCAGCGCGACGACGGCGAGGGCGACGGCGTCCGTGCCGCTCAGCCGGAGCTCGGACACGCCACCTCCCGGACCGGTGCGGGGCGGGGTCGAGGGGAGCCGCAGGGCGGGACCCTCCCACGGACGGCCCTGCGGCGGTGCCCCCGCCGGCGTGGCCGGTGCCCGGTCGTGACCTCCCGCGTGCCCGCGGGGCCGTTCGGCCCTGCCGCGGCGCGACCGCCCCGCCCGAGCCTGGGACCGTGCCCGCCCACCCCGCGCCGGCCGACCCGCCGGTCGTGCTCTCCCTGGACGTCGGCTCCTCCTCGCTGAAGGCCGCCGTCCGCGACCCCGACCTGCGCATGCGCGTCGACGTCACCGGCCTGGACCGCACCGGACCGGACGCGGCCGCGCACGTGACCATCAGCGGCACCGGCTCCTTCGTCGAGCACGCCCGGCTGCCCGGCGGGTGGGCCGGCGCGCTGCCCGAGGTGGCCGACGCCCTGGCCCGCCGGGCCCTGCACCCGCAGGTGGTGGCGCACCGCGTGGTCCACGGCAGCCGGCTGCTGACCGGGCCGCGCCGCGCCGACGCGACGCTGCTCGCCCGGCTGCACGCGGAGGCGCACCTCGACCCCCTGCACCTGCCGCGGCAGCTGGCCGTGCTCGAGGAGGCCCGCGCCCTCTGGCCGGAGGCCGAGGCCGTGCTCGTCCCCGACGACGGCTTCTTCGCCGCGCTGCCCGACGAGGCGGTCACCCTGCCGCTGCCGGCGGACGCCCGGGCCGCCGGCCTGCGCCGCTGGGGCTTCCACGGCCTGGCCGTGCAGAGCGTCGTCGACCTGCTGCCGGGTCTCGGGGGCGCCGTCGTCGTGCACCTGGGCAGCGGCTGCAGCGTCAGCGCGGTGCAGGACGGCCGGCCGCGCTCGACCACCATGGCGGTGAGCCCGGCCGGCGGGATCCCGTCCCTGACCCGCAGCGGCGACCTCGATCCCGAGGTCGTGCTCCGCCTCGTCGAGCTCGCCGGCGGCTCGGTGCCGGCCGTGCGCGAGATGCTGCACTCCCGCTCCGGGATCGCCGGCCTGGCCGGCGGGCGCACCGACGTCCGCGAGCTGCTCGCCGCGCAGGACGGCTCCGCCGACCTCGCGCTGCGGGTGTTCGTCCGCGCGGTGGCGATGGCCGTGGCGGCCGCGGCGACCACGCTGGACGGCTGGGACGCCGTGGTGTTCAGCGGCGGCATCGGCCAGCACTCCGCCGAGCTGCGGGAGCGGGTCTGCGCGCGGCTGCTGCCCCTGCGGTCCGGCCAGGGCGGCGTGCCGAGCGAGCGGCTGGTCGCCGCGGGCGTGCGCGTCCTGGCCGTCCCCGTCGACGAGGAGGCGGTCATGGACCGGCTCGCCCGGCACGTGGTCACCGGCGTCCCCGGCGGGCAGGCGCTCGCCGTCCCCCAGCGGTGACGGCGCCCGTCCGGCCCCGGCCGGCGCGGGCGCTGCTGCGGGACGGCACCCCGGTGGTGCTGACGCGGCTGACCCCCGCGGACGCGGGCGAGCTGCTGGCCCTGCACGAGGGGCTGGCCGAGCGGGACACGTGGCTGCGGTTCGCCACGATGCACCCGGCCGACCTCGCGGGCTACGTGCGGCGCAGCCTGGACCCGGCCGGGGGGAGCCTCACCGTGGGCGCGCGGGTCCGCGGCCGGCTGGCGGGCGCGGTCCAGCTCTTCCCCCTCGGCGACGGCACCGCCGAGATCGCCGTCGTCGTGGACGGGCACGAGCGGCTGGCGGGCGTGGCGACCGCGCTGCTCGAGCAGGTCGCGGCCGAGGCCACCCGGCTCGGGATCGCCCGGCTGGTCGCCGAGGTGCTCGCCGAGAACGGCCCGATGCTGCGGGTGCTCACGGACCTCGGCCTGGCCGTGCGCCGGCGCAGCGAGGGCCCCGTCGTCCACGTCGACGTGACGCTGCACGCCGACGCCCGCTACCGCGAGGCGGTCGAGGACCGGCACCGGCAGGCGGCCGCCGCCGGCCTGCGCGCCGTCCTCCGGCCGCGGGCGGTCGCCGTGGTCGGGGCCGGCCGGGCGCCGGGGTCGGTCGGGCGGGCGGTGCTGCGCTCGCTGCGGGAGGGCGGCTTCCCCGGGCCGGTGACGGCGGTCAACCCGGCGGCGCGCGAGCTCGAGGGGGTGCCGTGCGTGCCCTCGGTCGCCGCGCTCCCCGGGCCGGTGGACCTCGCCGTCGTCGCCGTGCCGGCGGACGCGGTGCCCGCCGTCGTGGCCGACTGCGGCGTGCACGGCGTCCGCGCGGTGCTCGTCCTGAGCGGCGGGCTCAGCGCGGTCCCCGGCCTGGCCGGGCAGGTCCTCGACACCGCCGACCGGTACGGGATGCGGCTGGTCGGCCCCAACAGCGTCGGCGTCGCGTGCCCCGGCGCACCGGCCCGGCTGGTGGCGGGCTTCGGCGGTCCCGTCCCGCCCGCCGGCGACGTCGGGCTGGTGGCGCAGTCCGGCGGCGTGGTGATCGCCGGCGGCCAGGTGCTCGCCCGGCTGGGCCTCGGCGTGTCGGCGGCGGTCTCGATCGGCGACGCCTGGGACGTCGGCGCCCGCGACGTCCTGGCGTGGTGCGACGAGGACCCGGGCACGGCCGCGGTCGTGCTCTACGCCGAGTCCGAGCCGGACCTGCGCGGCCTGGTGCGCACCGCCGCGCACCTCGCCCGCCGGGTCCCGGTCCTGGCGCTGCGCTCGGCGACGTCGCCGGCCGGCGCCCGGGCGGCCGCCTCGCACACGGCGCGGTCGGCGACACCGGCGCGGGTGCGCGAGGCCGCGTGGGCGGCCGCCGGGGTCCAGGCGGTGCCGGACCTGACCACGCTCGCGACCGCCACCGCGCTCCTGCGCGGGCGCCCGCCGCTGCGCCCGGGCACCGTCGCGGTGCTGACCAACCTCGGGGGAGCCGGGGTGCTCACCGCCGACGCGTGCGCGGCGGCCGGGCTGCCGGTCGACCCCCTGCCCGGGCGGCTGCGCGAGCGGCTGCGGGAGGCGCTCCCGCCCCTGGCCGTCGTCACCAACCCGGTCGACACCGGCGCCGCCGTGTCGCCCGGGCAGTTCGCCGCCGCCCTCGGCTGCCTGCTCGAGGACCCCGCCGTCGCGGCGGTCGTCACCGTCACCGCGCCCACCGGGGTCGGGGACCCCGGACCCGGCGTGGCCGCGGCGGTGGCGGCCGCCCGTGACGACGCGGTCCCGGTCGTCGACGTGCGGCCGGGCCGGTCGACGTCGCTGGAGCGCCTGGACCCGCCGGGGACCGGGCGGCCCGCGCTGCTGTCGGTCACCGAGCCGGCCGTCGCGGCCGCGGCGCTGGCGGCCGCCGCCGGGAGGGCCGCCTGGCTGGCCGCGCCGCCGGGGGGACCCGTGCCGGAGGGCGTCGACGTGCGGACGGCCCGGGCGGTGGCCGCCGCGGTCCTGGCCCGCAGCCCGGAGGGGGACTGGCTCGACCCGGGCGAGGTCGCCGCCCTCCTCGCCGCCGCGGGCGTGCCGCTGGTGCCGACCCGCGCGGCCGGCACCGCGGAGGACGCGGCCGCCGCCGCCCGCGGGCTGGGCGGCCCGGTGGCGGTCAAGGGCCGGGTCCGCGGGGTGCTGCACAAGGCCGACGCCGGCCTGGTGCGGCTGCCGGTGGGCGACCCCGCCGAGGTGGGGCGCATCGTGGCCGGCTGGGTGGCGGCCGCCGGCCCGGACTGGCTGGGCGCGGTGCTGCAGCCGGTGGTCCCCCCGGGCGACGAGCTGCTCGTGGGCGCGGTCCGGGACCCCGCCGCGGGGCCGGTGGTCGTCGTCGGCCCGGGCGGCCGGGCCGCGGACGCGCTCGGGGGCCGCGTCCACCGCCTGGCCCCGCTCGACGTCCGCGGCGCGGGGCAGGCGGTCGACGCCACCGGCCTGTTCGCCACCGCGCACGGCCGCACGCTGGACCGCGCGGCCGTCGCCGACCGGCTGCACCGGGTCGCCTGGCTGGCCGACGCCGTCCCGGAGGTGGCCGAGCTGGACGTCAACCCGCTGGTGGTGGGTCGCTCGGGGGCCCGGGCGCTGGACGTGCGGGTGCGAGTCGCGCCGGTGGCGCCGTGACGGGCACCGTGGCCCGCGCGAGCGCGGAGGACCTGGGGATGCGCGCGCTCGGCCGCGGCGGCGCGCCGATGCAGTTCGGCGCGGTGCTCGTCCTCGGCCCGGGGGACGGGGGCGACGGGGACGGGGGCGGGGACCTGGCCGGCGTCGTCGCCGCGCGGTTGGGCGGGGTCCGGCGGCTGCGGCAGCGGCTGGTGCGGGTGCCCCCGGGCGCCGGCCGGCCGGTCTGGGCGGACGAGCCGCGCCCGGAGCCGGCGGCGCACGTCCGCACCGTGCCGTGCCCCGGGGACGACCAGGACCTGCTCGACCTCGCCACCGGGCTGGTGGCCACCCCGCTGCCGGCGGACCGGCCGGGCTGGGCGGCCGTCGTCGTCCCGGACCTGCCCGGCGGGCACAGCGCGGTGGTGGTCGTGCTCTCGCACGTGCTCGCCGACGGGATCGGCGGGCTGGCGCTGCTGGCCTCCCTCGCCGACGGCGGCCCGCCGCCCGACCGCACGCCGCCCCGGCCGCTGCCGCCCTACCGGTCCCTCGCGGCCGACGCCTGGCGCCGCCGCGCCCGGGCCGTGGCCCGGCTGCGGGAGGGGGTCCGGCTGGTGCGGGACGCGGGCCGGTCGGCCGGCGGCCTGCGCCCGGCCCGGGCGGCACCGTGCAGCCTGCTGGCGCGCACCGGGCCCCGGCGGCGGACGGCGGCGGTGCAGGTGCCGCTCGAGCCGCTGCGGGCGGCGGCGCACCGGGCCGGGGGCACGGTGAACGACGCGCTGCTCGTCGCCGTCGCCGGCGCGCTCGGCGCGCTGCTGGCCGGCCGCGGCGAGTCGGTGGACCCGGTGGCGGTGACCGTCGTCGTCACCGGCCGGCGGGCGGCCGGGCTCACCGACCTCGGCAACGCCACCACCCCGCTCGTGGTCGCCGTCCCCTCCCGGGGGGAGCCGCAGGAGCGGCTGCGCCGGTTCGCGGGCACGGTCCGGCGGGCCCGCAACGCGGCCACCGGCCCGCCGCTGACCGCGCTCCTGGGGTCGCTGTTCGGGCTGCTCGCGGCGACCGGCGCCTACCGCTGGTGGCTGCGCCACCAGCACCGCTTCCACACCCTGGTCAGCAACGTGCCCGGACCGCGCACCCCGCTGGCCCTCGCCGGGCGGCCGGTCGAGCAGGTGCTGCCGGTGGCCTCCGGCGAGGCCGGGAACGTCACCGTCTCCTTCGACGCGCTGTCCTACGCCGGCACCCTGACGGTGACCGCGGTGGTCGACCCCGACCGGGTGCCCGACCTGCCGGTCCTCACCGCGGCGCTGCGCGAGCAGCTCGCCGCGCTGGTCACCCCGGCGCCGGCAGGGTCACGCTGAGGGACACCAGCACGTCCCCGCGCCAGTCCCGGCCGGCGAGCTCGACGCCGACGGTGTCGCCGCCGTCGTCGGTGACGGTCACGGTCCCGAACTGCCCGGGACCGGGGAACGCGCCCTCGCTGTAGGGGCCGCCCTTGACGGTGCCCGGCGAGTCCAGCGCCGCCGCGTGCAGCAGCGGGAACCCGCCGCCGCCGGCGGTGCTGAAGTCGGTGTTCGTGCCGTCGTCGACGGCCACCATGTGCGCGTCCCCGCTGACCATGACGAGGTTCGCGACGCCCGCCGCGGCGAGGGTGTCGGCGATGTGCCGGCGCTCGGCGGCGTACCCACCCCAGTCGTCGCGGCCGGGCTCGTCCGGGGCCACCCAGGGCTCCGGGTTCACCCAGACGACGGCGGCGTGGGTGCGGGCGGCGGTCACCAGCTCCTCCTCGAACCAGGCCAGCTGCCGCGCGCCCAGCATCGAGGTGGCCGTCCGCTCCGACCGGGTGTCGGTCACCACGACCCGCACCCGCCCGACGGTGAACGCGTGCGCGATCGACCCGCCACCGCCCTCGGCGAGGACGTGGTGCGGGACGTACGCGCGGTAGGCGGCGCGCGCGGCGTCCCGGACGGGGGAGCCGGCGTCCGAGGACTCGCCGGCGTAGTCGTGGTCGCTCCACACGTAGTCCACGGGCACCGCCCGGTACAGCGCCGCCTGGGCGGGCGCGGTCAGCACCCGGGTGTACCGCTCCGCGAACTGTGCGACGTCGTCCTGCCGGACGGCGGAGTAGTGCAGGTCGCCCGTGTGCAGGAACAGCAGCGGGTCGACGGCGCGGATCGCGTCGAACACCGCCCCGCTGGAGCCGGTGCGCGCGCACGAGGCGACCGCGAGCGTGAACGAGGCCGGCCCCTCCGGCATCGTGGTGAACCGCCCGGTGCCGCGGGAGCCGTCGGGGTCGCCGTCCACCTCGACGGTCCAGCGGTAGGCCGTGGCCGGCGTCAGCCCGCCGACGGCGAGCCGCACCACGCCGTCGGCCGAGGGGGCCACCGCGGCGGAGCGGACCGCGGGCCCGCCGTCCTCGGGGACGACGACCAGCCGGGCCTCCTGCGCGTCCGTCCGGTCCAGCAGGGCCACGACCCTCGCGCCGCGCCCGGTGACCCCGCCCGACCAGGCCCACTCCACGGACTCGACCGGCAGCGCGAGCTCCGCCGAGCGCGGGTGCAGCGGCCCGAAGAGCCGGTCTCGGACCTCCGCGGCCGCCCCGGTGGTGCCGGCGAGCAGCAGCCCGGTGACCATCGCCAGGGTCACCACCGAGCGCATCGTGCGGCGGTGCTGCCACGCGAGCCACAGGCCGACCGCAGGCAGGAGGAACGCCGCGCCGATCAGCACGCTGACCCACGGCTGGTAGGTGGTCGCGGCGAAGACGGCCAGCCCGGTGCCCGCGACGGCGGCCATCGCCGCGCCGGCGGCCTGCCACCGCAGCGACACCAGCAGCGCGAGGGCGGCGAGCCCGAGCAGCGCCAGCTGCAGGGACCGGCTCAGGGAGGGCCCGATCGCCGCGCCCTCGGGGCTGGTCGGCAGGCCCTCGACGAGCGCCAGCGTGGTGAACAGCGTCAGCATGCCGAGCAGCCAGCCGCGCGCCAGCCGCCGGACGGCGGTCTCCTCGTCCGGCCGCAGCGGGAGCAGGCCCGGTCCCGCGGCGGCGTCGGCCGGGGCCTCCCACGGGCAGCCGGAACACCCGCGGTGCAGGCGCGGCCGTTCCAGCGCCCACCAGGACGCCAGCACGACGGCGGCGCCGGCCAGCAGTCCGGCCACGGCGTCGGAGGGCCACGAGGAGCGGCTGCGCACCACGTCGACGGTGACGACCACCAGCGCGGCGGCGGTCAGGGCGAGCGTCGCCAGGGCCGGCCCGCGGCGGCGGGTGCGGGCGTAGACGGCCAGCGGCAGGAAGCCGGCGAGGAGGGTGGCCTGCACGACCGGCGCGCTGGGCAGCGACCCGGTCAGCCCGGCCAGGGGACCGTCCGGGGGGTGGGCCCGCTCCAGGCGGTCGGCCACCACGGCCTGCGCGACCAGGACGGCGGCCGTGACGGCCAGCAGGCCGAGCGCGAACACCGCGCAGCGCCGGCCGACGAGGCCGACGAGCACCGCCAGGCCGACCGCGACCGGCACGCTGCCCAGCAGGTCCCACGGCAGCAGGGCGTCGCTGCGGCGGCCGACCTCGTCGTCGATCTCGGCCAGCAGCTGCGGCGCGCCCGCGGTGGTGAAGACGAACTGCACCGCGGCGGCGGTGGTGAGCACCGCGGCCCAGCCCAGCAGCAGCACGCCGCGGCGGGTGCGGTCTCCGGGCCGCTGCCCGAGCGGCGTGCCGGCCAGCAGCGGGCGCAGCCGGGCCGGCGGGTCGGGCCAGGTGACCAGCGCGACGGCCGCGCAGGTGGCGACCGCGCCGAGCCCGGCGACGAGCAGCAGCAGCAGCGCGTAGAGCCACGCCGTCCCGGCGAACATGCCGGTCTCCGGCGCGTAGTTCTTGGTCGCGCCACGGGCGCCGTAGACGGCGAGGCCGCCCGCGGTGAGGGTCAGGAGCAGGTAGTGCACCCGCGGCCGCAGCCCGGCGGCGAGGGCGGTGTGCGGCGGGGCCCCGGTTCGCACGAAGGCCGCGGCGGCGCGGGCGTGCAGCTCGGTCTCGCGGTCGCGGCCGCGCCGGTGGCGGCCGTGCAGCGCGTCCCGGAGCAGGGTGACGCCCGAGACGAGCAGCCCGGCACCCATGATCGCCGGGACGAAGATCTGGGCGCGGTCGACGTCGGCGTCGTCCCACCAGTCCTCGCGGACCCGGCGGGGGGTCACGCCGGGTCCCCGTCGGGGTGCAGCAGCACGGTGCCGGTGTCGCCGTCGACGGTGACCGTGCGCCCGTCCAGCACCACCGCGGCGCCGGGCAGGTTGAGCACGGCCGGCAGCCCGAGCTCGCGGGCGACGATCGCCGCGTGCGACAGCGGCCCGCCGCGCTCGACGACGATCGCGCCCGCGCGCAGGAACACCGGGGACCACCCGGCGTCGGTGGCGGCGGCCACGAGCACCTCGCCCTCGGCCAGCAGCTCCGGGCGCGGCTCGGTGAGCACGCGGGCCCGGCCGGTGTGCCGCCCCGGGCTCGCCGCCCAGCCGGACAGCCGGTCGCCGCGGGGCACCGCGGCCGGGGCGGGCGCGGGCACGCCGGTCCACCGCAGCGGCGGGGGCGGGTCCGCGGCGCGCTGGTCCAGCCACCGGCGGCGGCGGGCCAGCTCGGCCGGCGGCGGGGGAGCGCCGTCCAGGGCCGGGCCCAGCTCGCGGTCGCGCAGCAGGTCGACGTCCTCCGGCCGGGCCAGGACCCCGGCGGCGGCCAGCCGGCGTCCGGCCTCCAGGTGCACCCGGCGGACCTCGCCGCCGACGGCGAGGACGGCGGCCTTGACGGCCTCGCGTCGGGCCAGCCCCGCGGTGGCGTCGCCGACCTCCCGGCGCAGCACGTGCATGCGGACGTCGACCAGCTGGCCGGTGAGCACGCGCACCCGCCGCCACCGCGGGCGGCTGCGCAGGTCCTCCTCGAGCTCGGCGCGGGCGGCGTCCCGCTCCTCCCGGCGCGAGGGCGGGGCGGGGACGGTCGCCTGCCCGGCCTCCGCCCACGTCGGGCCGGCGAACACCGACCGGGACGCCGCCGGCGAGCGGTCGCGGCGGGTCGCCCCGCCCGCGGTCACCCGCTGGGCCCACGCCGCCGCGGCCTGCTCGCCGAGGTGCCCGGCGAGGCGGGCCTCCAGCTCCCGGTAGGCGGCGACGGCGGCGGAGGCGACGGCGAGCTCGACGGTCGTCGCGCGGGCGCCGAGGTCGACCAGCCGCCGGCGGTAGGCGAGCAGCGCGCCATCGTCGAGGTCCTCGAGCGCGGGTGGGTCGGTGAGGGCCTCGTCGGCGGCGCCCAGGACGACGCCGGCCTCCACGGCCGCGCGGCGGCGGGCGGTGCCGGCGCGCAGCTGCAGCCGGGCGGTGCGCCACCACGGGGCCCGCTTCCCCTCCTCGGCGCCGGAGACCGGCGCGCCGAGGTACTGCCGCTCCAGCTCGGCCTCGGAGCCGCCGGGCACCGCCCGGGCCGCGGCCCGCATGAGGTCCAGGTCGAGGGCGGCCCGGCCGCGGACCCGGCGCACCAGCTCGTGCGGGCCGGTCCGGTCCGCCGGCAGCCCCCACAGCCGGCCGAGGACCTCGCGCAGCGCCTCCTCGACGAGGAACGAGGCGACGTCCCACACCAGCGGCGGCAGCAGGCCCGGCAGCGTCTCGCCGATGCCCTCGGTGGTGAGCTCGTCGTCGTCGGGCGGGGTGTCGCAGCCGTCGTCGGTGCGCGCGGGCCCGGTGGTGATCGGGCGGGCCTGGACCACCCAGGTCCGGGTGCCGTCCCACGCCCACTCGACGTCCTGGGGCCGGCCCTCGTCCCGCTCCACCCGCAGGGCCAGCGCGGCCGCCTCGCGCACCGCGACGGGGAGGCCGGGGTCCGGGTCGCCGCCGCGCGGCAGCAGGAACACCTCCGGGGTGCGCGCGCCGGAGACCAGCGCCTCGCCGAGCCCCTGCACCGCCTCCACCCGCACCCGGTCGGCGGCGCCGCCGGGGTCGACGGTGAACACGACGCCGGCCGAGCGGGCGGGCACCATCCGCATGAGCACCGCGGGCATCGCGACGTCCTCGTCGGGGATGCCCCACGCCCGCCGGTAGGCGACGGGGGCGGGGTGCCACAGCGAGGCCCAGGTGAGCCGGACGGCGTCGAGGACCGCCTCCGGGTCGACGTCGAGCGACGAGCGGTACTGGCCGGCGAACGAGGCCGCGGCCATGTCCTCGACCGTCGCCGAGGAGCGCACCGCCAGGGGCCGCCCGGCCGCGACCTCGCGGGCGGCGGCGACGACGGCGCGGGCCAGCGCGGGCGGGACCGGCACGGCCCGGAAGGCGGCGTCGACCTCGTCGGCCGGCACCGGCGGCCCGGAGCGCAGGGTGTCGAGGAACGCGGCCAGGCGGGGGTCGGCGGCCACGGTGCGGTAGGCGTCCGCGGTCACCACCGCGGTCGGCGGGACCGGGGTGCCGCGCTGCACGAGGCGGTCCAGCGACGCGCCCTTGCCGCCGAGCTGCCCGGGCGGGGCGGGCGTGCCCGCGGTCAGCCGGAGGACGGCGGTCGCGGCCGGCGCCCGGCCCGTCGCGGTGGTCACGACCGCTCGGCCGGCGTCCCGGTCAGGCCCGCCCGGTAGGCGGCGACGCACCGGTCGGCCAGGCGCTCCACCGGTTCACCGGTCGCCGCCGCCTGCTGGTGCAGCCACCCGGCGAGGTCCGGCCGCAGCGCGACCGCCGAGCGGCCGCGGGCGCGGGCCGCGAGCGCGGCCAGCTGCACGAGCGCCACGGCGCCCAGCAGCAGGAGGAGGTCGCCGTCGGAGCCGCGCAGCGCGTCGACGATCGCGACGGCGACGCCGAGCAGCGCGACGAGCTGGAGGACGACGGTCCGGGGCACGCGCCGAGCGTGCGCCCCACCGCACCGGGCGCGCGGCGGCTGACCGGCCCTGGCGCGCGGGACGTTCGGCACTGCGGCCGCGACCGCCGGGCGCGTGGACTGGGGCGCCTCCGACGGACGGAGTGACCGGGATGCCCGCCGACGCCCCGCGCGCGCGGCTCGACCTCCAGGACGCCCTGCTGGAGCTCAGTCGCGTCGGGCTGGACCCCTCGTCGCTGACCGCGACGCTGACCCGGGTCGCGCAGCTGGCCGTCGCGAGCCTCGCCGGGACCGCGCAGGCCTCGGTGACGCTGGTGCGCTCGGCCGGTGCGGTCACCGTCGGCGTGACCGGACCGGCGGCGGCCGAGCTGGACGAGCGGCAGTACGACGCGGGCTTCGGTCCCTGCACGGACGCGGCCGTGAGCGGGTCCACGGTCACGATCCCGGACACCGCCACCGAGGCGGGCTACCGCGACTTCGCGGCGCTGGCCCGCCGCCACGGCGTCACGGGGGTCCTGTCGGTCGGCATGCCCATCGACCACCGGGTGGTCGGCTCCCTCAACCTGTACCGCACCGACGGCGGGACCTTCGACGACGCGGCCCTCGAGACGGCGCGCACGTTCGCGCGGTTCGCCGCGGGCGCCGTCGTCCACGCCGCGACCCGTGCCGGGGCCGAGGAGCTCAGCCGCCACCTGCGCCGGGCGATGCAGTCGCGGGCGGTCATCGAGCAGGCGAAGGGCGTGCTCATGGGCCGGCACGGCTGCACCGGGGACGAGGCGTTCGCGATGCTGGCGAGCCAGTCGCAGCGCCGGAACCGCAAGCTGCGCGAGGTGGCCGCCGAGCTGGTCGCCGCCGTCCAGCGGGACCGCTGAGGCCGGGACCGGTCAGCCGGCGACGGCGTCCGCCCCGGCCGGCGGGGGCAGCGGCACCACCAGCACCGGGCAGCCGGCGGAGTGCACCACCGCGGAGGTGACCGAGCGCAGCGGCCGCCCCAGCAGCCCGTGCCGGCGGTGCCCCATCACCAGCAGCTCGGCGGGGAGCGCGGCGGCCAGCAGGGTCTCCGCGGCCCGGCCCTGGCGCACGACCCTGCGCACGGGCACGTCCGGCCACCGCTCGCGGACCGCTCCCGCGCGGGCCAGCAGGTCGTCGAGGAGGACCTCGGCCCGGCGCTGCGCGGCCTCGTCGTGGACCAGGCGGTCGGAGGCGGACAGGGGGAGCACCGACCCGCGCGCCCACGCGTGCACGGCCAGCACGCCGGTGCCGCGCAGCGCCGCCGCGTGCAGGGCCTCGGCGAGCACCGCCGCGGACCCGGGGCCGCCGTCGAGGCCGGCCACCACGCCGCTGCGGCCGCCGCCGGACCAGCGGCTGCGCAGCGGGACGACGGCGACCGGGCAGGGAGCCGCGCGGAGGACGGCGGCCGCGGTGGAGCCCAGCAAGAGGTCGCGCGCGCTGCCCGAGCCGGAGGTGCCCAGGCACAGCAGCTGGGCGCCGGCCGCGGCGTCGCGCAGGACCTGGACCGCGTCGCCGTCGACGAGCCGGGGGGTGACCGTGAGCCCGGGGCAGGAGCGGCGCAGCTCCGCCGCGGTGGCGTCGAGCACCAGGCCGCACGCGGTGCGGAGCACCTCGATCGCGTCGAGCACCCGGTCCGGCGGGCGGGTCCCGCCGTCGGGGCCGGGGACGGCGAGCACCAGCAGCAGCGTCGTCCCCCGGTCGTGCGCCTCGCGCGCGGCCAACCGGGCCGCGGCGAGCGCGTCCCGCGACCCGTCGACGCCGGCCACGACGGGGCGCAGGTCCACCGCGGCGGCCGCCGCCGGGTCGGCGGTCACCGGGGCTCCCCGTCGCGCGGGGCCAGCGCCGCCTCCAGCAGCACCCGGCGCTCGGCCCGGGCCAGCCCGCGGCGGGTGGCCGCGACGGCGGCCGGTGCGACGGCGACCGAGGTGACGCCGGCGCGGACCAGGGAGTCGAGGAGGCCGGGGTGCTCCGTGGGGTCCCGGCCGCAGAACGAGGACGGGATCCCGAGCCGGTGGGCGGTGCCGGCGACCTCCGCGACCGCGGCCAGCACGGCGGGGTCGGCGACGCCGGCCGGGTCGCGGTCGTCCCCGAGCACCAGCCGGGTCAGCCCGTCGCCGTCGACGGCCACGCCGCCGATCCCCATCGCGACGTAGGCCGGCAGCCAGTGCACGGCCGACGGGACGGCGGCCGTCACCCACCGGGCCATCCCGTGCCGGCGGCCGAGCGGGCTGGCGTCGACCAGGGCCAGGGTGCGCTCCAGCTCGGCGCCGGTGCGGACGATCGGCAGCAGGAGGCCGAGCCTGGGGCACTCCTCGTGCACCCGCGCCAGCGCGGCGAGCTCGAGCCGGAACAGCGCCGGGTCGGCGAGGTACCGGGCGCAGCCGCGCAGGCCGAGCAGCGGGTTCGCCTCGACCGGCTCGTGCGCCTCCCCGCCGGCGAGCCGGCGCAACTCGTCGCTGCGCAGGTCCGCGGTCCGGTAGAGGACCGGCCGGGGGGCGAGGGCCCGGGCGACGCGGCCGATGCCGTCGGCGAGCGCGTCCACCACCTCCTCCGGACGGCCCCGCGCCAGGGCCTCGGCCGGGTGGGTGCCGCCGAGCGCGCGGACCAGCAGCGGCTCGGCGCGCAGCAGGCCGACGCCGTCGACCGGCAGCGCCGCCACCTCCCCGGCCCGGCCGGGGTCGTCGAGGACCACGGTCAGCCCGGTCGCGGTGGGCTCGGTCGCACCCTCCCCGGCGGGGGCGGCCGCGGGCGCGGGCGGCGGCCCGTGGCCGGCCGGCCGGGTCCGGAGCAGCCAGGGGCCCTCGTCGTCGGCGGCCCACTCGACGCGCTGCGGCATCCCGGTGAGCCGGTGCACCCGCAGCGCGAGCGCGGCCACCTCCTGCGCCTCGGCGGGGGTGAGCACCGGCTGCGCGCCGCGGGGTGCGGGGCCGCTGCCGTGCCCGCCGTGCTGCACGCCGAGCAGCCGGCGGCCCTCCGCGTCGAGGACGTAGGTGTCGGGTCCGGCCCCGCCGGCCGCACCGCCCGGGACCCGCGCCGCCTCCACGACCACCCGGTCGCGGCGGCCGCTCAGGGGGTCGGCGGTGCAGGCCACGCCCGAGCGGCGGGCGGGCACCGTGCGCTGCACGACGACGGCCGGTGCGGGCACCCCGTCGATGCCGCACCGGGCGCGGGCGGCGACCGGCCGCGGGCCGAACAGCGACGCCCAGGACTCGACGACGGCCGACACGACCGCTGCGGCGCCCCGCACGGCGGAGGGGCCGGCGCCCGCTCCCGCGGAGGCCTGCTCCCCGCCGTCCTCGCCCACGGCGGAGGAGCGCACCGTGACCGGGACGTCGTCCCCGAGGGCGGCGTAGGCGGCGGCGACGGCGTCGGCCAGGCCGGGGGCGGTCCCGGCCCGGCGGACGAGGTCCTGCAGCCGCGCGCACGCGGCGGCGAGCCGGTCGCCGAGCCAGGGCGCGGCCTGCGCCCGGACCGCGCCGAGGGCCTGGCCGTGCAGCAGGGTCACGTCGCGGTCGAGGCCCGCGGCCACCAGCGACGCGTGCAGCCCCCCGGCGAGGACGACGAAGCCGCCGGGGACGGGCAGGCCGGCGCGGAGGAGCCAGCCGAGGGCGGCGCCCTCGGTGCCGGCGCGGTCGACGTCGCGGGCGTCCAGGTCCACCAGGGACGCCACGGCGGCGGTCCCGGCCGTGGCGGGCCGGGGCTCGGTCACGGAGGTCACGGTTCCTCCCCGTCGTCGGCGGCGTGGGACCGTTCCCACTCTCGACCGGCGGGACCCGGGGGCACCGGGGCCGCAGGTCCTCCTCCCGCGGGACCTGCGGCACGAGGTGGGTGCGGGGGACGGACGGCACCGGCCGCGGGACCTCCGGCCCTGGGGAGTCCGTCGCCGCCGCACGGAGGCTCCCGGGGTGAGGACCCCGACGCCGGCCCCGGCGGCCCCCACCCGCACCCGGCCCTCCGCGACCGGCTCCGGCTGGGACGGGCCCGGGCCGTGGACCCTGCCGGCGGAGGAGGTCGCCGCCCGCGCCGGCGTCGACCCGGCGACCGGCCTGCCCGACGCGGAGGCGGCGGCGCGGCTGGCAGCCGACGGGCCCAACGAGGTGGCGGCCGAGCCGCCGGTGTCCCTGCTGCGCTCGGTGCTCGCCCAGCTGCGCGACACGCTCATCCTGGTCCTGCTCGCCGCCGCGGTGCTGACCGCGGCCGTCGGCGACCTCGTCGACACGGCGGTCATCGGGCTGGTGGTCGTCGTCAACACCACCCTCGGGGTGGTGCAGGAGCGGCGGGCACTGCGCGCGGTGGCCGCGCTGTCGGAGCTGGTCGCGCCGTCGGCCCGGGTGGTGCGCGGCGGGCGGGACGTGTGGGTGCCGACCCGGGACCTCGTGCGCGGGGACGTGCTGCGGCTGGCCGCGGGGGACGTCGTCGGCGCCGACGCGCGCCTGCTGCGGAGCACCCGGCTGCAGGTCGACGAGTCCCCGCTGACCGGCGAGTCGCTGCCGGCGGACCGGACCGCCGACGCCGTCTCGCCCGCCGGCGCCCCGCTGGGGGACCGGTCGGGGATGGTGCACGCCGGCACGACCGTCGTCCGCGGCACCGGCGAGGCCGTCGTCGTCGCCACGGGGGCGGCGAGCGTGGTCGGCCGGGTCGCCGCCCTCGTCGACCGCCGGTCGCCGCTGACCCCGCTGCAGCGGCGGCTGTCCCGGCTGGGCCGGCAGATCTCGCTGGCGGTGGCCGTCGCCTGCCTGCTGTTCGTGGCCTCGGGGCTGCTCCGCGGCCAGCCGTGGGAGACGACGGTCGTCGCGGCGGTCGCGCTGGCCGTCGCCGCGGTGCCCGAGTCGCTGCCCGCCGTCGTGGCGCTGGCCCTGGCCGGCGGGGCGACCAGGATGAGCCGGCGGGGCGCGGTGGTGCGGTCGCTGCCCGCCGTCGAGACCCTCGGCTCGGTCACCCTGCTGGCCACGGACAAGACCGGCACCCTCACCGCCGGGGCGATGGTGGCCGAGCGGGTCTGGACCCCGGCCGACGGGCCGTGCGCGCTCTCGCGCGGCCCGCTGCCGCGGTCGGCCCGCGCGCTGCTGGAGGCCGCCGCCCTGTGCAACGACGCCGACCCGACCGGCGCCGGCGCGGCGGGCACCGCGGGGACCGCGGACACCGAGACCGCCCTGGTCCGCGCCGCCGTGGCCGCCGGGGTCGACGTCGCGGCGGTCCGCGCGGCGCAGCCGCGGCTGGCGGAGGAGCCCTTCGACGCGGTCACCCGCCGGATGACCACCACGCACCGCACGCCCGCCGGCGGGACCACGGTGGTGGTCAAGGGCGCGCCGGAGGCGGTGCTGCCCGGCCTGCCCGGCGCCGCGGCGGCCGAGGAGGTGGCGGCGGCGTGGGCGGCGGAGGGCGCCCGGCTGCTGGCGGTCGCGCAGGACGGCGTCCTCCTCGGGGTGGTGGCCCTCGCCGACCCGGTCCGCCCGGAGGCCGCGGCCGCCATCGCGTCCTGCCACCGCGCCGGCATCCGCCCCGTGCTGGTGACCGGGGACCACGCCGGCACCGCGGAGGCGGTCGCCCGCGCGGTCGGGCTGGTCGACGACGCCCACCCGGCCGGGACCTCCGTGCTCGCCCGGGTCGAGCCGGAGGGCAAGCTGCGGCACGTCACCGGGTGGCAGGCCGCGGGCCACGTGGTGGCCATGACCGGCGACGGCGTCAACGACGCGCCGGCGCTGCGGGCGGCCGACATCGGCGTCGCGATGGGCCGGCGTGGCACCGAGGTCGCCAAGCAGGCCGCCGACCTCGTGCTCGCCGACGACAGCCTGGCCACGGTCACCGCGGCCGTCGCCGAGGGGCGGCGGGTCTACGACGACGTGCGCCGCTTCGTGGGCTTCGGGCTGGCCGGCGGGCTCGGCGAGGTGCTGGTCATGCTGCTCGGCCCGTTCGTCGGCCTCGCGCTGCCGCTGCTGCCGGCCCAGGTGCTGTGGGTCAACCTGCTCACCCACGGCCCGGTCGGGGTGGCCATGGGCAGCGAGCCGGCCGCGCCCGACGTGCTCGCCCGTCCGCCGCGCCGGCCGTCGGCGGGGGTGCTCGACCGGGTGCTGGGCGTCCGGGTGGCCGTCGTCGGGGCGGCGGTGGCGGCGAGCAGCCTGCTGGTGGCGGTGGTCGCGCGCGCCGGGGGTGGCCCGTGGCAGACCGAGCTGTTCGTCTGCCTGACCGCCGGGCAGCTGGCCGTCGCCCTGGTGACGCGGCCGGCCGGGGCCTGGCGGTCCGGCCGCGCGGGCCGCTGGCTGCCGGTGGCGGTCGCGTGCAGCGCGGTGCTGCTGGTGGCGGCCGTGTACGCGCCGCCGCTGCAGCAGCTCCTGGGCACCGAGGCGCTCGCCCTGCCCGAGGTCGCCGCGGCCCTCGCCGGCGCGCTCGTCCCGGTCCTCGCCGTGCTGGGCCTCCGCCTCCTCGGGCGCCGGGACTGACGGCGCCGGCGCGCGACCCCGCCGGTCCGGTGGCGGGTCCGCCGGGGAGCCGGCGTGCCGCCGGTCAGGCCGGGCCGGGGGACCAGGTCCAGTCGCGCACCTCGGGCAGGTCCTCGAGCGCCTCGACGACGTACTCGCGGTGCCGGCGCAGCTGCTCGTGGCACAGCCGGGCGAGCGTGTCGCCGCCCTCGGGCACCCGGCGCGAGCGGCGCAGCGCCTCCAGCACGAGGTCGTAGCGGCTCATGCGGTTGAGCACGACCATGTCGAACGGCGTCGTCGTGGTGCCGTGCTCGGTGAAGCCGCGGACGTGGAACCGGTCGATGTCGGGCCGGCCGTGCAGCAGCGGGTGGATCGCCCGCGGGTGGCCGTGGAAGGCGACGACGACGTCGACGGTGTCGGTGAACAGGTCGGCGAACCGCTGGGAGGTGAGGGCCGCGGGGTGCTCGCCGGGCGGGAGCAGGCCGAGCAGGTCCACCACGTTCACCACGCGCACCCGCAGGTGCGGCACGTGCTCGCGCAGCAGCTGGGCGGCGGCCAGGACCTCCTGCGTCGGCACGTCGCCGATGGCGCAGAGGACGACGTCGGGCAGGTCGGTACGGGCCCGGTCGGGCTCCTCGGTGCCGGCCCACTCCCACACCGCGCCGCCGGCGGAGACGAGCGTCCGCGCCTGCTCCAGGTCGAGGTACTGCAGGTGCCGCTGCTTGTCGACGACGACCAGGTTGACCCGGTTCCGGCTGGTCAGGCACTCCTCGGCGACGACCAGCGTGCTGTTGGCGTCCGGCGGGAACCAGATGCGGGTGACCTCGGGCGCCAGCGGCGCCACGGTGTCGATGAGGCCGGGGCCCTGGTGGGAGAAGCCGTTGTGGTCGTTGCGCCACGTCGTGCTGGTCAGCAGCACGTTGAGCGACGGCACCGGCGGGCGGCCGGGCTCCAGCGCCGACTGCTGCAGCCACTTCGCGTGCTGCACGACCATCGAGGCGCTCACCATCGCGAACGCCTCGTAGGTCGCGAACAGGCCGTGCCGCCCGGTGAGCGTGTAGCCCTCCAGCCAGCCCTCGCACAGGTGCTCGCTGAGCACCTCCATCACCCGCCCGTGCGGGCCCAGCGCCTCGTCGCCGGGCAGCACCGGCAGCTGCGTGCAGCGCTCGGTGACCTCGAGGACGGCGCCCAGCCGGTTGCTCACCGTCTCGTCGGGCGAGAACAGCCGGAAGTCGCCGCCGCCGTCGGCCCGGGCGGTGCGGACGAACAGGTCCCGCAGGTACGTGCCGAGCGGGCGGGTGGTCTCGTGGTGCAGCACGCCGGGGGAGGGGACGGGCAGCGCGTGGTCGGCGAGGTCGGGCAGCGGCAGGGGCCGGACCCGGAACCGCGGCCCGCCGGCGCGCGGCGAGGCGGAGATCCGCAGGTCCCCGGGCGGGGTCAGGGCCGCCAGCTCGGGCACCAGCCGGCCGTCGGCGTCGAAGTCCTCGTCGGCGCGGTAGGAGCGCAGCCACGCCTCCAGCCGGGCGAGGTGCTCGGGGTTCTCGCGCACGCCGGCCAGCGGCACCTGGTGGGAGCGCCACGTGCCCTCGACCGGCACGCCGTCGACCGCGCGCGGCCCGGTCCATCCCTTGGGGGTCCGCAGGACGACGGCCGGCCAGCGCGGCGTCCCCTGCTCCTGCCCGGAGCGGGCGGCGTCCTGGACCGCGCGGATGCGGGCGTGCGCGTCGGCCAGGGCGGCGTCGAGGTCGGCGAAGACGCGGGCGGGGTCGTCCCCGGCGACGACGACCGGGTCCCAGCCCTGGCTGCGCAGGTAGCCGCACACGTCCTCGTCGGACGAGCGGCCGAGGACGGTCGGCCCGGAGATCTTGTAGCCGTTGACGTGCAGCACCGGCAGCACGGCGCCGTCGCGGCGCGGGTCGAGGAAGGCCGGCAGCCGCCAGGACGCCGCCAGCGGCCCGGTCTCGGCCTCGCCGTCGCCGACCACGCAGGCCACCAGCAGGTCGGGGTCGTCGAAGGCGGCGCCGGCGGCGTGCAGCAGCGCGTACCCCAGCTCCCCGCCCTCGTGGATGCTGCCCGGGATGTGCGGCCCGGCGTGGCTGCTCACCCCGCCGGGCGTGGAGAACTGCCGCACCAGCCGGGTGAGCCCGGCGAGGTCCCGCGACACCTCGGGGTGGACCTCGCTGTAGGTGCCGTCGAGGTAGGCGCCGGCGAGCACGGCCGGGCCGCCGTGCCCGGGGCCGGTGACCACCAGGACCTGCTGCCCGGTGCGCCGGATCAGCCGGTTGAGCAGCGCGTGCAGCATGGTCAGGCCGGGGCTCGTGCCCCAGTGGCCCAGCAGCCGCGGCTTGACGTGCTCGGGCCGCAGCGGCTCGCGCAGCAGCGGGTTGGCCCGCAGGTAGATCTGCGCGGCGGTCAGGTGGTTGGCCGCCGCCCACCAGCGCAGGTCGAGGGCCAGGTCCTCCGCGGAGGCGGGAGCCGGGGTGTCGAGCGCGGTCATGGGGAGCCTCTCCGGAGGGACGCGGGTCCCCCCGATCCTCGGGACCGCCGGCCGACGGCGCGGGGGACCTAGGTCCCGACTCCGGGTGCCCTTCGCTCCGACCCACCCCGGTCCGCGCCTCCCTAGCGTCGGCCTCCTCCCGCACCGGGCACCGCGACGACGAGGAGCGCGCCGTGAGGACGAGACTCCGCCGGCTGCCCGGGCTGGTCGCGGCCCTCGCGGCCGTGGCCGCCGCGACCGGGCTGGTCCGGCGCCCCACCGGGGAACCGGTGCGGGTGGTCACCCCGCGGGGGCAGCCCGCCGAGCTGGCGGGCAGCGGGCTGTACGCCCACGACACCGTCTTCACCGCGGCCGGCAACACCGCGCAGGTCGTCGGCCCGATCGCGGGCTTCGGCGTCCTCGGCGCCGTCGGGGCGTGGCTGCTCACCCGGCTGCTGCGCGCCGTGCCCGCCGCCCGTCCCGTCCCCCCGAGCGAGGTACCGCATGAGCACGTCCACGTCTGACCGGCCGCGCACGACGGCCCGGCCGCCGTCCGCCTTCACCCGGCGGGTCGCCGCCGCGGGCCTGCGCGCCGGGCCGGTGGATCCCGCGCCGGTGACGCAGGACGACCTCGCCGGCCTGCCGTCCGCCGCGGTCCGCTACCTGGAGGCGATGGGCGTGCTCGGCCGGCCGCGCCCCCGGTCGTTGCGGGCCCACTTCACCGGCAGGTTCCGGCTGCGGCCCGGGGGGTCGTGGATGGCCGCCGACTCGTGGCAGGTCGACACGGCGGCCGAGGTGGCCCGCCTCTACCGGATGCGGCTGCTGGTCGGCGGTGTCCTGCCGATGTGGGGCTGGGACACCTACCGCGCGGGCCACGGGCGGATGCTCGGCAAGGCGCTCGGCCTGGTGACCGTGGCCGACGGGTCGGGGCCGGCGTTCGACGCCGGGGAGCTCGTCACCTGGCTGAACGACGCCGTCCTGCTGGCCCCGGCGATGCTGCTGCACCCCCGCACCGGGTGGGAGGACCGCGGCGAGGATCGCTTCGCCGTCTCGGTGACCGACGCCGGGCGCACCGTCAGCGCGGTGGTTGCCCTCGACGGGTCGGGCCGGCCCCTGGACTTCTGGACCGAGGACCGCTGGGCGGACCTGCCCGGCGGTCCGGTGCGGACGCCGTGGAGCACCCCCGTGACCGGGTGGACGGTCCGGGGAGGCCGGCCCGCCCCGACCGCCGTCTCGGCCGTCTGGCACCTGCCCGAGGGGGACGACCGCTACGGCGAGATGGCCCTCGCCGATCTCGACCTCGACCTCCTGCCGGGGAGGTGAGGACCGTGCTGCGCGGCCTCCTGCTGGCCGCCGCCGGGGCCGCCGGTCTGGACCACGTGCACCGCCACCGCGACTGGGGAGCCACGCCCGGCGAGGTGTCCGGTGTCCTCCCGGGGGACGAACTCGTCCCCGGGCCGGCCGAGCAGACCACCCTGGGGGTGTCCGTCGCCGCGCCCGCCGAGGAGGTCTGGGCGTGGCTGGTCCAGATGGGGCAGGGCCGCGGCGGCATGTACAGCTACGACTGGCTCGAGAACCTGGTCGGCCTGGACATCCACACCGCCGACGAGGTCCGCGAGGAGTGGCAGCACCTCGCCGTCGGCGACCGGGTCGTCGTCGTCCCCGAGGGCTGGGGGCCGCTGCGGGACGGCTACGCCTTCCGGGTCGCGCAGGTCGACCCGCCGCGGGCGCTGGTGCTGCGCCAGGCGCCGCCGGAGCACCCCTGGGACGGCGTCTGGTCCTTCCATGTCGTGCGGGAGGCGGCGGGCGGCTGCCGGCTGCTGGCCCGGTCCCGCACGGTGGTCGACCCCCGGCTGGGCGCCCGGCTCGCCGGGCGGGTGATGGAGCCGGTGACGCTGGTGATGACCCGGCGGATGCTGCACGGCATCCGCGACCGGGCCGAGCGCCGCTCGCACCGTCCCGTCGCGGCACTGCCCGCCGGGGAGGGGACGGCTGCGCCGTGACGACGCCCCGGGGGCGCCGCAAGCCCCTGACCTGCCTGGTGGGCCTGCACGACTGGACGCGCCGCCACCCGCCCGACGAGCGCTCCGAGGGTCCGGACCAGCAGGTGTGCCGTCGCTGCGGCCGCCTGCGGGGACCGTGGGACGTGCCGCCGGCCGCCTTCGGCCCACCCGGGAGCGGCGGCACGGTCTGAGCCCCGGGCGCCTCAGCGGCCGAGCCAGACGCGGGCGGCGCGCACGCCGCAGGCGTCGGTGAGCAGGTGAGGCAGCACGACGCCGCGCAGGCCGCCGGTCCGCCACGCGACGGCGGTCGAGACGGCGCCGACCACCCCGTCGGCAGCGAGGAAGGGCAGCCGTCCCCGGGCGGAGGGGTGGACCAGCTGGGGTGCCAGGTGCCAGAGGGTGAAGCCGGCCAGCGGCCACAGGGCACCGCGGACGACGTCGTCCCGGACGACGCCCAGGAACGTCCCGCGCCACAGCAGCTCCTCGCCGACGGCGTTGACCGTCGCCGTCGTGACCATGACCGCCGCCACCTCGCGGTCGACGAGGTGCCGGTGCGGCCACAGCTCGGCGCTCACCGAACCGGCCACGGGGACCGCGAGGAGGGCGACGTCGAGCGGTCCGGGACGCCGGCCGCTGCGCAGGGCACGGACGGCGCCACGGGGGCCGAGCACCCAGAGCGGGAAGGCGCCGCACCAGCCGAACCAGTACACGGCGAACCCGGCGGCGTAGGCCGCGCGCGGCGGCAGCCGGCGGCGCAGGACCGAGAAGACGGCCGCCATCGTCGACGGCACCGCCACCGGCACCGCCAGCGTGGCGGTGCGGCGCAGCGCCGGCCCGGTCCTCACCGGGGGTCCTCGCGGTGCGCGGCCTCGGCCCGGTCGCGGATGCCGCGCAGCATCCGCCGCATCATCGGGAAGTCGCCCAGCTCCATGAGCAGGACGCCGACGACGGTGTCCGGCCGGTGCCAGTCGTAGCGGGTCCGCAACCGGGTCACCAGGCGCGTGCGCCCGCCCTCCAACGGGACCAGCCGCCAGGCCCAGGTGCTCGTCGGCGTCCGCCAGAGCATCTCCCGGGGCGCCTCGAACGACTCGACGACGAACGCCGTCCGCTCGGTGGGGCGCGGCGACATCGGCAGCCACAGGCCCCGGTGCAGGTCCTGCAGTTCCGGCACGACCTGCCGCGCGCTCGGGTGGCCGAGGTGGTCGAGGAGGTCGTCGGCGTACCAGCCGGCGCGCAGGCACCCGACCTGCACCAGCCAGGGCCACACCTCCTCCGGCGGCGCGCCGACGGTGATCGCCCGCGTGCAGCGGTACTGCGCCCGCGGCTCCAGGTCGTCCCCGGGCATCGGCGCGGCCACCTCCGCCGCGGTGGCGCCCCAGCGCCGGTGCCACGGACGCAGCAGCGGAGCGGCGACGAAGAGGGGCAGGTCGGTGACGACGTCGCGCACCTCCCGGGCCAGGTCGGCGGCGGTCGGCCGGGAGGGACGCGGGCGAGGGGGCAGCAGCGAGGTCACGCGGCCAGCGTCGACCGCTGCCGCCGCTGCGGTCAGGGCCCGTCGGCGTCGTGCGGCAGGGCCGGTGGACCCGGCCGGGACGAAGGTCCCCGGACGCGGGGACGTCGGCCCGCGGACTCCCGCGGGCGGACGGCGCAGGGTCGGAACGGGCCCGGCGGGTGACCGGGCAGGGAGCGGAGGCGGACCGGTGACGACACAGCAGGGGACCAGCGACGCGACGAGGCCGGGCCGCGTGGTCGTCGGCGTGGACGGCTCGCCGGGGGCGCGCACCGCGCTCGGCTGGGGCCTGGCGGTGGCCGCCCGCACCGGGGCGCGGCTCGAGGTGGCCAGCGCCTACCCGGTCGACTTCTACTGGACCGACCCGTTCCTGCTCGACACCCGGCGGCTGGACGCCATCCGCAGGGACACCGAGGAGCGGGTCCGCGCGCTGGTGGAGGAGGTCCGCCGCGACCCGGCCGTGGCGGCCGTGCCCGGCACCGCCGAGGTGCAGGCCGACGTCGTGGTGGCCGCGGGCGCGCCGTCCGAGCACCTGGTCGCCCTGGCGGAGGGCGCGGACCTCCTCGTGCTCGGCAGCCGCGGCCGGGGCGGCGTCCGCAGCACGCTGCTGGGCTCGGTGGCCCTGCACTGCGTCGCCCACGCGCCGTGCCCGGTCGTCGTCGTGCACCCGGGAGCTGTCGAGCCCCCGCCGCGCGTCGTCGTCGGCGTGGACGACTCGGCGACGTCCCGTGTCGCCCTCGCCCGCGCCGCGGAGGAGGCCGGGCGCCTCGGCGCGCGGCTCGAGGTGGTCGCCGCCTACCAACCGGCGGCCTACTGGAGCGACCTGTACGCGATCACCGCGCCGCCGGTCTCCGAGACCGAGGAGCACGCCCGCGGCCGTGTCACGGCGTTCGTCGCCGACGTGCTCGGGTCGGTGGCGGGCACCGACATCCGGGTGGTGCAGGGGTCCCCGGCGGAGGCGCTGGTGCAGCACGCGGACGGCGCCGCGCTGCTCGTCGTCGGGAGCCGCAGCCGCAGCCGGGTCGCCGGGATGGTCCTCGGCTCGGTGGCCCTGCACTGCGCGGTGCACGCGCCCTGCCCGGTCATGGTGGTGCACCCCGAGCCGGTCCCGCAGCGGGCGGCCGTCGCGGAGCCCGCCGTCACGAGCGCGGTGCCGGAGCCGTCGGTCTGACCGTCGTCGCCCGTGCCCTTGGTCCCGCCGTCCCCGGGGCCTTGCGCCCCTCCGCCTCCCCGGCCAGGGGGTGCAGGGTCCGGGGCGGATCCGTCCGACGGAGGGAGCAGCCATGCAGACGCGAGAGGTGACGCGGGTGCGCCGCGGAGGCGTGGTCGGTGGGCAGGCGGCCCGCGGACGCCGGGCCGGTCGCTACGCGGCCCGTGGACGCCGGGCCGGCGGGCGGGCGGCCCGTGGGCGCGTGATCGGCCCCGTGGCGGTGCGGGCCTTGGCGGTGCGCGCGCTGGCGGTCGGCGCGGTGGCCCTCGGCTCGGCGGCGGTGGGTGGCCTCGCGGTCGGCTCGCTCACCGTGGGACGCCTGGCCGCGGGACGGGTGGCCGTGGCACGCACGGACCTGCGCACCGTGCGCGTGGCGCGGCTCGAGATCGACGAGTTCGTGGTCGGTCGCACCTCGGGACTGCCGACGACGCCGGGCGCGGCCGAGGCGAGCCCGGTCGAGGCGGACGCGGCCGGCAACGGCGCCGGACGGCTCGCGACCTGACCCCGGTCGCAGCCAGCGCGCGCGGGCACGACCGTCCCGGGCGTCGGCTCCCCGCAGTGCGGGTGAGCCGGCGCCCGAGGCCGTGACGTCGGTCAGAACGGTGGGGGTTCGTCGGCCGGGTCGGTCGGTGGTGGTCCGGGGTCGACCGGTGGGTCGGGCTCTGCCGGCGGTGGTGGTCGCATGCCGGGTGGCCGGGTCGTGCGGGTGATGCCCGACGGGGTGGTGACGGTGAGGGTGCCGTCGGCGCCCATCCGGAAGCGCCAGCCCTTGGCGAAGGTCTTGAGGCGGTGGTGGCTGCGGCACAGGCAGCAGAGGTTGGCGCAGTCGGTGGTGCCGCCGTGGGCGTGGGGGATGACGTGGTCGGCATCGGCCCAGCCGACGCGCTGGCCGCAGGTGGGGAAGCGGCAGGTGCGGTCGCGGGTGTGCACGAACCGCCGCTGCGGCGCGGAGGGTGCGTAGCGGTCGGTCGGCTCGGGCCGGTCGAGCACCGCGCACGCGCAGTCCGTGTCCGGGTGGTCGGGGCAGCCGACCCGGGCGAGCCGGCGGAGCTGGTCGAGGGTGGTGGTGGCGCGCAGCGTGCCGTCGTCGTCGACCAGCGCGAGGGTGACCGACCCGCCCTCGGGAACGCGCAGGCCCAGGGCGTCGAGCTGAGCCAGGAGTTCGCGGAGGTGGGCGGCGGTGATCGGCAGCCCGTTCACCGCACCCGCCTCCGGGGAGCGCCCGGTCAGCGCGCTGAGCGTGGCGATGACCTGCAGGTGGGCGGTGACCGGCGGGTGGCCGGTCTCCCACGGGCGGTGCAGCAGGTCGGCGTAGACCAGGGTGCGCAGCTGCCCGAGCGGCCGGGGATCGCCGTCGGCCTTCAGCATCCGGGCGAGGGCGTCCACCAGGGCGTAGCCGGCGGCGGCGACGTCGGCGGGGAGGTCGGCGGCGAGGGTGGCCATGCCGTCGAAGGGGGAGTCGTAGAGCC